>JAJDZE010000066.1 GCA_022824805.1 Acidimicrobiia bacterium | reverse complement strand
TAGCCAAACTCGACACCCAAACCGCCTAAAACGCACCCCAGCCGGGCCGACACAGCCCACCAGAACCCCCAACAGGCACCCCCAAACCCGCCCGCACACACCCAAACAGCCACAAACACCGAATTTCAGCAGCCTGCTAGCCGCGCCGGGCAGCGCTCAGCTCGTCGCGGAAGTCGGGGTGGGCGATCGAGATGAGCAGTTCGGCGCGCTCGGCGAGTGAGCGGCCCCGCAGTTCCACGGCGCCGAACTCGGTCGCCACGATGTCTGCGGTGTAGGCCGGCAGCGTAGTGGGGGCGCCCGGCTCAAGCTGGGCGACGATGCGCGAGATTCGCCCGCGGGCGGCGGTGGACGGCATCGCCACGATGGCCCGGCCGCCGGTCGCCACGCAGGCGCCGAATGCAAAGTCGGGTGCTCCGCCGGGTCCGGAGATGTAGCGACCGGCGATCACCTCTGAGTTGGCTGATCCGTCGAGCGCCATCTGCACGGTCGACTGCAGCGCCACGAAGTTGCGAATCTGCGCGATGCCTTCGATGCCGTGACTCAGCGAACCGTTCGCGAGATGCACCGCCGGGTTGCGATCGACCCAGTCATACAGGCGGCGTGTTCCCATCACCTCGGCGGCCACGCTCACGCCGTCGCCCAGCGATCCCTTGTGACGGTTGTCCACTGCGCCGCTGTCGATGAGGTCGATGCAGGCGTCGTTGATCATGCCGCCGTGCAGGCCGAGGTGCCGGCGGTCGCTGAGGCTCGAGAGCACTGCGTCGGGAATCGAGCCGATCCCGAATTGCAGCGTCGTGCCGTCGCCGATGAACTGGCCGACGTGCGCTGCGATCGCCTCCGCGGTTTCATCGGCGACGGCTGGCGCCAAGGTCGCGAGCGGTTCGTCAATCTCGACGAGCACGTCGAAATCGGTGCGGTGGCATTCGCCCTCGCCGTGCACGTAGGGCATCTGGGGGTTCACCTGCGCGATGACCAGCGGGGTGGACCGCAGGAGCTCGACGTGGCCTCCCACGCCGGTGCCGAGGCTCATGCGGCCGTCGGCGTCGGGCGGGCTGGCCTGGCACAGCAGGATGTGGGACTCCAGCCCGCCGCCGGGTCCCACGAGGCCGGTGATGTCCGAATATCGAGCCGGGACCACGCCGAAGTGCGGGCTGTCGAGGGCATCGCGCAGAGCCCCGCTGGGCTGCAGCGAGGTCCAAGCGAACGGGTTGCCGAGATGATCCAGCGGCTGCGGCCTTTCCAGCAGGAATGCGCTGACGAGCTCAAGATGATCGAAGCGGTCGTGAGCGTCGTCGATGGCCGCGAGCATGCCGTACGGCGTGGCCGAGCCCTGTGCGACATAGACGCGTGCCCTGCGCCCGATGCGCCCGATCGCCTCGTCGATGCCGAGCTGGACACCGGCGCGATCGCCTTGGCGCGCGGACGGGCGGTCTGGGCTCATCTCGAGGACCCTTCTCGGCACCCGGCGGCCCGGCGGCCGACCGGTTGGCGAACTGTACGACGGCTCGGCATGGCACCGCAGGTCATCGGCATCACGCTGCGCTTGCTGCTCTGGCGCCCCTTTCTCGTGCGATGGGGCTCGCAGGCCACTCGGCCCCGGGGTTCTGTCGGTTGCTGCGCGTTGGGTAATCCGCTCCCAGATGGATGGGGCGTGCGGATGGCAAGATTCGGCCATGAGCACTGCCGCGATCGAACTTGACGTCATGCCACCATCGGAGCTGGCCGACGAACTCATGCCCGAGGTGGCAGACGCTTCGTTGGGTGCGGCCGATCAGGCGGTGGTGGACCGGGCGGCGGCGTGGGCCAGCTCGGCAGTCGCACCGCGCGCCGAATCGTGGGAGCGCGAACGGCGCTTCGCTGCCGAGGCATTCGCGAGCGCCGGCGAGCAGCGGCTGTGCGGGCTGCTTGTGCCTGCTGCCGACGGCGGCTCGGGGCTGAGCCAGGTCGGCTTGGCGCGGGTGCTCGAAGAGGTTGCCGCGGTCGATTTCGCCATCGCCTTCGTGCTGGTGTGCCATAACAATTTGGCGGGCGCGGTGAGCAGGCGTGCCCCTGCGGAGATGCGGGAGCGGGCACTGGGGCCGTTGGTCTCGGGTGAGCGGCTCGGCGCATTCCTGCTGACGGAGCCGGGCGTCGGCAGCGATGCCGCCAAGATCACAACGGCGGCGCGTCGCGACGGCGACGAGTGGGTCATCGACGGCCGCAAGGCGTGGGTCAGCAATGGCACGGCGGCCGACGTGCTGTCGGTGTACGCGCAGGCCGACCCCGCGGCCGGGCACCGGGGCATCATGACGTTTCTCGTCGACGGCAGCACTCACGGCATCGAACGCACCGACGGCTACGAACTCATCGGCGCCCACGGCATCGGCACCAATGAGATCCGCTTCGACGAGTGCCGGGTGTCTGATGCCGATGTGATGGTGCCGCTCGGGGAAGGGTTCGTTGCCGCGATGGAAGGCATCGACATCGCTCGGGTGCTGGTAGCAGCCATGTGCTGCGGCATGATGCGCACCGGCCTCGCAACCGCCATCGACTACGTCCGCAAGCGGCAGGCGTTCGGCGGCCGCATCGCCGACCTGCAGGGCGTGCGCTTCAAGCTGGCCGACGTGGCAACCGACCTGGAGGCTGCCCGCCTGCTGGCCTACCGGGCGGCGCTGGCGGTGGCAGAAGGCCGACCAGCGGCTGTCCACGCAGCACACGCCAAGAAGTTCGCCACTCGCGTTGCCGAGCGAGGCCTGGCGGACTGCATGCAGGTGATGGGCGCAGCGGGCGGCCGGCGCGATCATCCGCTGCCCCGGCACCTCGCCGCCTCACGCCTGACGCACTACGTCGATGGCGCCACCGAGATCCAGGACGTCGTGATCAGCAGGGCGTTGCTCGACTGAGCACACCCTGGCCGGGCCCGTGCTGGTCGGGTGCTCAGCGGCGCATCGCCATGCCTGCTGGATCCCAGAGGCAGCCGTCGATGAGGTGAGCTGTCCGCCGCTCGCCCACAATTTCGATCTCAAAGTCGACGCCGTCGTGCGCCAATTCGCTCGGCACGTAGCCCAAGGCAACGGACACTCCGCTGAAGTGGGCATAGCCGCCCGACGTCACCCAGCCGACCGGCTCGTCATTGCAGAAGATCGGTTCGTCGGCCAACGCATCGAAACCGGTCCGATCAGCCGGTCCGGGCACCGTCCAGGTGCGCAGCGTCATCGAGCCGGGCGGCAGGTCCTGCTCCGGTTGGGGACCCCGAGGCCCGTACTTGGCGGCAAGGGCTGCGCGCCCCACGAAGTCCGTCCCGTCGTCGCTGGCTCTGGCCAGTCTCACGAAACGGCCCAGATTCGCCTCGAACGGGTCGTAGACGGGCCGGTATTCGCGTGCCCAGCTGCCGAAGCTCTTGTCCAAACGCAGAGAGTCCAATGCGTGCAATCCGAACAGCCGCAGTCCGCGGTCCGCACCGTGGGTGACGAGCAGATCGAACACGTAGCGAAGCTGCCCCGCGTCCATCCACAACTCGTAACCGAGATCGCCCGTGTAGCTGAGTCGGCCGCACCACGCCCGGGCCCAGCCGACGTCGATCGCCGTGAAGCTGCCGAAGCGCATCGCCTCGTTGCTGACATCGGCGTCGGTGACCTCGGCCAGCAGCGCCCTCGACTCCGGCCCGGCAATGGCCACCCCGCACAGCGCAGCGCCGAGGGTGCGATACCGCACGGGCGCCGGCGACGCCGCTCGATGCGACGCTGTACCGCCCCAACGCTCGAGATGTGCGTCGAACCAGCGCTCGTAGTAGCGCTCGGCGATGCCCGAGCCGAACACGATGAAGCGTTCGCTAGCTGCAGCGTTGGCCGTGGTGCCGCCGGTCACTGATTCGACCGGGCCGTCGGGCGCGCCCCCGGCCGTCGGCAGGCAGGCGATCGTGAGGTCGCCGGCGACGTTGCCCTGCTCGTTGCACATCGGTGCGAGCGCGATCCGCCCTGGTCCCGGCAGTCTGCCTGCGGTGAGGTGCGCGAGCCATGCCCGCGCGCGGGGCCCTTCCACCAGGAATTTGGCGAAGCCCGACGTCTCCATGAGGCCGACGCCGTTGCGGACGGCGAGCACCTCCTCGCGGACATGGGGCCATGCGTTGGAGCGTCCGAACGTGACGTCCTCCACGGTCCCAGGTTCTGGCGCAAACCACAGCGGCACCTCGAGTCCGTAGGCATCTCCGAAGACGGCGCCTGCTGTCCGCTGCGGTTCGTAGATGGATGTCGTGGTCAGCGGTCGGCCTTCGGGCAGGAACTCGTTGGGGAAGCTGATGCTGAAGCGCCGCCGGTAGTTCTCTCGCACCTTGGTGGCGGTGTAGGCGCGAGTTGCCCAGTCGCCGAATCTGGCGATGTCCATGGCCCACACGTCGAATCCGGGATCGCCCGTGGTCATCCAGTTGGACAAGGCGAGCCCGACGCCACCGCCTTGGGACAGTCCCGCCATCACCCCGCAGGCAGACCACAACCCCGGCAGCCCACGGATGGGCCCGACGAGGGGGTTGCCGTCGGGGGCGAACGTGAACGGTCCATTGACCACCCGAGCGATGCCGGCGTCGGCGAGCACCGGGAAGTGCCTGAACGCGGTGTCCAGCGACGGTGCGATCCGTTCCAGGTCGGGGGTGAGCAGGCGCTTGTCGAAGTCCCACGGCGTCTGCTGGCGCTGCCACGCCACAGCCGCCTGCTCGTAGGTGCCCACCAGCAGGCCTTGACCCTCCTGGCGGGTGTAGATCTCGCCGCCGAAGTCGATGGAACCCATCAGCTCGGCGCCGGAGCGCTCGTTGTGGGCGACGATCTCGTCGATGGGCTCGGTGATGACGTAGGTGTGCTCCATGGCGAGCACCGGCAGCTCGAGGCCGACCATGCGGCCCACCTCGCGTGCCCACAGCCCTCCTGCGTTGACGACGTGAGTCGCTTCCAGCCAGTCGTCGATCTCGCCGGCTGTATCCGATGAGCCGGCGAGATTGCCCCCGGAGGTGTCGTACAGCCCGATGCGCCATGCCAGGCCGTCGGGCGTCCGCTCGATGCGCCGCGCCCAGGTGCGGCGACGGACCTGCGCGCCGGCAGCCATCGCTGCCCTGGCGTAGGCATAGGTCACGCCGGTCGGATCGACGTGGCCGTGCTCGTAGTCGTACATCGCTCCTGCGAACTGGCTGGGGTCGATGATCGGCATCAGCCGGGCGGCCTCTTCGGCCGAGATCATCTCGGACGTGATGCCGAGGTACTTGCCGCGTGCGTCGGTCATCCGCAGCCAGTCGAGGCGCTCGGCCGTGTCGGCCAGGAAGACCGCGCCGGTGAGGTGGATGCCGCAGTCTTGGCCCGAGAGCTCTTCGATCTCGCGGTACAGCTCGATCGTGTACTTCTGCAGCTTGGCCACCGTGGGGTCGGAGTTGATGGGATGCATGCCGCCCGCGGCATGCCACGTTGAACCTGCGGTGAGCTCGGAGCGTTCGAGCAGCACCACATCGGTCCAGCCGGCGCGGGTCAGGTGAAACAGCACCGAAGCGCCCACGACGCCGCCGCCGATGACGACGGCTTGCACGCGATCAGTCACGACTGCGAAGTCTGGCCAGACAATGCAGGTTCGGCGGACTCGATGGCCGGCGGCAGGGGATTCGGCTCGCTGCCGTAGAGGTCAATGCCTCCGGGACGGTCGCCCGCCGGCACCATCAGGTCGGCGACGGAGGGGAGCGTCATCAGGTCGGCGGTCATCTTGTGGAAGCGGTTGAGCGGTTCCTCGAAGCGGGGGGCCAGCGGTCCGGGAGGTGCGCCGCCCAGCGAGATGCCACGCTGAGCCCGCTCGCAGATGTCGATGTCCTCGTCGTTCACCTCGATCCAGAAGCGGCGTGTGGTCTCGAACGACTCCCGCAGCTCGGCCGACGGATCGCCCGCGGTCATCGGGCCCGGCGGGAACAGGAACGTGCAGTGCTCGAGCGTGCGGCCGGCGGCGAGCGGCTGGAGCACCATCAGGAACATGTGGCTCGGCAGCACCGCGAGGGTCACGTTGGGGAACAGGGCCACGAACCTGCCGCTGGCGGCATCAGACTCGTCGAGTCCGGCGGCGGGGGGCAGCGTCAGCCAGTCGTCACGCTCGTCGCCCGACACCGGCGTGGTGGTCTGGCCGCAGTACATGCCGGGACCTTGGTAGCGGTAGTGGTCGGGCACTCGGGACACCTTGGCCAGCTCGGGGTGCACCCAGGGAAGGTGGTAGTACTCCGCGAAGTTCTCCACTATGAGCTTCCAGTTGGCCGCCACGTCGAACGTGCATGCCGCCCCGTCGAGACCCGTCGAGCGCCACTCGGAGAACTGGTAGGCGGCGAGCCGGTCGCCCAGATCACCGAGCCACTCCGCGAGCGGCGGCGTGTCGTCGTTGAGACAGACGAATACGAGCGGCCCCCAGGTCTCGGTGCGCACCCGAATCAGCCCGTAGTCGGCCATGTCGAAGTCGTCTCGGGGCACTTCGTCGAACAGGGGCGCCGCTACGAGCCGCCCGTCAGCGCTGTAATGCCACCGGTGGTACGGGCAGCGGATCGTGTTGGCGATGTCGCAATCGCGTTCGGCCAGCTCGGTGCCACGGTGGCGGCAGGAATTCAGAAAACCGCCAAGCCCGGCACCGGATCGGGTCAGCAGGACTGAGCGTCCGCCCACCGAGCGCACCAGCAGCCGGCCCGGCCGCGCAACCTCTTCAGCGAGAGCCACTGCAACCCACGCGCGGCCGAACAGCCGCTCCTGCTCAGCAGCGAAGTAGTCCTCGTCGGCGTACACCGCCGGCTGCATGGCGAACGATGCGTCGACGGCATTGCGTTGGGGCGCCCAGAACTCAGCCTCCGCTTGTGTCCAGTCAGCCCCCGGCTGTGTCCAGTCAGCTACCCGCTGTGTCCCATCTGCCGTCATGTCGCCGTTCTACCCCTTGGGTTCCTGCTCCGAACACTAGTGCGCGGACGCAGGTGCCTCTCCCGGCTAGCCGTCGTGCTCGCTCTCCGGGCTGCCCGATCGGCCTGCCGGGCGTATCTCCGCGATCAGGTCGCCGGGTTCGAGCAGCGATCCCGAGGCGGCGGCCACCGAGATGACCGTGCCGGTGACGGGCGCAGAGATCGACGACTCCATCTTCATGGCCTCGATGACCGCAACCGTGTCCCCGGCTTCCACCTGATCGCCCTCGGACACCGACACGTTCACCGAGCCCCGGAACGGCGCCGCCACGTGGCCCGGCACGCTGGGGTCGGCTCGAGCGTGCTCGGGACGGTCGACGGCCACGGTGCGATCGAGCGTGTCGATGTCGCGGGGCTGGCCGTTCACCCGGAAGCTCACCAGGCGGATGCCCTCGTCGTTCGGCTCGCCGATGGACCGCAGGCCCAGCAGCAGCCGTACGCCCGGGCCGAGCACCACCGCAGTGTCGTCGTCGTGAGGGTCCAGCCCGTACCAGAACAGCAGCGACGGCAGCACCGACAGGTCGCCGTAGCGGTGGGTGTTCTCGCTGTGGGCCGCTGAGGGCGTGGGGAACAGCAGCCGATTCAGCGTGGCGGCGCGATCGGCCGCCAGGCCCGCCACGTCGTCATCGGTGAGGTCCTTGGTCTTGGGCGCCCAGTCGCGGCCCTCGGTGGCCTGGGTCCGGAACGGCTCGGGGAAGCCGCCCGGCGGGGTGCCGAGCTCGCCGTGCAGGAAGCCGATGACGCTGTCGGGCAGGTCGGCACCGGCCGGATCGCCGGCCAGCTCGGCGGGCGAGACGCCCGAGGCCACGAGGTGCAGCGCCAGGTCGCCAACGACCTTCGACGACGGGGTGACCTTGATGGGGCGCCCGAGCAGCTCATTGCACGCGGCATAGAGCTGCTCGACTTCCTCGAAGCGGTGCCCGAGGCCCAGCGCCCGTGCCTGCGACCGCAGGTTCGACAGCTGCCCGCCGGGAATCTCGTGGCGGTAGACGGTGCCCGTGGGAGACGGCAGGCCGGCTTCGAACGGCGCGTACACCTGCCGCACAGCTTCCCAGTAGGGCTCCATGTCGCCGATCGCATTGAGACTGAGCCCGGTGGCCCGGTCGGTGTCGTCGGTCATCGCCACGATCGAGGCGATGGACGGCTGGGAGGTCATCCCCGACAAGGGCGGGGCGGCACCGTCGATGGCATCCACCCCGGCGTCGATCGCTGCAAGGTAGGTCGCGAGCTGCCCGCCGCCCGTGTCGTGGGTGTGCAGGTGCACTGGCTGGGCGAATCGATCCCGCAGCGCACTCACGAGCACCTCCGCGGCCGCCGGGCGCAGCAGCCCCGCCATGTCCTTGATGCACAGGATGTGCACCCCGGCGGCGTCGAGCTGCTCGGCGACGCTCAGGTAGTAGTCGAGGGTGTAGAGGTTTTCGTCGGGGCTGGACAGGTTGCCCGAGTAGCAGATGGTGCCCTCGGCCACCGCGCCGGCCTCGATGACGGCTTCGATGGCGGGCCGCATCTGGTCGATGGAGTTGAACGCATCGAACACACGGAAGATGTCCATCCCGCACTCGGCCGCCTCGGCCACGAATTCGTGGGCGACCGTGTCGGGATAGGGCGAGTAGCCCACCGTGTTGCGCCCCCGCAGCAGCATCTGGGTGCAGATGTTGGGGGCTGCCGCACGTACGCGCCGCAGCCGCTCCCACGGGTCCTCGTGCAGGAACCGCAGCGCCACGTCGAAGGTGGCGCCGCCCCAGCACTCCATGCTGAGCAGCTGCGGCATGTGGTGGGCCATCTGGCGGGCACCGGCCACCAGGTCGATGGTGCGCAGCCGGGTGGCCAGGATGGATTGGTGGGCATCGCGCAACGTGGTGTCGGTGACGGCCACAGTGCCGGCCGCCCGCAACTCGGCAGCGAAGCCCGCAGGACCGAGATCGTCGAGTCGCTGGCGGGACCCGTCGGGCGGCGTGCGCGGCGTGGGTGCGAGCTTGGTGGCGGGATCGACATGGGTCGGGGCCGGTCCGTGAGGCCGGTGGACGGTTACGTCGGCGAGATAGCGCAGCAGCCGTGTGGCCCGGTCGGCGCCGACCGATGCCGCGGTCAGCTCGGGCCGATCGTCGATGAAGGTGGTGGTGACAGGATCGGACTGGAACTGTGCGTCGGCCAGGATCGCTTGCAGGTACGGCTGATTGGTCGATACGCCCCGCACCCGGTACTCAGCCAGGGTGCGCTGCATGCGCCGGACCACGGTGTCGAAATCGGGGCCGCGGCAGGTGATCTTCTCGATCATCGAGTCGAAGTGCGGGGTGATCTCCACCCCCTGGTACACGCAGCCGTCGAGCCGCACGCCTGCGCCGCTCGCGGGCCGGTACGCCACGATGCGCCCGGTGTCAGGCCGGAAGTCGTTGGCGGGGTTCTCGGCGGTCACCCGGCACTGCATTGCGACGCCGCGCACGCTGATGCGGTCCTGGGAGAGCCCCAGATCATCGAGCGTGGCACCGGCGGCGATGCGCAGCTGCGACTCGACGAGATCGACGTCGGTGACTTCCTCGGTCACCGTGTGCTCCACCTGGATGCGCGGGTTCATCTCGATGAAGACGTGCCGACCGCTGGGCTCCACCAAGAACTCCACCGTGCCCGCGTTGACGTAGCCGATGGCCTCCGCGAATCCGACGGCACCGGCGAGCAGTTGCTGCCGCACCGCTGGGTCGAGGTCGCGGGCGGGCGCCATCTCGACCACTTTCTGGAAGCGCCGCTGCACCGAGCAGTCCCGCTCGTAGAGGTGCACGACGTTGCCGCCGGCGTCGGCCAGCACCTGCGCCTCGATGTGGCGCACATCGGTCATGGCCTCTTCCAGAAACACCGTGCCGTCGCCGAAGGCGCTGTGGGCCTCACGGCGAGCGGCCTCGACCGCCTCGGCCAAGTTCTCAGGGCGCTCCACGCGGCGCATGCCGCGGCCGCCCCCGCCCGATGCGGCCTTCACGAACAGCGGGAAGCCGATTGCTGACGCGGCGCTCGTGATGTCGACCTCGGCAGCGTCATCGTCGACGGGAGGCGACTGGCGCAGCACCGGCAACCCGGCTGCCTCGGCGGCCTCGCGAGCCCGCATCTTGTTGCCGGTCAACCGCAGCGCCCTGGCGCTGGGCCCCACGAAGGTGATGCCGACCGCCGCGCAGGCGTCGGCGAGATCTGGGCTCTCGGACAGGAACCCGTAGCCGGGGTAGATGGCATCGGCGCCGACCTCGGCCGCCTTGGCCACGATGGCCTCATGATCGAGGTAGGCGCGCACGGGCCGTCCCTCGGTGCCGATGACGTACGCCTCGTCGGCCTTGATCCGGTGCAACGCCCCGCTGCGTTCCTCCTCGACGGGAAGGATCGCAACCGTCCGGATACCAAGCTGGGTCGCCGCCCGGAAGGCACGAATGGCGATCTCACCCCGATTCGCTACGAGCAGCTTCTTCATGCCGTCTCCCGTGTCCGGTCAACATGTTCGCGCCTGCTTCCAGTCCGACTTCACTTCGCTGCGGCGAGCCACTGCCGTAGCGTGCGCTGCGTGACTGCATGGCTGTTGGACCTCGATGTGCTGCATCTCAATCACGGCTCGTTCGGCGCGACTCCTGCGAGCGTGCTCGACGCGCAGCAGGCAATCCGCTTCCGCATGGAGGCCAACCCGACCCGCTTCTTTCTTGAGGGCGAGTACCAGGAGCGGCTGGACGACACGCGGCGGGTTGTGGCGGAGTTCGTCGGCGCCGACCCCGCAGGACTCGTGTTCGTCACGAACGCCACGACGGGCGTGAACTCGGTGCTGCGTTCGTTGGAGCCGAGCCTGTCACCCGGCGACGAGATTCTGGTGACTGATCACGAGTACAACGCGTGCGCGAATGCTGCGGTCGTGTCAGCGTCGCGTGCCGGCGCCGTGGTCACCCGAGCGGCCGTTCCGTTCCCGCTCCATGACCGCAGCGAGGTGGTCGACGCTGTGCTCAGTGCGGTCACCGACCGCACGCGCATCTTGCTCATCGACGCTGTCACCTCGGCGACGGGCCTGATCATGCCGGTGGCCGAACTCGCTGAACAGCTTGAGCCCGATGTGCGGGTGCTCGTCGACGCGGCCCATGCGCCCGGCATGATCGACTTCGATGTGACCGAGCTGGGCGCCTCGTACGTCACCGCGAACTGTCACAAGTGGATGTGCTCGGCCAAAGGCGCCGCATTCCTGTGGGTGCGACCCGACCGGCGTGACGGCGTGCACCACTCGGTGATCAGCCACGGGTACAACGGCGGCTGGCCGTCCGAGGGCGGGCTTCTGCATGCCCAGTTCGACTGGACCGGCACCCATGATCCGACGGCTTGGCTGACTATCGCCGATGCCTTGGCCGCGGTCGAGGCCATGCACCCCGGCGGCTGGCCGGGGGTGAAGGCGGCAATCCGCGAGCTCTGCCTGACCGGTCGCGATGTGCTCATCGAGGCCCTCGGCATCGAGCCGCCGGCACCGTCGGACATGATCGGCGCCATCGCCAGCGTGCCGTTGCCGCCCGCGGGCAACTCGGGCTCGGCGATCTTCGACCCGCTGATGGCGGCGCTGCGCGACCGCCACCGCATCGAGGTGCCGGTGTTCACCTGGCCGGCACCGCCCGACCGCGTGCTGCGCATCTCGGCGCACCTCTACAACCAGCCCGACGATTACCGCCGTCTGGCCGAAGCCCTCACCACCGAACTGGCCGGCTAGCCGAGCCGGGCCGCTGCGCCGGCAGCGGCGGCGCTGCCGCATCACCACTCACGACCCGCTTGAGATGCGGCATGCTGCGCCTGCAGCGGTACAACTCTTGCAATCGCCGAAGCCGATCCATTGTAGAATCCTGACCAATAATCTTGCAATATCTGAAACAATAATATTGCAAGATCCGAATCATCCTGCTAGGACGGTTGTCGTGGATTACATCTCGCGCATCGGTGACGACATGCTCTCCAGCCGTCTGCGCTCCGCGCCGATGGTGGTAATCGAAGGCACGCGTGCTTGCGGCAAGACCGAATTGGCCCGGCGCCAAGCCGCGAGCGTGGTGCAGTTTGACGTAGACAGCGCGGCGCGCACAGCGGCCGAACTGAACCCCTCGGCAATCCTCGACCTGCCCGGGCCCGTCCTGCTCGACGAGTGGCAGTTCGCACCCGGAATCTGGAACCAGGCACGGCGCCGCAGCGACGACCTGGGCGGTGTCGGCCACTTCATCCTGACCGGTTCCGCGATTCCTCCCGACGATCGGACCCGACACTCGGGCGTGGGGCGAGTCTCGCGTTTCCGACTGCGCCCGCTGTCGCTGTTCGAACTCGGCCACTCGTCCGGCGAAGCGTCGCTGGAGGCACTGCTGGCTGGACCAACCGAGGTAGGCGTAGGTCGGCCGGCGGTTGCCATCGCGGACATCATCGAGATGATCTGTCGAGGCGGGTGGCCTGCCACCGCAGCCGCCGACCTCGACGCGGCCATCGATTACGCCCGCGACCAGATCGAAGAGATCTGCCGCACCGACATTGCCAGCCTCGAAGGGCCTCGTCACGACCCCGTGCGGATGCGTCGATTGCTGGTCTCGCTGGCCCGCAACGTGGCAACCGAGGCGAGGCTGGAGACGCTGCGTGCCGACGTGGCCGAAGTCGGCGAGGCGATCTGCGCCGAGACCGTTGCGGCGTATCTCAGATCGCTGCAGCGTCTGTTCGTAGTGGAGGAGCAGCGCCACTGGTCGGTCAGCCTGCGGTCGCGCTCGCGGCTGCGCAAATCGCCCAAGCGCCACTTCGTGGACCCTTCCTTGGCTGCTGGCGCGCTCGGCGCCGGGCCGGCCCGACTCGGGCGCGACATGGAGTTGCTTGGCCTGCTGTTCGAGTCGCTTGTGGTGAGGGACCTGCGCATCCATGCCGAGCCGTTGCGGGCGTCGGTGTTCCACTACCGAGACAACACCGGCCTCGAAGTCGACGCCGTTGTGGAGCGGGCCGACGGAAGCTGGATCGCCGCGGAGGTGAAGCTTGGTGGCGAGCGTGCCATCGAGTCCGCGGCACGAAGCCTGCTGCGGCTGCGCGAGCGCGTCGATACAGATCGCGTCGGCGAGCCTGGCAGTCTCATCGTCGTCACCGCGACCGGGTATGCCTACCGGCGTCCGGACGGCGTGTCGGTGGTGCCGGTCACGGCGCTCGGCCCCTGACACTGCTTTCGCGGGGCAGCGCTGCGGCGGCCCAGGGCCAAGTGGCAGGATCGCGGCACGCAGGGCGAGATCCGCCCGAGGTTCGCAGCCCAGGAGGCACCGATGTCATCGGCCATCGCAGCAACACCCGGCGCCAAGATGATCTTCCTCATCAAGCGCCGGCCCGAAGCCACCCGTGACGAGTTGGTCGCGAACTGGTTCAAGAATCACATGCCCGACGTGATTGCCGGCCAGGCGCAGGCAGCGGCCGAGGGCAAGGTCCACGCCACCAAGTACATCGCGACGCTGTTCGATCAGCGGCCCGGCAAGGACGTGCCGTGGGACGGCATGGCGCAGCTCTGGTTCGACCGGACGATCCCGAACCCGCCCGAGCCGCACGGCACGGTGCCCCGAGACACGTTCCAGCAGAAGGCACAGCCGTACGTGGGGTGGGCAACCACCGAGTACGTGGTGATCGACGGCGAGCTGCCCGTCGTGCCGAACACGCTCAACGAGCCCTTCCCGTTGACGCGCTCGGGTTTTTTCAAGGTGTCATTCCTGGTGCCCGCCCGCGACGGCATCGATTACGACGCCGCGTACGGGCATTGGCTCGATGTCCATGCACCGAACGTGCGAGGCGTCATGGGCGAGATCGGCGGCCTGCGGTACGTGGTCAACCACAGTCAGGACCCTGCGAATGAGGCCTACCTGGGCATGGCCGAGCTGTACTTCCGCGACCCGCAGGGCTGGGACGACTACCGGGCCACCATCACCGAGGACGGCTTCAGCGAATTCGTCGACTTCGACCGCCTGGTAAACATGCACGCCACGTCACAGATGGTCGGCATCGCGGGCTGATCGCTCAGCCTCTGAGGCGCTAGGCCTCTGCGGCTGCCTTCATCGCTGCGAGCGTGGCGCGGATGCCGGCGCGGGCATTGCCGGCCCGGTAGTCGAGTTCCTTCTGCCCGTTCTCGATCATTCGAGGGGACAGTTGGCGGAGCGTCCAGGTCTCGGTCAACGTGGTGCCCTCGCCGTTCGGCGCCAGCTGGTAGCGCCACAGGACGATG
Source organism: Acidimicrobiia bacterium (assembly GCA_022824805.1). Lineage (GTDB taxonomy): Bacteria > Actinomycetota > Acidimicrobiia > Acidimicrobiales > Poriferisodalaceae > Poriferisodalis. The sequence goes on along the minus strand of JAJDZE010000066.1, from coordinate 62,408 downwards.
TTGTATTCGAGGCCGCCCGTCACGAAGGCAAAGTCCTCGTTCTCGACACGGCGGATGATCTCGACGGGGGCCTTCCACTCCTCGCCGTCGAGCCGGTTGATGCCGACGAACATGTCGCCGACGTTCCCGGTGCCCGGCACCCCGTCGGGCCCCTTGCGCCAGTACCCGCCGGTGTTCTCGTTGCTCCACTCGCCGTAGCGATCCAGCGCCGTCACCATCTCCCACACCACGTTCGGTGGCGCGTCGATGTCGACCGACTCGCTATGGGACATCACCGGGTCATCAACATGCCCGGGAAGCTGCCCACTCATGGCGCCAAGCCTTGCAGATGCCCTCAGGGCGCGCACTGCGCCGAGAGCGTCCGCGTTGTCGCGGCGCAGACTGATGCGACTCAGGGCCTATTCGGCGCCCGTGGCGGCGTTGGCGGGGTAGAGCTCCCGCCAGTCGATCTGGTCGTCCTTGGGCAGCCCGGCGTTGAGCGGCGCCATGTCCGCGAGCAGGGCGTCGGCAGCGTCGTCGCCGATGGCGGCCCAGTGGGCGTCGTCGAGCCGGTCGGTCATGGCCTCGACCTCGGCGCGCCCGGCGGTGCCTGCAGCGGTGGCCCGCCCCTCGGCATCCACCCAGCCCCGGCGTCGGAGGCGCTCGTGTGCGCCCGCGGCCTCAGCTTCTGTCCAGCCGGCTTCTTCTTGAATCCACTCGCGGGGCGCTTCGTCGACGGCGACCTGGGAAACCACCGATTCGCAGCCGTCCAGTCCGGCTGCTGCCAAGGCGATCAGGTGGCAGCCGCTGCGGTATTCCCGCAGCAGAGTGCAGCCGTGCCACAGCGCCAAGTGGGGCTCGTCTGGCCAGTCCAGCGACGCCCAGCCGGCGAACAGCACACGCCCGACGGGGTTGGCGGCATCGCAGGCAGCCCGCACGGTCTCAGCGCTGCGGCGAACGAGATCGCTGTCGACCGACTTACCCAGCTCGCGTTTCAAGGCGGCATCCATGCCCTGATAGCGCGCGGCCAACACCTCGGACGGCGTCGAGAACGTCCAAGCATCAGGGATCGCCCGCCGAACCCGCGCAGGTGCGAAGTAGAAGAACAGCGATTCCACAACGCTCGCCGGCATGGGTCCCAACGGCGCCGAGCGGGTCGCGAAGTAGCTCATCCAGAAGCCCTTCAACCCCGAAGCGGTGGCGGTCTCTCGGACCTCGGGTGCCCAGTAGCAGAGCTGGTGATACCGCTCCACGCACTCCCACATCTGCCGCGCTTGCGGCTTGGTCGTCTCAGCCATCGCCCGCCGTTCTAGCCCACGAGCAATACCGGAGCACAAGGCAGCAGCCGTCAATGCTGCGAGGATCGCCGCGGTCGCAGCCAGATTCGATTACGACTGGCCCGAAGCGCACGTCGATAAATCGCTTCAGAGGTTCGTAGCCCATCCGTTACGGTGGGCCAAGAGGGACGCAGTGGGCAGGAGGAGCAATGGCAGGCGACAGATCACGTTCGACGAATGGTGCACGAGACGACAGGCGGCCTTATGTCGGTCGAGGGTCAAGGAAGGTGTCGTCGGCCAAGATGCCGCCGCCTTCGAAGAAGCCGCCGGCCCCGCCGCCGCGGTCGCGGCGCGGTTGAGAGTTGTCTGCCAGCGTTCTCGCCGTTTCGGACGACGTCAGCCGGGCTGGTTGATGAGGTGGGTGGCGGCGTTGTCGAAGTGGGCGAACATGGCCTGAGCGATGTCGGGGTTGAGCGGCGAACCGTCGGGCAGCTGCGCCGCTTCGAGCGAGGCAACCATGTGACGCATCCAGGCATCCCGCTCGGCTTGGCCGATGGCGAAGGGCATGTGCCGCATGCGCAGTCGGGGATGACCGCGCTCGGCGCTGTAGTCGGCCGGCCCACCCCAGTACTGGGCGAGGAAGCCTGCCAAACGCTGCCGGGAGGGACCCATGTCGGCGGGATACATCGGCCGCAGAAGCTCGTCCTTCTCGACAGCGTCGTAGAAGCGATCCGCTAGGTCATCGAAGAACTGCTGCCCACCGACTGCTGCGAACACGGTGGGCGGTTGTTCGACGGCTTCGGCCAGGCTGCCGCCCAGCGTCAGCCCGCCCGCGCCCCATGCGGCTTCCTCGCCTCGGGCGGAGTGCTCGCTCGCCGGGGTGGCATCGTCCTCGGTCACGGCGTTCAGGCTAAGGATTCGGGCCAGTGGGCGCAGACGCCATAGCGGAGGCGGCGGCAGGAGATTCTGCGACGTTGCGACCTGCTGGATCGCGGGAGCAGAAGGTCATGCTGCCTCCGCCGCGGGCGCATCTGGCTGCGCTGCTCCTCAGAGTGGTAACGGGCATCCCGCGGGGCAGGGCGCGTACAGTCATGGTGCGCCGGCCCGCTCGGCCGGTGCTCAGCGGTGGGCCTCGTTCGGGCCCGGAGGCAGGCAGGGGAGACACGATGGCGTTGACAGAACGGTCACAGCGGACGACGAACGGGCGCAAGCCTGACGGTCGGCGCGCACACCGGTCGTACCTGAGCTATATCGACAAGTCGCGCGAGTACTACGGGGCGCACGGCTACCCGCAGCCGTACCAGTGGGCGTACAACCACGAGGTGGCGTTCACGCCGTTGGCCAAGCCGCTGTCGGAGAGCACCGTCGGGCTGGTCACCACCTCGTTCTTCGAGAAGGGCCGCGAGCCTGCCGGCGTGCCGGTGGCCCGGCCCAAGCAGCCCTACGCCGCTCGCTGCGACGATGCCCTCGCCGGCTTGTACAACAGCGATCTCTTCTGGGACAAGGACAACACCCACACCGACGATCTCGACACGTACCTGCCCATCAACCGGCTGCGCGAGTTCGAGGCGGAGGGGCGCATCGGTGCGCTGTCCGAGCGCTTCTACGGGATCCCCACCGACTACAGCCATCGGCGCACCCAGCGCAACGACTCGCCCCGCATCGAGGAGTGGATGCGCGAAGACGGCGTGGACGTTGCCTTCTTGGTACCGCTCTGACCGGTCTGCCACCAGACGATCGGTCTGATCGCTCGACACCTGGAAGAAGCCGGCATTCCCACGGTGGTTGCCGGCAGCGCCCGCGACATCGTCGAGGAATGCGGCGTCGCCCGTTTTGTATTCACCGACTTCCCCTTGGGGAACCCGACGGGCAAGCCCGGCGACGTCGGCATGCAACGCGCCATCGTGGGCACCGCGCTCGACCTGCTGGAGCGCGCGTGGCTGCCGCGCACCACCGTGCAGACGCCCTACGTATGGGACGCCGACGACAACGACGGCTGGCGGGAGCACTTCATGCGCGTGGACGACTCGAACCGGGCCGCTCTGGCCGCAACCGGCGAGGCCCGTCGGCTCGATCAGGCGGCCGCCAAGGCCGACGGCCGCGCCCGGACCACTTGAACCACCCAGGCACCGCTGGCAGGGCCAGCCGGCGATGCTGCGCGTAGCGCCTGACCGAACGAAAGGCCGCACATGACCGACGACCAGCGCAAGCAGCTGTTCGATCCCGCAGACGCTGACGCGCCCGACTTCGTGCCGTCAGAACCGGCCGGTGCCGATGTCTACTCGCATCCCTCCGAGCACGGCGAGCGCATCACCGACACGCTCACTCCCGACCTCATGATCGAGGCGTCGGGGGGCGTGACGGTTGCCGCTGACATCCACGGCGACGAGGGCCCGCTGGTGCTGCTGCAACACGGCGGCGGCCAGACGCGTCACGCGTGGAAGGGAGCGGGCCAGGCCCTGGCCGACGGCGGCTACCGCGCCGTGTGCCTGGACGCCCGGGGTCATGGCGACTCGGACTGGGCACCCGACGGCGACTACACCACCGAGGCATCGGTGGCCGACTTGGTGGCCGTCGTGGAGCACTTCGGGGAACGGCCGGTGCTGGTCGGCGCCTCGATGGGCGGGGGCACGTCGCTGACTGCCGTCGGCGAGGGAGCGGTGGACGCGCTGGCGCTCGTGCTCGTCGACACTGCGCCGCAGATCGAGGCCGCCGGCGTGCGCAAGATCCGGGAGTTCATGGCCCAGGGCGCCGACGGGTTCGCGTCGCTCGAAGAGGTGGCCGAGGCCATTGCGAACTACCAGCCGCACCGCAAGCGGCCCAGGAATCTGGACGGGCTCGCCAAGAATGTCCGCCTCTGGCCCGACGGCCGCTACCGCTGGCACTGGGATCCCGCTTTCATGCACCGCCCGCGCAGCTTTGCCGAGCGCATCCCCCGCCAGCAGGCTGCCGCCGAGAACCTGACGCTGCCGACCTTGCTGGTCCGGGGCGGCCTCAGCGACGTGCTGTCAGAGGAAGGCGCGCAGTCGTTCCTCGAGGCCGTGCCCCATGCGCACTACGCCAACGTGGGCGGCGCTGCGCACATGGTGGCCGGCGACCGCAACGACATCTTCGTCGAGGCGACGCTCAAGTTCCTGGCCGAATTCGTGCCCGGCGCGCACGCGCGGGCCTGATCGCAGCGTTCCCGCCGTAGCCTTGCGGCCCTTGGCCGGCGAGGCCGAGCTTCGAGAGGCACAACATGCGTGGAACAGTCAAGTTCTTCAACAACGAGAAGGGCTTCGGCTTTATCTCCCGTGAAGGCGCCGATGACGTCTTTGTCCATTTCTCCAACATCGTCGGTGAGAACTACCGGACGCTGGAGGCAGGGCAGGAGGTCGAGTTCGATATCGGACCAGGCCGCAAGGGTGACGAAGCTCAGAACGTCAAGCCCGTTTGAATTCACACGCCGCTGAGCACTGTCAGCGGCACTGACGCGCCGCGCCGTCTGTTGTTCGAGTCGGCGGCGGTCACGTCGTTTGCCGACCCGATGTCGGCGAGGAGACACATGCCCCCCACATTTGCCCAACTGGGCGCCCCCGACTTCATCGTTCGCGCGCTCGCGCAGCGAGGCATCAGCCAGCCGTTCGCCATCCAGGCGGCCACCGTTGCCGATGCACTGGCCGGATTGGACGTCTGCGGCCGCGCGCCAACCGGCTCGGGAAAGACGTTGGCGTTCGGGATCCCGCTCGTCGCCGGCGTCGGCACGGCTCACCCGCGCCGGCCCCGTGCACTCGTGCTCGCGCCCACTCGCGAACTCGCCGACCAGATCATGACGGAGCTGCGCACGTTCGCAGGCAAGCGGCGCGTCGGCGTCGCCTATGGCGGCGTGGGTTACGACGCCCAGGTCAAGTCGCTGCGCCGTGGGGTCGACATTCTCGTGGCGTGCCCGGGTCGCCTGGAAGACCTGATTTCCCAGGGCGAGGCTGACCTGTCCTCGGTGGACAAGGTCGTCATCGACGAAGCCGATCGCATGGCCGACATGGGATTTGTCCCGGCCGTGCGGCGTCTGCTCGATCAAACCGCGACAAGGCGGCAGACCATGCTGTTCTCCGCCACGCTCGACGGAGATGTCGCAACGCTCACACGCGACTACCAGCGCGATCCCGTGCGTCACGAGGTGGGCGACGAGACCCCCGACGCCAGGGCCGCCCATCACGTGTTCTGGAGTGTGGACCGCACGGACCGCACCGACATCTGCGCCGAGGCGATCGACGCCGCAGGATCGACGGTCGTGTTCTGTCGAACCCGGCACGGCTGTGATCGCGTGGCCAAGCAGCTGAATCGTCGAGGCATTCGAGCGGCTGCGCTTCATGGCGGACGCAGCCAACCCCAGCGCACCCGGGCATTGGCCGAGTTCGCCGCCGGCGAGGTGCAGGCGCTGGTCGCGACGGACGTAGCTGCGCGCGGCATTCATGTCGAAGGTGTCGGCGCGGTCATCCACTACGACATTGCTGCTGACCACAAGACCTACCTGCACCGGTCGGGCCGCACCGCGCGGGCCGGCCAGAGCGGCGTGGTGGTCTCGCTCATCCAGCCTGACCAAGTCTCAGAGCTCAAGTCCATGCAACGCAAGATGGGTCTGGAGCGGCGCGTGACTGACGCCGACGTCACCGCGATCCGCCAGCCGGCGCGCACGCAGACGCGACGTCGCACGCTGGAGCGTCCGGCGGCCAAGCATCAATCCCGGCACCGTCCTCGCAGCAACAACCGTTCCAGACCGAAGGGACGACAGCGCTCCGCGAAGCGCTGAGGCAGATCAAGCGTCTGGATCGTCGCCGGACTCGTCGAGGGACTCGAGGCTGGAGGGCGCGAGGTTCGAGGCGAACTTGGACATGTTGTCGGTCAGGGCGCTGATGAGCTGCTCCACGAACTGCGGCGACATGTTGACCCGCTGCACCACGACGCCCCGTCGCGGCGACTGCTTGCCGCTGAAGTCGAGGCGGATGAAGTCGAGCGTGAACTCATAGGGCGAGTGGCGCACCACGGCAAAGTTCGACCAGACACCTGCTTCGAGTTCCGGCGGCAGCCGGATCTGCATATTCGTGCCGTCGGGCAGGGCTTCATGAGTGTTGCCGTCTGTCACCTGCCGAAACCTACTTGGCGGCTGGGCCAGGCCACTTCATGGTGCTCGCACGGGTGGGAATGCGCTGCCTCAGCGTTCCTCGCGGCGGTAGGGCAGGGTCAGCGCTGCGGGTGCGGGACTCGGCCGGTGCCGGGCCCGGAAGCTGATCGCGATCAGTACCACCACGGTCAGCAGGAACGGCAGGATGCCGAGCAGCGCCGGCGAGATCGTGTTGATCTCAAACCCGAAGATCGACAGATCGAACGTCTGGACCCTGGGTTGCAAGGCGAGCGTGAAGCCGAAGAGCAGCGAGCCTGCGGCCAGGCGTCCGGGCCGCCACGCCCCGAAGATGACGAGCGCCACCGCGATCCAGCCGCGGCCGGCGATGAGGCCTTCGGTCCAGCCGGCGGCCATGTAGAGCGACAGGAAGGCACCGGCGGCGCCTGCGAACGCACCGCCGATCAGGACCGCCCCGGAGCGCAGGAGGGTCACCGAGTGGCCCACCGAGTCTGTTGTGGAGGCGGATTCGCCGACAGCGCGCAATGCCAGACCCAACCGGGTGCGATTCAGCACGAACCAGGCCGCGATGCCCAAGAGGCCCGCGAGATAGACCACCGGCGGCTGGTTGAACAGGATCGGGCCGACCCAGCGGATGTCGGCGAGCCCGGCGATGCCGAGATCGGTGAACACGGCATCGGCACGTTCGCGGACCGCATCCTGCCCGATGAAGGCGGCGAACCCGAGCCCGCCGATGGTGATCGCCAGGCCGGACACCACCTGACCGGCGCCCATCACCACGCTCACCAGTGCATGAACGCCCGCGACCGCCATGCCGACCAGCGCCGCGAATGCGAACCCGATCCAGGGCCGGTCGGTGGCGAGCGCCATCATGAACCCGCTCACAGCGCCCATCGCCATCATTCCCTCGACACCGAGGTTCAGCACGCCGGAGCGCTCGGCGATGAGCTCGCCCAGTCCGGCCAGGTACACGAGCGTGGCGAACTGCACGGTCGCCACGAGCAGCCCGACGACGGCCGCCTCAGACACCCGATGCCTCCGGATTCGAAGAGCCATCCGAAGGGGGGGTTCGGTCCAGTGCCGGCCCAGCCGGCGGTGCGGCTTCCTCAGGGGGGTGGCCTACCGGACGCACCCATCGGACGCGGTAGTTGAGCAGCACGGCCGCCACCAGCGCTCCGATGAGGATCATGGCCTGCAGGATCGTCGCGATGGAGCTGGTGACGCCGAGCGTCTGGATGGACTGGCCGCCCACCTGTACCGCGCCGAACACGAAGGCCACCGCGGCCACCCCCGACGGTCGCATCAGGGCGAGAGCAGCCACGATGATCCCGGCGAAGCCATATCCGTTGGACAAGCCGGGATCGAGTCTCGTCGCCGTTCCGGTGAGCTCGATGGCGCCGGCGAGACCGGCCAGCGCACCCGACAGCAGCAGAGCAGCGAGCACCTTGCGCTGCAGCGAGATGCCGGCGTAGCGAGCGGTGGCAGGCGAGGAACCCGCCATACGCAGCTCGTACCCCCAGGCCGTGCGTGAGACCGCCAGCCAGAACGCGACCAGCAGCGCGACGGCGAACAGTGCGCCGACATGGGTTCGGCCGAACAGCCCGGGCAGCGACGCCTGGTCAGGCAGCGGCTCGATCAACGCGAAACCCTGCGACTCGGGGTCTTTCCAGGGACCGGTTTCGAGCCATTCGACGATTCGGATCGAGACCTCGACGAGCATCAACGTCGTGATGATCTCGCTGACGCCGAGGTATGCCCGCGCCAGCGCCGGCCCCACCATGAGAACGACGCCGCCCACTGCACCTGCGATCAGCATCAGCACGATGAGGAGTGGCCCCGGCAGGTCGCCGGCCGACATGGCGAAGCCCGCTGCGACGGTTGCGCCGGCCATCATCTGGCCTTCGGCCCCGATGTTCCACAGGCCCATGGAGCCGGCCACGGCAACGGCCAGGCCGGCCAGCGCCAGCGGCGTGGCTCGCAGCAGTGTCCTCGAGATCGAATTGATGCCGCCCAGCGACGAGTCGACCATCCGGCCGTACACCTGGGCTGGGTCGTTGCCCGCAGCGAGCAGCAGGAGTGCCCCCGCGATCAGTGCCACGGCGATGCCGATGACGAAGGCGACAGCCTGGGCGGCAGGCACGACATCGGCACGCCGCTGCAGGACTGGCCGCATCAGGCCGCGATGCCATCGGGCCCGGCCACGCGACACAGTGTGCAGCGGGGCGTGCGTCGGTTCGGGCGCTGCGCCCGGGTCGGTCACGAGTTGCCGCCTGAGGCGGTGGCCGCGCTGCCGGCCATCGCGGCGCCCACTTCAGCGCGGGTGACCTGCGTCGGATCCATGAGCGCAGCAACCTGACCTTCGTACATGACGACCAGCCGATCCGACAGGGCGAGCAGTTCGTCGAGGTCTTCGGAGATCAGCAGCACGCCCACTCCCGCCGCCCGCTGGGCCACAATCTGCTCCTGGATGGCGGCGATGCCGGCCACGTCGAGGCCACGGGTGGGCTGAGCTGCCACGAGCATCTTGGGCTCGCCGGTCAGCTCGCGCCCGAGCAGCAGGCGCTGGAGATTGCCCCCCGACAGGGCGCTCACCGGTTCGTGAATGCGTCCCACCTGCACGCCGAAGCGCTCGACGAGACGCCGGCAGAAGTCCTCGCAGCCGCGCAGGTCGAGCATCATCCGCCGCCGCATCGATCGGTACGACCGCACGACTGCGTTGTCGACCACCGACATCGCGGGTGCCAGCCCCATGCCGAGCCGGTCCTCAGGCACGTACGCAAGACCGGCACGGGAACGACCCCGGGGCGACGCTCCTGTGATGTCGACCCCAGCGAGCAGCATCGTGCCCGCCGTGGTCGGGCGGAGTCCGGCGATGGCTTCGGCCAATTCCCGCTGCCCATTGCCCGAGACGCCGGCGACGCCGACGATCTCACCGGCGCGTACGTCGATATCCACCGAGTGCAGAGCCGGCAGCCCACGGTCGCTCAGCGCCGACACGCCTGCCAGCTCCAGCACGATGTCGCCGCTGGGCCGCTCAGCGGGCCGCTGGATCTGCGTTGCCGCCTCGCCCACCATCATCTCGGCGAGTTCGGAGCGATCGACGCCCGCGAGGCTGCGGGGCCGTGCCACCGTGACCCCGCCGCGAAGCACGGTCGCCTCGTCGCACACCGAGAGCACTTCGTCGAGCTTGTGGCTGATGTACACCACCGAGCGGCCCCGATCGGCCATGGAGCGCAGCGTCAGGCCCAGATCGGCTGCCTCGGCTGGAGTCAGCACCGCCGTGGGCTCGTCCAGCACCAGCACGTCCGCGTCGCGCCACAGCGCCTTGAGAATCTCGACGCGTTGGCGCTCGCCGACCGAGAGCTGCCACACGGGCCGGGACGGGTCGGTCTGGAGCGAGTACGTCGCCGCCAGATGGGCAACCCGCTCGATGATCTGACCCATGTCGAGATAGCGGGGCGCCGAGCCCAGCACCACGTTCTCGAAGACGGTGAGCGTGGGCACCAGGCGGAACTCTTGGTGGACCATGCCGATGCCGGCGGCGATGGCGTCGGCCGGGGAATGGAATTGGCGCTGCCGGCCGTGAACCCAGATCTCTCCGGCGTCGGGCAGGTACACGCCGCCGAGCACGTTCACCAGCGAGGTCTTGCCGGCGCCGTTCTCGCCCAGCAGCGCGTGGATCGTGCCCGCCCGGACAGTGAGGTTTGCGCCGTCGCACGCGACGACGCCGGGGAACTCCTTGCGGATGCCCCGCAGATCGACGACGACGCGTCCGTCGCCGGCGCCGGGGGACACCGCGGCGTCCCCCGGCGCCGACATCGGTTTCAGTTCGGTTCGGCCAGCCGGATCAGGGGCTGGCGTCACCCACGACGCCTTCGACGAACCAGTCCATGCCCAGCATCGAGCCGTCGTCCATGGTCTCGCCTGCGGCGACACGCTCGGTGCCGTCCTGATCGTTGATCGGGCCAGTGAAGACGTCCCACTCGCCTTCACGGATCTGCTCTGCTACGTCGTCGATCTGGCTGGCGACATCGCCGGGCACGTCATCGGCCAGGGGCGCCAGGTCGACGATGCCGTCGTCCATGCCGCCCCAGTACGCACCCGGTGTGTAGGTGCCGGCTGCGACCGCCTCGATGATCTCGGAGTAGCGCGGGCCCCAGTTCCACACCGGAGCGGTGATGAATGCGTCAGGTGCGAAATCTCGCATGTCGGAGTTGTAGGCAACCCAGCGGGCACCGGCGTCCTGCGCAGCCACGCCCGCAGCCGTCGAGTCCTGGTGCATGGCAATGACGTCGGCGCCGGCTTCAAGCAAGGCCTTGGCCGAGTCGCCCTCGACCGCCGGGTCGAACCAGGTGAAGGTCCAGATGACGTGGACCTCCGCCGACGGGTTGGTCTCGCGTACGCCGAGGGTGAAGGCGTTGATGCCTCGGATCACCTCGGGGATCGGGAATGCGGCCACATAGCCCAGCTGCCCGGTCTCGGTCATCGCGCCGGCTGCCATGCCCGACAGGTAGCGGGGCTGGTACATGCGGCCGAAGAAGTTGCCGAAGTTGGTGTCGTTCATCTTGAAGCCCGAGGCGTGCTCGAACACGACATCGGGATACTCGTCGGCCAGCTCGAGCATCGGGTCCATGTAGCCGAACGATGTGCCGAAGATGACATCGGCGTCCTCGTTCTCGATGAAGTCGACAGCGACTGCCTTGAAGTCCTCGGCGTTCTCCGGGATGCTCTCGACGAACAGCGTTGTGGCGCCCGTCTGATCTTCCGCGTACTGGCGGCCTTGGTCGTGTGCCCAGTTCCAGCCGGCGTCGCCGACTGGGCCCACCAGCACGAATGCCGCCGTGACGTCCTCGGGGTCGCTGCTGTCGCCGCCGCACGCTGCTCCCAGCAGCGCCACGCCGACCACCGCAATGGCAAGTCGTGTCAGAGTCCTCGAACGCATGATCTCCCTCTCCGTTCGCGCCCGCGAGGCAGCCCCGGGGCGGTCGTCATCGAGCCTAATCTTGCCCATCCGGGTCCGCAGCCACTCCGAGCTGGGTCAGAATGGGTTGAGTTCGAGACCGAGGAGGTGGCGGCCGAGCTGGTGGGTCACCCGGTCTTGGTGCACGTTGATGTGCACCGGCATGGCGCGGAAGTCGCGGTAGCGGCGGTCGAATGCGCCGCCTTCTCGCAACGCGGTGCCGCCCTGGGTGCGGTGCAGCAACGACATGGCCTCGTCGAGCTGCTCCACGGCCATTGTCGTCACCGCCATCTGGCGCAGGTAGTCGGCTTCGTCGGGCACGACACCGGCGGCGATGCGGCGGTCGACGTCATTGCAGGCGGCTTCGGTTGCCGCAGCGGCGGCTGCCAGCAGTGATGCCGCCCGTCCGAAATTGACCTGCACGGTCGGCCGTTCGACCATCTTGCCGCCGATGATCACCCGCCGGCCGCCGGCCGCGTCAGCGGCCTCGGCCAGTGCTCGGCGCACGAGGCCCACCGCCATGAACGAGAGCCACAAGTCGGAGATGCCCACCCAGTCCTCGCGGTAGCGGTGATGCACCACCGGCACCGTGCGCAGCGACTCAGCACGATTGGCGCCGAACCAGGCCACGCAGTCGCTGAGATTGACGGGCACGTCGGTGTAGTGGACATCGTCGGTGGCCGATGCCCGCAGCCCGGCGCCATTCCATGACGGGTCGATCTTCACGCCCTCTGCCTTGGTGGGCAGGATCGTGAAGCGGATGTCCATCGGCCTCACGGGCTTGCCGTCGTCGCCGGCGATGGCGAAGGCCACGCCGCAGTAGTCGGCGTAGCGAGCGCCGGTGCCCCACCGGCCGGTGCCGTTCAGGATCGCCTGATCGCCTTCGATGCGTCCGTAGACCGAACTGCGCGCACCGCCGGGGAACGACACCCATTGGCCGTTGGTCACGATGTGGGTGAGGAAGTCTTGCTGGCCGGGTCCCACCGAGCCGACGAACAGGTGGAACACGCACAGGTGGTTCCACAGGCACCACGCCAGGCTCGGGCAGCGGGCTGCCACCGCTTCGAGTTCGCGGCCCATCCCCAGCATGGTCTCCTCGACGCCGCCGATGTTGCGCGTGGCCGACATGCGCATGAAGTCGGTGCCGCGGATGGCCTCGATGACCTCCGACGAGACCGACCGGGTCTGGTCTGCTGTTTCTGCCTGCGCCTCGATCGCGTCAAGGAACGGTGCTATCCGCAGGCCCTCGACCGGCGCCGGGGAGAAGTGCTCGACCAGTTCAAGGCCTGTCAGCCCGAGATCGTCGGATTCGCCTGCTGCGGACATCGGAGTGGCTTCGTCGGCCTCGGGTGCTCCCGCCATCCGGCCACAGTAGGCCGCAATAGCCCTAGCTGCAGTGGCCGTTGGATGACGGCGGCACGTCCAGCATCGGGTTGCGGTCGAAGAAGCCGTCGGGCACCAGCCCGAAGCCGACGTACTCGGTGGGCATCACCGGGAAATCCTCGGGCCGCGCATCGTGCGTGATCCCGAACGTGTGCCACACCGTGATGTCGGTGTCGACGACCGATCGGTCGCCCGCCGTGTAGCGCTCGAGGCCGTCGCCCGCGTTGCGCTGAGTGGGGAACCGTCCGGCGCCGTAGCGCTCGTCGGGCCGGGTGGGCGACACCCACAGGTTGTGCCGGGCGAACGTGGCACGCTGCGAATGCGGGCTGTCGTTTGCAGCGAACATGGTGGCCGTGGGCGGCGGCAGCAGCCGGAAGGCGGTCGGCTGCCCCAGCCGGTTGATGTGCTCCGTGCTCTGGATGCGCCAGTACCGGCTCGACGCCGAGTTGGCGTTGCGCCGGGCTGCCAGCTCGCTTTCGAGCACGGTTTCCCGCGCAGCGAACGCGGTGCCATACGGGTTGTCCGGCCCCGGCGGCAGCGCCTCGGTGTTCACCTCCACGACGCTGTTGGCATTGCCGTCGATGGCCATGTCCAGCCGCACGCAGAAGATGTGCTGGTGGATCGGGGCTGACACGTGCGGCGCCACCTGGCGGGCGAACGTCAGGTCGTCGCCCTCGCGGTGCGACCGCGTGGTGAGGATGCCGGTCAGCTTTACCTCGTAGCGGATGGTGCCGTCGAGGTAGAAGTACCAGAAGAACCCGTACTCGTAGTTGCCGACGGTGTGGATGGCGCTCACCACCAGGCGGCGGGAGCGGCGGACCTCGGTGGTGTCGGCGTGCCAGTCGAAGTGCTTCCAGCCGATGCCGAAGTCCTCCTCGTGGATGCAGATGGCATTCGGCGTGGTCACCACTGAGCCGTCGTCGAACACCTGCGTCGAGTCGAGGTAGACGATCTCGCCCAGGCAGTCGCAGCCGAGCTGCAGCGAGTTGTTCATGAGGCCGAGGCCGAACTCGCCGGAGTCGAGCGCGTGCTTGAACGTCTGCGACGGCCGGGTGTCGCCGTAGGGAACGACCATCTCGGCCAGCGAGGCCCGGTCGATGATGGGCCGCACCCGGCCCCCGTCGTCGTAGGCGATCCGGTGCAGCACCAAGCCCTCGGTGTCGTCCATGACGACGCGCATCGACCACTTCTGCCAGCGCAGCTCGTTGCCGTCGAGCGTGAAGCTGGTGCCCTCGGGCTGGGTGATCTCGATCGGGCGCAGATCGGTGCGCATCGGCCCGAAGTCCTCGGTGACCGCGTCGACGTCGTAGTTGCCGCGCTCAGAGGCCACCGGCCATTGGTCGAAATCGGTGACGTGCAGCACTTCCAGCGTGTCGACATCGATGTGCACCATCAAGCCATCGAGGGGGTACGCGTACCCGTTGTCGGCGGGGTTCGGCCGCCAGAAGGCGATGCAGCGCTGCACCCGCCGGCCGACCTCGAAGTCGAAGTCGTAGTCGCCGGTGGGCCAGGGATCGATCTGCACTTGCGAGGTATCGGCGATGCCGCGCTTGGCCAGTGCGGCGGCGAAGCCCGGGTCCTTCCGGCAGGCGTCCATCACGGCAAACAGCTCCGCCATGCCCACCCGGGGCACCACACCGGGATGGTGCGTCCACGAGTCGATCTCGCCGCGAGTCACCGACACCACGGCGACATGCACCTCGCCGTTCTCGTGCACCACTACCTCGAATCGCCGATCCGTGACGGTGCCGGGCGTCCACGCTGCCACTTCGGCCTTCGGCGGCTCGGCGATGCAGAAGCCGTGAAATCGCGCCTCCGCGCCGATGCGTCCGCTGCGACGCAACACCTCGATGGCAGCGTGAGCCTCCGCTTCGGTCATCATCGACAGCGGGTGAACCGAGGGTGTGTCCGCGCCCTCGACCGGTGTTTCCAGCAGTGTGTCGGCCATGGCTTCACGCTACGCGGTGCACCGCGCTTACGCGGTCGGCGCGATGAACGTCACTAGTCTCGCTCACTACGGTTCCGCACCCGATTGGCCCAGAGCCGGCCTGATGACTGGGGTCCGAACGTCGTGACAGAGGGGGATCTCCGCAGCCGCGTCCGGCGCCACCTCGAGTTCATCTACCCGGGGTCGTGCACTGATCGCCTCGTCGACGACGTGCTCTCCTCCCTCGGAATCGACGGCACTCGGGGCGCTGCAGCGGGCGGCCCGCGGTGGGATGAGCACGACGTGGCGGTGATCACCTACGCCGACTCGATCACCGAAGCGGGCAAGGTGCCGATGCAGACGATGCACGACCTGCTCGACGACCTGACCGGCGACGTCGTGTCGGTCGTGCACGTGCTGCCCTTCTACCCGGCGAGCTCCGACGGGGGCTTCGCCATTACTGACCACCGTGCTGTGGACCCGCGACTGGGAACCTGGGAAGACATCGCTGACTTGAGCGAGACCTACACGGTCATGGCCGATCTGGTCGTGAACCATGTCAGCGCCGATCACCCCTGGATGGAGCAGTTCTGCAGCGGGGAAGAGCCCGGCAGCCGCTACCTGCTCACCGCCGAGCCCACCGATGACCTGTCGAGCGTGGTGCGTCCCCGCACGACGCCGCTGCTGCGCGAAGTCGAGACCCCCGACGGCCCCCGGCTGCTGTGGTGCACGTTCAGCTACGACCAGGTCGACCTGGATTTCGCTGAGCCTGAGGTTCTGCTGGAGCTGCTGTGCACCGTCGCCCGTCTCGTGGACGCGGGCGTGCGGTGGTTCCGGCTCGACGCCATCGCGTATCTCTGGAAGGAGCTCGGAACTTCCTGCGTGAATCTGCCCCAGACCCACGAGTTCGTGAAGCTGCTGAGGACACTGCTCGACGCCCGATGTCCCGACTCGGTCATCATCACCGAGACCAACGTGCCGCACGACCAGAACGTGGCGTATTGGGGCGACGGCGACGAAGCCCACCTCGTCTACAACTTCAGCCTGCCGCCGCTGGTGGCTCACACGATGCTGTCGGGCTCGTCGGTGGCGATGCAGCAATGGCTGGAGAAGCTGGAGGCACCGCCTGCGGGAGCGTCATTCTTCAACTTCATCGCCAGCCACGACGGCATCGGGCTGCGCCCGGTGGAGGGGCTGCTGAGCGTCGCCGAGATCAACCGGCTCATCGCCGCCGCGCACAGCGCGGGCGGCACGCATTCGGAGTTCGACACACCTGCTGGACCCAAGGCCTACGAGCTGAACGTCTCGCTGTGGGATCTCTTCGCCGGCGATGGCGACCCTCTGGGCGTGGCGCAGTTCCTCGCCGCGCACACGATCATGCTGAGCCTCGCCGGCGTCCCTGCGCTGTATGTGCACGCACTGCTGGGCACCCCCAGCTATTGGACGCCGATCAGCGAGCCGCCGCGCATCGTCACCGAGCATGGTCTGCCGCCAGTGGAACAGAACAATCGCACCATCAACCGGCGCAAGGTCACCCTGGACGAGGCGGTGGATCTGCTCGGCGCACAGGATGGGATCCGGCGCAGGACGCTGGTCGAGCTCGTGCACCGCATGCTCATCCGCCGTGCGCAGCCCGCATTCCATCCCGACAGCCCGCAGGTGTCGCTGGACTTGGGGCCGCAGGCCCTGGGTGTGATGCGCGGCGGTGCGCAGAGCGGTCAGACGGTGGTGTCGGTGACCAACGTGGGTCACACCCATCTCACCGTGGACCTCGAGGTGCTGTCATCGCTCTGCCCGCCAGGCAGCGCAGGCAGGCAGTTCGGCGAGGCCGGCTGCGTGGACCTGATGGAGGGTGCGCCGCACGGTCCGTCGGACCGTGTCGATCTGGCGTCGAGCCAGACGATGTGGCTGTGCCTGGAGGCCGAGCGCCGCGAGCCCGCGCAAGCGCACCGTCCGACGAACCTGTAACTCCCCGCCGGCGGGCCATCGGGCAGGGCTGGCCGCCGCGAGGCTCAGGCGTTGTCGAGCTCGACGGCGTCGTAGAGCTGGCCGAGCACACCGGGCACGGCGCTTTGCACGCGTGACCAGTTCGGGATGAACGGTGTGTCCATTGGGTCGTTCAGAAACTCGTCGCCGGCTTCCATGATCGCTGAGGCAAACAGCTCCACGGCCGTCTCCTCGGCGTGCAGGTCGAAGTCGAAGCCGTTGAACGCGGCGTCGTTGCGGTAGTGGCTGACGAGGTCGAGCGCGTTGCGGTAGTAGACGGCCTTGACTGTGCGGAAGATCTCAGTTCCCAGCGTGGTGCCGTCGATGGCCAGCTTGCGGTAGATGGCCTTGGCGATGTCGCGGCTCATCTTGTGCAGGCCCGCGTTGGCGTCTTCGAGCGAGAGGTCCTGGTGCTTGTGGTCGTAGCGCCCGCAGAGATCGACCTGGCAGATCCGCCGACCCTGGTAGATGCGGTACACCTCCGACAGCACACCGATCTCGAGGCCCCAGTCGCTGGGGATGCGGATGCTGCGGGTCATGTCCAGCTTCATCGCGAACTCGCCGGCCAGCGGGTAGCGGAAGGCGCCGAGGTAGCGCAGGTAGTCGTGCTCGCCGATCGTGGCTCGCAGCGCCCTCAGCAGCGGCGTCACCAGCAGCCGCACGACCCGGCCGTTGAGCCGTCCGGAGGGACTCTCGCCGGCCCGGTAGTAGTAGCCCTTCGAGAAGGAGTACCCGAAGGTGGGATGCAGGATCGGGTACAGCAGCCGTGCCAGCAGGCCGCGGTCGTAGGTGAGGATGTCGGCATCGTGCAGGGCGACGTTCTCGCAGCGTCCCGAGGCCAGGAAATAGCCGAGGCAGTACCAGACGTTGCGACCCTTGCCCGGTTCCGTCGGTGCCAGCACCCGATCGGCGAGCACTTCGTCGATCGTGCGCAGCCGCGGGCCGTCGTTCCACAGCAGGCGGGTGCGCTGCGGCAGCCGTGCGAAGAACCGCCTGGCGTCGGCGAACTGAGCCTCGTCGGCCCGGTCGATGCCCACGATGATCTCGTCGATGTAAGCGACCTTGGCGATCTCGTCGACGATGTTCCCGAGGGCGGGGCCCTGCAGCTCGCTGTACAGCGCCGGGATGATGAGCGCGATGGGCCTGCGACGCGAGTAGTCGAACAGCTCGCTCTCGAAGCTCTCGACGGATCGGTCGCCAAGGCGGTGAAGCGTTGCAATCGACTCGTGCTGCTGAAAATCGGCCACGACGGCTCGCTTGGCTCGCTTGCTGACGGTGAAGCTACCCCGACCCGGTTCATCGGCCCGTGCGAGGGCGCGCGGTAGGGTGCGCCATGGCCCGATCTCAACCCCCTGAGCGGGGCCGACTCCCCTCGTTGAACACCAAATTCGCCACCGATGGGCTGACCTTCGATGACGTGCTGTTGGTGCCTGACGCGTCCGACGTTCTGCCCGACGCGGTCGACACGTCGTCTCAGTTCACGCGGGGTATCACGCTCGCCGTTCCGCTGGTGAGCGCGGCCATGGACACCGTCACCGAGGCACGTCTCGCCATCGCCATGGCCCGCCACGGCGGCATCGGCGTGATTCACCGCAACCTGTCGGTCGCCGATCAGGCCGCCGAGGTCGACAAGGTGAAGCGCTCTGAGTCGGGGATGATCAACGAGCCCTTCACCCTCGGCCCCGACAACCTCGTGTCCGAGGCCGAGGACCTCATGGCCCGCTTCAAGATCAGCGGGGTGCCGATCACCGATCCGGCGGGTCGGCTGGTCGGGATCCTCACCAACCGCGACCTGCGCTTCGAGACCGATTGGAGCCGTCCGATCCACGAGGTGATGACCTCGCAGGGGCTGGTGACTGCGAGCGCCCCGACCACTCTGGAAGAGGCTCAGGTGGTGCTGGCCCGCCACCGCATCGAGAAGCTGCCGATCGTCGATGACGACTTCCGGCTCGTCGGCCTGATCACGGTGAAGGACATCCAGAAGCGCATCCAGTTCCCGAACGCCTCCAAGGACGAGCGGGGGCGCTTGCTGGTCGCTGCCGCTGTCGGCACCGGTCCCGACACCATGGAGCGCGCCGCCGCGCTGGTGGAGCGCGATGTGGATGCGATCGTGGTCGACACGGCACACGGTCACAGCCGCGACGTCATCGAGACAGTCGCGAAGATCAAGGCCAATCACCCTGCAGAGGTGGTGGCGGGCAACGTGGCCACCGCCGATGCGGCTCGTGCGCTCATCGACGCCGGCGCCGATGCGATCAAGGTCGGCATCGGCCCTGGCTCGATCTGCACCACCCGGGTGGTGGCCGGGGTGGGCGTGCCGCAGATCTCGGCGGTGTTCGACTGCGCATCGGAGGCCGCGGCGGCCGGCGTGCCGGTGATCGCCGACGGCGGCATGCAGTTCTCGGGCGATCTCGCCAAGGCGATCGCCGCGGGGGCGCACAGCGCCATGGTGGGCAGCCTGCTGGCCGGCACCGACGAGTCCCCCGGCGAGGTGGTGCTGTACCAGGGCGAGCGTTTCAAGGAGTACCGCGGCATGGGCTCGGTGGGCGCCATGAAGGGCCGCAGCTACTCCAAGGATCGCTACTTCCAGGACGGTCGCGAGGTGGAAGAGCTGGTGCCAGAGGGCATCGAGGGCCGGGTCGCCTACAAGGGTCCGCTGGCGGGCGTGCTGCACCAGCTTGTCGGCGGGCTGCGCCAGGCGATGGGCTACTGCGGTGCCGCCGGCATCGACGACATGCGGTTGCGCACCCGGTTCGTGCGTGTCACCGCAGCCGCCCTGCGCGAGAGCCACCCCCACGACATCATGATCACCAAAGAGGCGCCCAACTACCGGGCGCCGACCTGAACTCCTGCTTCTTCCTTGCTGAGCTGCTCCAGGCGTTCCCATTCGTCGATGAGGCTGCTGTCGGTGTTGCGCACGAGATCGCCGAGCCAGCGTGTCAGCTCCACGATGTCGTCGGTGCGACGATCTTCGGGCACGTTTCGCACCAGCGCCTTGTAGGCGTCGCTGAGGTAGCGCAGCAGCACCCCCTCGGAACCCTTGATGCCGTAGTGGTTGACGTACTCGCGGAACGTCATGGCCCGCTCTCGCAGGTCGCGCGCCACCGACTTGGGGCGGATGTTGTCGTTGCGCAGCCAGGGGTGATGGGTGGACCAGGCGTTGAAGCTGTCGTACAGCCAGTCGCGCAGCGGCTTGGGCCACTCGACTTCTTCGAGGCGCTCCATGCGCTCCTCGTACTCCACGCCCTCGGCCTTCATCTCGGCCAGCAGGTCGGTGCGAGCAAGGTCTCGCTGCCGTTCCAGCACCACGGTCGGGTTCTCAAGCGTTGCCTCCAGCACGCTGAGCACGTCGAGCGGGAAGGTCGGCTCGTCGGCGTCGAGAAACTCGATGGCGTCGAGCGCGAACGGCGACAGCGGCTGGGTCAGGTCGAACTCGGCTTGGAGGTCCACGTTGACCCGCACAAGGCGGTCGAGCTCGTCGGGTTCGGCGAGCTGTTCGACCACTTGCGTCTCTGTCAGCGAGCGGTAGATGGCGATGGCGCGGCGGATGTGGGTGCGGTTGGCGGCGCGGGTCTCGTGGTTGTCGGTGAGCAGCCGACGCATCGCCGCGCAGCCGTCGCCGGGGCGGTCGAGCACGTTCATCAGCATCGAGTGCGACACGTCGAACTGCGAGCGCAGCAGCTCGGGTTCTCCTGACGCCAGCCGGTCGAACGTGTCGGCGTTCCACGGCGCGTAGCCCCGCTTGGGCGGGGACGGTCGGCGCACCTTGCGCAGCTTGGCCGGGTCGTCGCCGAACTTCTCACGGGCTTTCTCGAGCGCCATCGCGTACTCCACCTCGTGCTCGGGCGCCTGGCACCACACGAAGCCCTCGTGGTCGAAGCCGCGGCGCCCCGCCCGGCCGGCGATCTGCTGGAAGTCGCGCACCGACAGCACCCGGGTGTCGCGGCCGTCGTACTTGCAGAGCTGGGTGAACACCACCGTGCGGATGGGCACGTTCACGCCGACGCCGAGCGTGTCGGTGCCGCAGATGAGCTTGAGCAGGCCCGCCCCGGCCAGCCGCTCCACCAGCAGCCGGTACTTGGGCAGCATCCCGGCGTGATGCACGCCGATTCCCGCCTTGACGAAGCGCGAGATGTCGCGGCCGAACGGCGAGTCGAAGCGGAAGTCGACGATCTCCGCAGCCACCTGCGCCTTCTCGTCCTTGGAGAGCACGTTGAGGCTGGTGAGCGCCTGTGCCCGTTCGGTGGCTGCCCTCTGGGTGAAGTGGACGATGTAGGCGGGCACTCGCCGCAGCTCCAGCAGCTCTTCGAGCGACTGGTGCAGCGTGGTCTCGCGGTAGGTGAAGGTGAGCGGCACCGGCCGTTCGGCTCCGGTCACAGTGGCAACGTCGCGCCCCGACCGCCGCCGCAGGTCGTCGGCGAAGCGCTGGGTAGGCCCGAGCGTGGCGCTCATCAGGATCATCTGGGTGCGGGCCAGCTCCAGCAGCGGCACCTGCCAGGCCCAGCCCCGGTCGCGGTCGGCATAGAAGTGGAACTCGTCCATGACGACGCTGTCGACCGGGGCGTCGGCACCGGAGCGCAGCGCCAGGTTGGCCAGGATCTCCTGCGTGCAGCACACCACCGGCGCATCGGGGTTGACCGCGCCGTCGCCGGTCACCATGCCGACGTTCGCGGCGCCCAGCTCGTCGCACAGCGCGAAGAACTTCTCCGACACGAGGGCTTTGACCGGCGCGGTGTAGTAGCTGCGCTGCCCCCGTGCCACCGCCTCGAAGTGCGCAGCGAGGCCCACCAGCGACTTGCCCGAGCCGGTTGGCGTGGTGATGATGACGTGGTTGCCCCCGAAGATCTCCAAGATCGCGTCTTCTTGGGCCTCGTAGAGCTCCAGGCCGATCTCGGCCGTGTAGTCCAGGAAACCCTCCAGCAGCGAGTCGGCATCCGGCTCGGCTGGCAGAAACGCCGTCAGTCGCCCCGTCGCCGCTTGCTCAACCGCCATCGACAATGGAGGCTAAGAGGCCGAGTCCCGGGCCCGAGCGGCCCGTGAGCGCGGCGAACAAGAGCGGGAAGCACGAGGCAGAGCGTCAGGCGTTGCGGCCAGGCCAAGCTTCGGGGTTGAGCATGTTGGGGGGTTGGTGGCCGCCGAACGCCGTCATCACCTCGTCGACGGCGTGGGTGAAGATGCGACGGCGGCCGGCGACCGTGGCAGAAGCCACGTGCGGGGTCACCACCACATCGGGGCGACCCAGCAACGGGTGGCCCGAGGGCAGCGGCTCAGGCTCGGTCACATCCAACCCGGCGCCTCGCACCTTGCCGGCGTCGAGCGCCGCCAGCAGGGCGCCTTGGTCGACAAGTCCGCCGCGAGACGTGTTGACCAGGTACACGCCGTCGCGCATCGCAGCGAGCAGTTCGGCGTTCACGAGATGGTGCGTGGCTTCGCTGAGGGGCGCGTGCACCGACACGACGTGTGCGTCAGCCACTGCCTCATTGGGCGTCGCCGCTCGCTGCGCCCCGAGTTCCGCAAATCGCTCGTCGCCCGCATACGGGTCATACGCAACGATCTCCATGCCGACGGCAGACATCACCCGAGCCACGTAGCCGCCGATTCGTCCGAGCCCGACTAATGCGAGCGTCGAGCCGGCCAGTTCGAGATGCCCGTGGCGTGCCCAGTAGTCGCCTTCGGCAGCTTCGAGCCGGAGGGCCGATTCCTTCAGTCCCTTGGTGATGGCGAAAATGAGCGCGACGGCTTGCTCAGCGGCGGAGATCGTCGGCCCGTCGGGCGTGTTGCAGGCGGCGATGCCGAACTCGGTGGCGTCGTCGAGGTCGAGATTGTCGAATCCGATGCCGGCCCGGGCGATCACCTTCAGCCGCGGAGCTCGCTCGTACACGGTGCGGTCGTAGCGGATCGCGGCGCCCACGATGGCGCCGTGCGCCTGTTCGATGCTTTCCAGCGGGTCAGCGCCGCGCACATCGACGATCTGCGCCCGTCCGTCGAGCAGCTCGCGCTGCAGCCGGCCGGCGGGCCGGTCGAACCAGATGACCGGCAGATCGTCTGGACCATCTGCCGCCTCAGTAACCGTGCTCATGTGGTGCCCCTGACCTCCGAGACTGCGTCGGACAGGTCGTCAGTATGGCGTTGACCCGGTACCGGCTGTCGATGCTGGCTCGGCGGCGCTCCGCTCATGGTGTGCCCGCGACGCCAGGCCGCATGTCGGCGAGGCTGGTCATCATCGCAGCCCGGCACTCCTACCCGGCGCATGGCTACCGTTGACGCCAGTTTCGGCAGGTACCAGCGGGAAGAGGTGCAGATTCATGCAGGTCGACGAGGCGGTCATCCACGACACCGAGCGATACGCCGCTGAGGGTTACCCGTGGGCCGAATGGGATCTGCTGCGCGAGGAGGCGCCCGTCTACTGGTACGTGCGCGACAACATCGTGCCGTTCTGGGCCGTCACCCGCTACGAGGACGTGAAGTGGATCTCGGGCCAGAACAAGACGTTCATCAACGGCGGCGGTCGCCTGCGCCTCGCCGACGCCGACCGGGATGCCCGCTTCTGGACCAAGTACCGCCAGCGCTCCATCGAGATCGGCTGGGATCCGGACGAACCGCCGGACTTCATCTTCAAGGACCGGCCCGACCACTGGGACCTGCGCCGGCTGGTGGTGCCGGAGTTCACGCCGAAGGCGATGCGTGCCAGGTCCGAATCGCTGGAGCTGCACGCCCAGCGATTCGCGGACGAGTTCATCGCCAAGGTCGCCGACGAACGCACCGCCGATGTCGTGGAAGACCTGGCGGTGAAGCTGCCGCTGGCTGCCATCTGCGAGATGGTCGGCGTGTCGGCCGACGACTGGGAACAGGTGCACGCCTGGACGTCGGTGCTGTTCGACGATCCCGATCTGGAGAGGTTCTGCCGGCCCGGCGAGCCCCGCGACGAGATGCGGGCGCGCATGATCCGCGAGTTCGACACCTGGATCGGCGAGCTGATCACCGAGCGCCGCCGCGACGGCGCCGACGGCCGCGACCTGGTGAGCATCCTGCTGCGCTCGGAGATCGAATCAGGCCCGCTCACGCCGCAGCAGCTCGTGGGCTACCTGCGCCTGATGATCGCTGCGGGCAACGAGACCACTCGCAACGCTGCGAGCGGTGGGGTGATCGCTCTGCTGGAGCACCGCGACCAACTCGACCTGCTCAACGAGCGCATCGACGACCCCGATGCTGTGGAGTCGGCCGTGGAGGAGATCTTGCGCTGGACCTCGCCGGTCATCCAGTTCGCGCGCACCTGCACCAAAGACACCGAGCTGCGAGGCCACACGATCAAGGCCGGGGAGCACGTGGGGGTGTGGTACCCCTCGGCCAACCGCGACGAGCGGCAGTTTCCCGAGCCCTACCGCTTCGACATCGGGCGCACACCCAACGATCACCTCGCCTTCGGCCACGGCGCCCACTTCTGCCTGGGAGTGCACTTGGCCCGCTGGGAGCTGCGAGCGTTCTTCCGCGTCGTTGCGCCCCTGCTCGACGGCCTGCAGCTCGACGGCGAGCAGTCGCGCATCGGACACCTGCACGTCGGCCCCATCAAGCATCAGATGGTGGTCGCTCGGTCTTGATCTGCCCGCTCGGCGGGGTATCCGGGCACGACCGGTGCCTTCAAGTGCGATCTGCGTGCAGGACTAGCGTCGGCGGCCATGACGACGACTGATGTGGTGGTGACGGGGCTGCGATTCGGGGAGGGGCCGCGCTGGCGCGGCGACCGGCTCTGGTATTCCGACTTCTACCGGCATGGCATCTTCACGGTCACGCCCGACGGCGACGAGGAACTGATCCACACGGTGCCCACCCAGCCGTCGGGGCTGGGGTGGCTGCCCAACGGCGATCTGCTGTTCGTCTCGATGCTCGACCGGCGGCTTCGCCGGCTCGACGCCGACGGCAACGAGTGGCTGCACGCCGACCTGTCGGGCATCGCCGGAGGGCCGTGCAACGACATGGTGGTTGCCGCCGACGGCACGGCGTACGTCGGCAACTTCGGGTTCGACGACCGTGCAGGGGAGACGTTCGCCCAGGCGACGCTGGCCATCGTGAGTCCCGACGGCGTGGCACGGCCTGGGCCCGATGGGTTCGACTTTCCCAACGGCACCGTCATTGACCCCAGCGGGCGCCACATGGTCGTCGCGGAGAGCTACGGCCGCCGGATGACGGCGTTCGACATCGAACCTGACGGCTCGTTGAGCGGGCGGCGGACCTTCGCCGATCTGGGCGAGCGGGTGCCCGACGGCATCTGCGGGGACGAGGCCGGCGGCATCTGGGTGGCCGATCCGCTCAATGCCAGCTGTTTCCGGGTAGTCGACGGCGGCGAGATCACCGATGTCATCGAGCTGGAGCTGAACTGCTTCGCCTGCATGCTCGGCGACGACGATCGCCGCACCCTCTACATGGTCACCGCGCCGACATCGCGCCCGCCCGACGACGCTCCGGCCCTCGGACGCATCGAGACCGTCCGGGTCGACGTGCCCGGTGCCGGTCTGCCGTAGCTGCCGCGTCGAGAGGTGAGCCTCCCAGCGCGTCGCCTGTTGTCTCCCGCTCTTGTTCCCCATTCTCATGTGATTGGGCTCACGGGCCGCTCGGGCCACGGCTTCGCCGTGCGGCTCAGCCTCTGAGCCCTCAGCCGCCCGGGTCGGTGCCTGTGAGACGGCGCAGGTGGCCGGCGCGGATGTCGGCGGTCTGGCCCTGGACCAGCAGAAAGAGGGCCTCCCGGGCGAGGCGCTGCGCATGATGGGCGAGCGTGATCGCTCTGCCGCCGACTGATGAGACGAGCGCGCTGGTCGCCCGAATGCCGACGTAACCGACTTGCGCACGGCGATCCGGCATCTCATCGACCTCGGCTGCGTAGAGCGCGCTGCGAGCCGCATCCAGCTCGGCATCCAGCGGCGAGTGCCCGAGCAGTCCGAGAGCGCGGGACGCAACGCCCAGCATGAGGGCGCCGTTGGTTCGCAGGCCCTGGCGGTAGAACGACAGCCAGTCGCTGTAGTCGATGACCTCCACCACGTCGTCGTCGCTGACGGAGTGCCCGTCGAAGTGCAGCTCCACCGTCAACGAGGAGTCCACCGCAGCGAGCCGCAGCCGGCTGGAGGTCAGCGTGCGTGCCTCGGCGGCCGCAATGAGCATCCACACCAGCCGGTCAGCGTCGTGGGCAGCAACCAGCACCGCGTCGATGTGACCCCACCCAGTGACGAACGGTGCGACGCCACGCAGCACCCAGCCGTCGCCGGAACGCTCTGCGAACAGGCACGGCTCGGGACGCAGCACATGCGCGAACGCGACGCCACTGCGCCGCTCGCCGGTCGCAAGCGCACGGGCCCAGCGCTCATGCAGCGGCGATCCCGGCGGGGTCCGCGCAGCGTTCGCCGAGCCGCCGCCGTGCTGAGCCCACACGAACGCCGTCGTGAGACAGCCGCCAGCCAGCGCTTCAAGTATCGGCAGTCGCTCAAGCTCGTCGAAGCCGCAGCCGCCCACCTCGGTCGGCGTCCACAGCCCATACAGCCCAGCATCAAGGAACAGGTCCAGGTTGCGCTCAGGAACCTCGCCCGCTTCGTCCACGTCCAAGGCGCGCTCGAACAGCACCTCATCCGCGAGCTGCTGAGCGGCGCGCCGTAGCGCGATGGGATCGGACGGGGGACCAGCGTTCACGGCGATCAAGGATGCACGCGCAGTGACGCCGCCACGCCCCAGTGCGTTCAGGCGCCGGTGTCGGCCTCCGATGGCTGGCGCCACATGAGGGCGTTGCGGCGCATGATGGCGACCAGCGTGTCGTCCTGGTTGTAAGCGCGGTGCTCGAACAGGATGATGCCCTGGTCGGGCTTGCTCTTGGATCCTCGGGCCGAGACCACTTCGCTCTCTACCCGCAGCGTGTCGCCGTGGAAGACGGGTGCAGGGAAATCCATCCGTTCGAAGCCGAGGTTGGCCACGGTGGTGCCGTGGGTGGTCTCGTGCACCGAGATGCCGACCACGACAGCGGCCGTGAACATCGAGTTGACGAGCGGCTTGCCGAACTGGGTCTCGGTGCGGGCGTACTCGAAGTCGAGATGCAGGGCCGCCGGGTTCAACGTCATGGTGGTGAACATGACGTTGTCGGCCTCGGTGATTGTGCGGCGCAGTCGATGATGGATCACCAGACCCGGCGTCAGCTCCTCGAACCATCGGCCGCCGTGCGGGCGGGGTGCGTCGCTCATCAGGCTGCTCCTCCTGCAACGTCGGTTGAGTCTGAGGCGCCGATGCCGAGAGCATCGGCCCAGGGCACCTCGCACGCTTGGTCGAGATCGATCTCGGCGTGCACGACCGGGTTCCGGTGCGGGCCGGCGCACCACGAGGGCATCACCATCGTGTACAGACCCGAGCCGCCCGCCTGGAACACCACGATCCTGCTGGGGTCCTTCAGGATCGGGACGAGCTCATCGTGCGGGCCGTCCCGGTCGAGGTAGAAGGCCGACCCGACATGAGCGAGCGTGGCTGCCGTGTTGGCAGCACGGGCAGCCAGCTCGGCCTGGATGTCCTCGCGGGTCAGCCCGGCGCGAGCCAGCACCGTCGTGTGATCGGGGTTCATGATCACCGTGACAGCACCGTGCCGCAGGTGCGCGTTGTTGCTGCCCGGGTTGGCCATGACCGCGGCGATCACGTTCAGCAGCCGACCGGCCGACTCTGGGTCGTCGGCATCGCCGGTGAAGATCGTCGAATGCGGCGCCTCGGCGCCCACCACGACAACAGCGCTGTCGTCTTCTGCGTAGCCGTAGCTGGTGTGCAGCGGCGCGAATGGGCTGTTCTCCGTGTCTTCGGCGAGGCAGTAGGTGAACTTGCCCGGATGGCCGTGCAGCGCCATGTCGGACACGCCGGGGCGGGCGCCGCCGATGTTCATCATCGCCAGCCGCAGCGCCCGGCCGATGGTGGCATTGGCCCGATGGCCGGGCCCCAGCGCCCCGAATCCCGACGCCACTTCGCCGCACAGGTGCCGTGCCGGTCCGCACACCACGATGAGCGGCGCGGTGCAGTGGGTGGTGCTCTGCATCTCGGTGAGGTCGAACTCGGGCTGGCACACGGCCCGAACGGCGGCCACGACGACGGGGATATGGTCGGGCAGGCAGCCGGCCATCACTGCGGCCGTCGCCACCTTCTCCACGCTCGCCACGCCGTGCGCGGGTCCCATGACACCCAACTCGAGATCGGGGTCGAGCCCGCTGGCGAGCGCCATCATGGCCACCCGCTCGGGGGTTGGGATGACCACTGGCAGGCCGTCGGTGAGGCCGAGCGCGTGAAGCTGTTCGAGTGCGTCGGCCTCGCTGCGGGCCTCCAGCAGTGTCACGGCCTATTCGAATTCGACACAGCTAGTTGGCGGCAGCGCCGGTCAGGATCGCGATGATCTGCGGCGCGATATCGGCGGCCACCTTGGCCAGGTTGTCCTCGCCGCTGCCCGCCACGGGGTGGGGAAGCCGGACGCGGGGGACCGTCGGCATGCCGGTGGCGTTGGCCACGAAGTCGCCCTGGGGCCAGAACGCATCGGTGACGAGCGCGATGGACGGGATGCCTGCTCGGGCGGTAGTGATGCTGTCACGCACGGTGCCAGATGTGCAGCTGCCTCAATGGCCGTACGCAGCGATCACCGCGCCGCATTCGGAGCTGATGTCGCTGAGCATCCCTTTGCCGACAACCGACGACGCGTCGCCCTTGTCGTAGCGGTTGAACGACGCCGACGGCAGCCGTTCGGCCAACGCCTTCTCGACGTGGTCAAGGAAGCGGACGCTGTCGGGGAAGCCATTGGCGACCAAGCCGATCGTGATCGGCTGATCGAGCGGTGTGCTGAGCGCGTATGGCTCAGGCGCAGTCTTGGCCTCGCCTCGCGGATCGTGGAAGGTGAGGGTGCTCATGGGTCCAGTCTGACACCCGCGCCGCAGCCGCGCGTGCTGTGCTGTGGCTCCGGCTCGGCGAGCCCTCGGCTCAGTGATCGTGGCCAGCGGGACGGGAGGCGTATGCGGCGGCCCGATCGGCAACGGCATCGCCGCTCAGCAGGCCGCGCTCGCCAACGGCGTGCTCGAGCGCCGTCAGCCAGCACCGGTAGTAATCCCACGGCTCAGCCGCTTCACCACAGCCCGAGGCCTGCTCCCATCCAGCTATGGCCTCGATGAGGTGGTCGCGGAACTCGTCCCAGGTGAAGTGACCGCCGTCGACGAGGTCGGCCGCCAAGCCGAACGCACGCGCCTGCCATGGCTCAGAGAAAACCAACTCGCCGTTGTCACGTGGTGGGGCGGCCGGAGTGCCCTCCAGCAGGTCGATGCTCACCGGCGGGGCCTCACTGGCCGCCGGGATCGGCCGCATGTGCGACGCCGATCATCGAATCACGCGTCACCAACTCGACCAAGCGCTCAACCGACCATCCCTCGGTGCCGACGGGCCGTTCGGGCAGCACCAAGAAACGCGTCTCGGAACTCGAATCCCACACACGCAGCTCGGTGTCAGCTTCGAGGTGCAAGCCCATCTCGGCCAGCACGGCCCGGGGCTCGCGCACCACGCGGGCCCGGTACTCGGGGCTCTTGTACCAGTTCGGCGGCAGGCCCAGCAGCGCCCACGGGTAGCACGAGCACAGGGTGCAGACGACCACGTTGTGGACGCCAGGCTCATTGGCCTTCACCTCGATGTGCTCAATCTCCGCACCCCGGATGTCCATCTCGGCGACTACGGCGTCTGCCTCGCTCAGCAGCCTCCGTCGCAGGCCAGCATCGGCCCACGCCTCGGCCACGAGCCGCGCTCCGATCATCGGGCCGATGTCGTCTTCGAACCGCTGGATGGTCGCGTCAATCCGCTCGCGATCGGCCAGACCCCGCTCCACCAACAGGTCCTCCAGGGCCTCCACGCGGACTCCCGGCGACGACGCAGCGTGACGGCCGTGGTCGTGCTCGCCGTGGTGATGCCCATGCCCGTGGTCGTCGTGCATCCGTTCCTCCGTGGTCAGCCTGTTGCCATCGCGTCAGTCGCTCTGGGCCGCAGTCAGGTAGCACTCGTACAGGTCGGCGTAGACCGTCGCATTGGGCTCGGCGTCGTCGCCCCACAGCGTTCGGGCGTCGTAGCCCACGCAGTACACGTGCTGGGGCCGTTCGCCCCTGTTGTGCGCGGTGCTGTCGGGCAGCACCTCGGCCGGATGCAGCTTGGCGACCGTGCCCGGCTTGTCCATCACGTAGCCCGGCAGCCGTGTATGGCCAGGTTGCGTCGGCGTCGGGGCAACCACGCGGTCGCCGGTGCTGAACCGGGGCGGCTCAGCGAGATCCCGCCGCACCGTCCGGCGTTGGGGCGCCGGCACC
Organism: Acidimicrobiia bacterium; assembly: GCA_022824805.1. Taxonomy (GTDB): domain Bacteria; phylum Actinomycetota; class Acidimicrobiia; order Acidimicrobiales; family Poriferisodalaceae; genus Poriferisodalis. Next base: position 32,446 of record JAJDZE010000066.1, on the reverse strand, counting down.
GGGCGATCGGGGGGCAGCATCGAAGAGACGCGGTCGGCTACTGGGGCAACCCGCAGCGCCGGTGATGCCCGTGTGATGTCGCCGAGGGCCTGTTCGGTGCGTGCGCTCACTCGGAGAGCCAAGTCGGAGAGATCGAAGACCCCGTACTCGTCAAGCAGCACTTCGAAACCTGCCAGCCAGCGGCCGTAGTAGCCGTTGTCGAAGTAGTCGTCGGGGTGAAGGCGCTCCAGCGCATAGCGGAACTCGCCGGGCCGCCGGGCCGTCGCCGACGTGACTGCGCCCAGCAGGCCGAAGACTCGCCGTTCCCAGTCGGCGTGGAACGGCGGTTCGTCCGGTTCGTAGGGAACACGGCCCCAGCCGCTCGCGCCGCCGAGGTCGTGGACGCCGCGCGTCGCAGGCATCGGCTCGTCGGCATCAGGCGGCATCGCCGAACAGCATTGCACCTCGAGGCTGAGCCGCATGGCGAACCGGGCTGATCGGGCGCCGGTTGTTAGGTTGCGGGAGTGCCAGCGTTCGTGCTTGCAGTGGACCTCGACGGTGTGTGCGGGATGCACACCGAGGCCTTCCGTCGCGTGGTGGCAGCCGAGCGCGGCGTTCCGGAGGACTCGCTGCCGCTGGTGCGTGGCTGGAACTTCACCGAGTGGGGTCTCGCCGACGGCGAGTTCGAAGAGCTGCACCGCATTGCCGTCGTCGACTACCGCATGTTCCGTGAGATGAAGCCGATGGAGGGGTGCTCCGAAGCGCTGTGGCGGCTGTCTGATGCCGGCGTGTGGATTCGGATCGTCACCCACCGCCTGTATGTGAGCTGGGGCCACCGTGTCACCGTGAGCGACACGGTCGAGTGGCTCGACCGTGAGCGCATCCCCTATCGCGACATCTGCTTCGTGGCCGACAAGGCGATGGTGAACGCTGACGCCTACATCGAAGACGCTCCGCACAACGTGATCGATATTCGCGCCGCTGGCGGGTATGCGATCACGTTCGACCAGCCCTACAACCTCCAAGTGGAAGGACCACGGGCCCACGACTGGGCCGAGGCCGAGGAGATGGTGGTGGAACTGCTGGCGAAGCACAGCGGCTACGTGCCGCGCCCGCTGCCCGGCATGGACGCCGGCTCCGATCGCTTGGAGTTGCGAACCCGGGACACCGCGTAGACCGGGCCTATGAACGATTCCCCCGCACAGCCGCCAGCGCCGATCGACGCGGCGACCGTCGTGGTGCTGCGCGACGGCACGCCCGCTGCCGCGCCAGGTCACGGATTCGACGCGGCGGAAAGCGACGCCGGGACCCATATCGAGGTGCTCATGCTCCGGCGAAACTCACGTGGCTTCTTCGGTGGCATGTGGGTATTCCCCGGCGGTCGGGTGGACCCGCCCGATCGTGACACGCCCGGAGATGCGGTGGCCGCGTGCGACCCCCGCACTGCCGGCGCAGATGGGCTGCATGACGGCGACCGACGCGGCTTTCGCACAGCGGCAGTTCGGGAGGCGCACGAAGAGGCCGGCATCGACCTCTCTGGCGCCGAGCTGACCCACTTCGCCCACTGGCTGCCGCCGCCGATTCGGCCCAAGCGGTTCTCGACACATTTCTTCATCTGTGAGGCGCCAGCCGATCTGGATGCGGTGCGTGTCGACGGGAGCGAGATCCTCGACCATGCCTGGGTGTCGCCCGCGGCGGCGTTGGAACGGCGAGCAGCAGGCGAAATCGAGTTCGTCACACCCACGTTCGTGACGCTCACCTGGCTGTCAGGCTTCACCCGCGCTGCCGAGGCGCTCGCCTCGATCAACGGCCACACATGCTTCCACACCCAGATCATCACGTCGCCGGAGACCGACCCGGGTCACGTTGCCGTCTACGTCGGCGATGCAGCTTTTCCTGACGGCGACCTCGATGCCCCCGGCCCGCGCCGCCGCTGCGTCATGGTCCGCTCCGGCTGGCGCTGGGAAGAACACGACGGCACCAACACCGACGCGGGCTAGGCCGCATCAGTCGATGGCGCGCAGTCGTCTGGCCTTGGGGACGAGGCGGGCGATCTGGCGTTCCTGGGGAGGACCGTCGGGACCGCCGCCGGGACGGGCAGCCCGGAAGTCGACAGCGGCCGCGGCAGGGTCGGCGCCGAAGGCCACCATCGTCAGGATGCCGATCACCGCCGTGCGCGCCATGCCAGCGCCGCAGTGCACGAGGGCGCTGTCGCCGCGATCCAGCGCTGCAACGACAGCCTCCACGAGTTCGAGCACTGGCCCGTCCGTGGTCACGCCCCCGTCAGGCGTGGGCAGCCACAGTGCGCGGGGGCTGCCGGCCTCGTCGCTATGGGCAGTGAGCCACTCGCCGTAGTCGGGATAGCGCAGCTCGATCTCGTGGCGCGTCAGCATGCACGCCACCACCGACGCGCCCACGCGATCCAGCGCGCCCCCCGGATCGGGACCGACGGCCGAGAAGTTGGTCACGAACAGGCGACCGACTGCCTCAGCGGCCCGAAGCGGGATCTCGTCGATGCGGTGCAGCACGGTATTCGCTACTCGTCGTTCTTGCGGAAGCGCGCGAAACGTCGCTTGGGCGCCTCGGGCGGTTCCGGCAGCGGCGGCCAGGCTGCCGACAGCTCCTGCTGCCCGGTGCGGCGCACCTCGTCGAGCTCGGCGCGGGTGTAGGGCGCCGGTCGGGGATCGAGTGCGCGGTAACGGGCCTCGGCACTCGCGAAGTTGTCGTCGGTGACCAGGTCGTCGATCAGCGCGCACGGTTCCCAGTCGGCCCGCGGCCCCAGATAGAGGTAGCCGTCGGCAACTTCGCGCAGTCGCAGCGAGGTATCGGCACCGTCGAGCGAGCCGCGCACCCCCGTCATCGCAACGCTGCCGAGCGTCGAGGCTGCCAGGTCCAAGCCGAAGCGGATGTCGGTGCCGCCCCGCCCTTCGGGCGAGCGTGAGATCAGCTCCTCGACCCGTTCGGTGGCGGCGGTGTCGGCCACGGCGCCGTGGAACACGACGCGTCGGCATCCGTCGCTCATCCACCGCCACAGGAGGTTGCCCGCAGAGGCTGTCGGCGAGCCGTCAACCCACTCGATGAGACCGGTCGTGGTTGCGGCGACGTTCATGTACACGAGCGCCCGCTGGCCCCCTCGGAGCACTTCGGTCGTGAGCACGCTGGCAGCGTGAAACGCGGACATGTCCCGGTAGTGCCCGCCGAGCGACCAGTTCCGCAGCCCCAGCTCGGCGGCGGAGCGACCGTCGAGCAGGTCGGGGTCTTCCACGTAGGTGGGCAGGCCGAGTGCGATCACGCGGATGGGCCGCCGGTCGTCGTCCCGGCGGAGCTCGGCTTGGTTGTGCTTCCAGACCGTGTGCAGCACGTCGGCGTATTCCCGGTAGCCGAATCCGGCACCGAGCAGATCGACGAAGAGGTCGGCGCAGGCCCGGCTGTCCCACTCCGGCGCGTCGATCAGGGCATCCAACTCGGCTTGACGGCGTGAGTTGGTGAATTCCCAGGCGAGATTCTCCACGCCGCCCTCGGCCAGCTCGGCGAGCGTGCCCGCCAGGAAGCCCAAGTGCTGGCGGACCCCGACCTGGTCGCCGAGCAGAACGATCTGGTGGCGCCCGCAGAGGTCGCCCAGGTATTCCTCAGGCGACAGGAGCGCGGGCGTGGGCCGCTCGTGGTCGGTGGGTTCTTCGGGCGGCACCGCCCAAGAGTCTGCCCGCTGGCGGCCCCGAAACTGACAGCGAGCCGACCCAGCGCCCAGCTAGAGCACCTGTGTCCAGGCCAGCTCTGCTGCCGCTGCTGATTCGGACACTGCCGCAGCGAAGTCGCCAGGGGTCGATGTCTCGTCTCGCAGCGCCGGATCGAGGGCATACCGCCGAGCGTGCTCCACGTACACCGCAGGCACCGGCTCGGGCAGCGGGGTCGGCGCACGACGCTCGTAGTCGGGTTCGAGGTAGATCCAGCCGGTGGCGAGGCCGCCGAGCGGCCCGCGATCGAGGCTGGTGGTACAGCCGAGTCGGGCTGCGGGCCCTTGATCGACGTCGAAGGCGAGCGGCACGGCCAGGTCGTCGTGCATGGCAAACGCCGCGTCGAGCACGCCGTCGGCGACCAGGGCGTAGTCGCACAGCTCGCCGTCGGCCGGCAGCGGTTCGTGGATCAGCACGGTGACGGCACGGTCGGCCACCACCTCGTACACACGGTTCGCTGCGCCCACCACTTGACCGCCCACGATCTCGGCATCTATCGCATCCCACACCCGGTGCGGCAGCCGCCTGGCGCGGGTGAGCGCGTGAGCGGTGCGGGCGAGCACGAGCGCGCGATGACCCGGCTCGACGACCTCGGCGAGCAGCACGTCGCACATGTGCGCTGACACCGGGCCGCGGCTGCGCAGGTGCGGCCACGCGTACGAGGTGCGCAGGTCGGCCGTGTCGGTGACGGCATCGAGGTCGAGGTCGTAGTCGAGCGCCAGGACGCGCATGGGCGGCCCGCTGCCGACGAAGCGCCGGTTCACCTCCCAGACCGCACTCAGCACGTTGAGGTATTCGCGGTAGGCGAAGTTGTGGCGTATGCCCCAGCGGAGCAGTGCGTCTCGCGCGAGCTGCTCGTCGAAGGTCGCGCCGGTGACCACCGCGTCGAGCCGGGCCTGGTCATCGACGCAGGCGTACTCCATCGCCACGATGCCCACGCCGGACCGGTACGCCGCTGCCACGAGATCCTGCAGGAACAGCCCGGCGCGGCGCGTGGGGGTGTGGTGGCCCACGAAGACCACTTGGTGTCGCTCGAAGAGATCGCACACGTAGGTGAGCGGGTCGGCGCCGTGGATTCTCAGCCATTCGGCAAGCTCATCGATGACTGCGGGTTGCAGTGGCGGCAGCTCACGTCGATGCCGGTACAGGGCAATCCGCTCGAGCAGCGCACGATCGCTACCACGCTTGTCCACCCGCTCCGACAGTACCGTGTCGGGCCGTGGGAATGCGCATCTTCGACACCGCGCAGAAGACCGTCGTCGAGTTGGAACTCGGCGATCACGTCGGCATGTATGTCTGCGGCATCACGCCCTATGACGCCACCCACCTGGGGCACGCCGCCACGTATCTGGCCTACGACCTGCTGATACGTCGCCTCGAAGACAGAGGCCACACCGTCACGCTGGTACGCAACTACACCGACGTCGACGACAGCATCCTGCCCAAGGCAGCCGAGCTGGGCGAGCACTACCTGTCGTTGGCCGAGCGGGAGATCGAACGCTTCGAAGCCGACATGGCGGCACTTCGAACACGGCCCGCGGCGCACGAGCCGCGGGCCACCCGGTCCATTGACGCCATGATCACCATGATCTCCAAGCTGCTCGATGCCGGGCATGCCTACATCTCGCACGATCGGGTCTTCTTCGACGTCACCACGTTCCCTGAATTCGGGAAGCTGTCGGGCTACAGCGCCGGTCGCATGACCGAGCTGGCCACCGAGCGCGGCGGCGCACCTGACGACCCCCGCCAGCGCAACCCGCTCGACTTCGTGCTGTGGCAGGCCAGCGCAGACGGCGAGCCCTCGTGGCCGTCGCCGTTCGGCTCGGGGCGGCCTGGCTGGCACATCGAGTGCTCGGCGATGGGCTACGCGGCGCTCGGCGAGACCATCGACATACATGGCGGGGGCGGTGACCTGGTGTTCCCGCACCACGAGTGCGAGATCGCTCAGAGCGAGGCACTGCACGGTGCTCCGCTGGCCCGATATTGGGTGCATGCGGCCCTGGTCTCGTACCAGGGGCACAAGATGTCGAAATCGCTCGGCAACCTGGTCTTCATCTCGGATCTGCGTGCACGCATCGATCCCAGGGCCATCCGGCTGGCGCTCATGGCGCACCACTACCGCACGGAATGGGAGTGGTTCGATTCGGAGGGTCTTGCTGCCCAGCGAGACTTGGACAGGCTGGTGGCAGCCGCTGCCGGTGCCTCGCCTGCGGCCGGATCGGGCGAGGGGTCATCGGGCCTGCTCGCCGAGGTGCAGGCTGTGCTGGATGACGACCTCAATGCCCCGATGGCGCGTGCTGCACTGCTCGACGCTGCTGCTGCGGCTGAGCGAGGGGCCGCGGGCGCGAGGCTGCGAGGCGAGCTGGCGGCCGCGGCGGCCCTGTGCGGCATCGACTTGTCCACACCGCTCGCGACAGCGGCGCCGTGACACGGTGCTCATCGGGGTCGGAGTAGGGCACTTGCGATGACGACGCTGGCTGTGGTCAACCAAAAGGGCGGCGTGGGCAAGACCACCGTCGCGCTCGGCATCGCTGAGGCCGCGAGCGCTTCGGGGCTGAGCGTGCTCGTCGTGGATCTCGACCCGCAGTCCAACGCGTCGGCTGGCCTAGGCGTGTGGAACGGGTCTCCGAGCGTCGACGACGCACTCGCCGATCCGACCCCGGGGGCTGTGCTCTCCGCGGTCACCGACGCTTGCTGGCCACCTGACGGGCCTTGCCCGCAACTCGTCCCGGGCAGCTATGCGCTGGCCAGCCGGGAACCGCAGATGGCTGCAGACCCAGTGGGCGCACAGGACCGGCTGCGCATTGCGCTCGCCGGCGTGAGCCACGATCTCGTTCTCATCGACTGCCCGCCGTCGTTGGGCCTGCTGTGCATCAACGGGCTGTTCGCAGCCGACCGTGCGCTGGTGGTGACCGAACCGGCGGCTTGGGCAGCCGACGGCGTCGACCTCATGCGATCCACGATCGGTCGAGTAGCGCAGCGCCAAGGCACGCCCACGATCGCCGGTGTCGTGCTGAATCGTGTTGGACGGACGCGTGACAACGCGTATTGGGCCCAGCAGCTCGCTGAGCGCTTCGACACAGAGTTGTTGCCGCCCGTCCCGCAGCGGGCCGCCATCGCCGAAGCCTCCGGGCAGTCGCAGCCGCTGCGGGCGCTCGGCCGCCGGCCTGGTGCGCCCGAAGCGGTGCAGGCCTTCGACGAGCTGTGGTTCGACTTGGGGCGCCGATTGGCCTGATCCCGTCGGCGGTACGCTCGGATTGCTCGCCGTTGCAGGGTTTGACCATGGCCAACTACGACCCGAACCGACCACGGCCGAGCGTCGACGGGACCGCTGCGCTCCCGGGCGATCTGCCCGCGGCCGAGCCTGTTGAGACACCAGTCGCCCCAACTGCTGCGGGTGCTCGGGTCGCCGACACCGACGCTGACACCGATCCGGCGCCCGCGCCTGCATCGCACCTTCTGCCGCGCCAGGCCGAGCCAGTCGACCGGCGCCTGCTCGCCGCATTCGGCGGGGCAGTCGCCGCCGGGTGGCTGATTGCTGCAGTCGTGGCGTGGTGGCTGTGGCGGCGCTGGCGCCGCCGTCCCTAAACCATCCACGCGCTCGATGACCGGATGGGCCACGCTGTGAACGTGGAACCCCGCACCGGCAGCGTCGCTGACAACGGCGCGCTCAAGGTCGAGCTTCCGCGGAGCCTGAGCCCCTCAGGCGCGTCGACATTCCGGCAGTGCGCGAGGCGCTGGAAGTTCCGCTACCTCGACAAGCTGCCGGACCCTCCCGGCGAGCCGGCGCTGCGCGGCACGTTCGTGCACCACGTGCTCGAGGAGCTGCTGGCGGTGGCGCCTGCGCAGCGCACGCTTGAGCGGGCTCGTGCCATCTGCCGGGATCTGTGGCCGCAGCTCGCGGAGAACCCCGATTTTGTGGCGCTGGAACTGCCCGAAGCCCAGGAACGGGCCTTTCGATGGAACGCGTGGACCGATGTCGAGGGGTACTTCCAGCTGGTGGATCCCGCCGAGGTCGACGTGGTGGACCGCGAGCGCGACCTCCGCACATCGCTGGATGGCGTGCCGTTCCGGGGCATCGTGGACCTGGTCGACCGGGTGTCAAAAGGTGTGCGCGTCACCGACTACAAGACCGGCAGGCCGCCCTCGCAGCGCTTCGTCGACAGCCGCCTGTCGCAGGTCTGGCTGTATGCGGCCGCGCTGGAGTCGGTCGGCGACGACGTCAGCGACGTGCGGCTGCTGTATCTGGGCGAGACAGGTGCCGGCCGCGACCACCGTCGGCCCACCGAGATCGCCCGCCCATTCGATGCCGACGCTGTAGCGGCGGCGGTCGACGAACATCGCGACACATGGGATCGGATCGCTGACGCCGCTGACACCGGCTGCTTCGAACCCACCCCGGGCCCCCTGTGCAGCTGGTGTCCCTACCGCGACGACTGCTCCGAAGGCCAACTCGAGCACCAGCGGAGGACGGGCATCGCTGCGTGAGCGATGCTGCATTGAGCACAGCTCGCTGCGTGAGCCGGCCCGCATCGGATACAGCTCGCTGCGTGAGCAAAGCTGCGCGCTCAGCGGCCATGCTGTAGCCCGATCCTGCGAACTTGGGAGCATCCAGATGGACTACGAGCAGATCACCGTGACCGACCGCGACGATGTGCGGGTACTGACGCTGAACCGGCCGGAGAAACTCAACGCTTGGACGCCGCGCATGCAGTCGGAGCTGACCCACGCGGTACGGGCCGGCAACGACGACTCGTCGATCGGGGCATTCGTCATCACTGGCGCGGGTCGCGGCTTCTGCGCCGGCGCCGATATCGCCGAGGTATTCGCGGCCCGCATCGACGCAGCCGACGAAGCGGGCGCCAGCGTGGGCGAAGCGGCTGCCCACGACGACTCCGCCGCAGACGACTGGGTCGAGCTCGTGCGCAGCTCGAAGCCCATGGTGGCGGCAATCAACGGCGCATCCATCGGCGTCGGCCTCACCATGATCCTGTCGATGGACTTCCTCATCGCCCATAGCGACGCCAAGCTGTCGTGCCGTTTCGTGAAGATGGGTGTCACGCCAGAACTGGCGTCGTCGCACATCCTCATCCAGCGCTGCGGTTGGGGCGCGGCCTCAGACCTCGCGCTGTCCGGCCGGATCGTCACGGGCGCCGAGGCGGGCGAGATGGGCCTCGTCGACGAGGTCACCGATGGCGACGTGCTCGAAGCTGCCCTGGCGCGGGCGAGCAGCTACGCCGAGAACCCGCCCACCATGCTGCAGCTCACGAAGCAGTTGCTTTCCGCCAATGGCTCCGACACCGATCTGGGTGCGGTGCAACGCCGCGAGCTGGAGGCGCTGAACATCGCTCGTGCATCGCACGATCACCGCGAGGCCGTAGCTGCGTTCTTGGAGAAGCGCCCGCCGAATTTCCGGTAGGCCTGATACGCGCAGCCTGGAACTGCCCGCGGCGGATGCGCACCGAACCGTCAAGCAACCCGCAGCCGAGCGATGCCTGAGCTGCCGGAGGTCGAGGTGGTGCGGCGCCAGTTGGCCGGGCCGCTGGTGGGACGTCGCATCACCGAGGCATGGGCCTACCCGTCGCACAAGTTCGCGTCTGGACCCGATGCGGTGGGCAGCGAGATCGAGGCGCTGCGCCGGCGCGGCAAGTATTTGATCGCAGAACTGGACTGTGGGCGTGAACTGATCGTGCATCTGGGCATGACCGGCCGGCTCTGCTTCGCCGGGGCAAGCGGCGCAGTACGCGACGCCATGCCGCCGCTGCGCCCTGCCGATGGATCGGCGGCGGAGGTCATGGCGCCGAACGCAGTCAGCACGGTCGACCCGTATGTGCGTGCGTGGTGGCACCTCGACAACGGCGAGACGCTCTGCTTCCACGACGTGCGCCGGTTCGGCCGCATCGCCGTCTGCGACCGGGGCGACTACCGGCGCCTGCCGACGCTTGCCGCCATGGGTCCTGAGCCGCTGGAGGAGGGCTTGGGCGCAACCGCGTTCTGGCGGGCGAGCAGGCGGTCGAGCCAGCGCATCAAGACCCAGTTGCTGAACCAGCGGCTGGTTGCGGGCATCGGCAACATCTACGCCGACGAGGCGCTGTTCCTGGCGCGCATCAACCCGTCGGCCCGGGCGATCTCGAAACCGCGAGCCAAACGGCTGCTGGAGGCGCTGCGAGATGTATTGGTCGCCAGCATCGAACGGGGCGGGAGCACCCTGCGCGACTACTACAGCCTCGAAGGCGCAGGCGACAATCAGAAGTACTTCGTCTGCTACGGACGCGCAGGCGAGCCGTGCGTGCGCTGCGGCACCGAACTGCGCCGCCGCGTGCTCGACCAGCGCTCCAGCACCTGGTGCCCCCGCTGCCAGAGGCGCTAACACCCTCGCTGAGGCGGGGCATACTGGCAGCGGGTCCATCGCGCGATCGGGGGTCGGTGTGGACAACGAACTGTGGCGGTGGGTGTGGGTCGCCGTGACCATGGTGATGGGCATCGGCGAGATCTTCACTGCCGGCTTCTTCCTCCTGCCGTTCGCGCTCGGCGCCGCGCTCGCAGCGGCAGCGGCGTGGCTGGACCTGCACGGCGCCGTCCAATGGCTGCTGTTCTTTGGCGGCACCGCGGTGTCGATGCTGGTGCTGCGCCGATTCATGGGCCGCCAGGACCGCCCCGACGATCTGCCGGTGGGGGCCAACCGCTATATCGGCATGGAGGCGCGGGTCATCGAAGACATCGATCTCGTTGCCAACACCGGACGTGTGCGCGTCGAATCGGACGAGTGGCGGGCCGTTGCCGAGAGCGGGCTGGTGGCCGAGGGCTCGTTGGTGCGCGTCACGGCACTGCACGGCACCAAGCTCGATGTCGAAGTCCTCGAACCGCCACCGTCCGACTACCTGCGTCGCGACGCCGCCGGTGCGGCGGCCTCCGAGGCGGCCGCACCAGACGACGCCGACGAAGATGCAACGGCCGAGTCCGAGTCCGACGGCGGCCAGAGCCAGCAAGCGGCCAAGCCCCAACCATCGAGGAGCGACTGATGGACAGCATCGGCCCCGGAGTGATTCTCCTGGCAATCATCGCACTGGCGATCTTCGTGATAGCGGCGAAAGGCTTGCGCATCGTGCGCCCCTTCGAGCAGGGCCTCATCGAGTTCCTGGGCAAGTACCGCATGACGGTCGAACCGGGCCTGCGCTTCGTGATCCCGTTCGTGCAGCGCATCTTGAAGGTGGACATGCGCGAGCAGGTCGTGGACGTGCCGCCCCAGGAGGTCATCACCAAGGACAATGTGGCGGTCACCGTCGACGCTGTCATCTACTACGAGCCCACTGATCCGGTGAAGCTGAAGTACGCGGTCGGCAATTTCATCATCGCCGTGACGAAGCTGGCCCAGACCAACCTCCGCAATGTGGTCGGCGACCTGCAGCTCGACGATGCGCTGGTGTCGCGCGAGGTCATCAACTCCAAGCTGCGGCAGATCCTCGATGACGCCACCGACAAGTGGGGCACCCGTGTGGTCCGCGTGGAGATCCAGCGGATCGAGCCGCCCGCCGATGTGACCACAGCGATGCACCGCCAGATGAAGGCCGAACGCGACCGGCGTGCTGCGGTCACCGAGGCGGAGGGCGAGAAGCGGGCGGCGATCCTCCAGGCAGAGGGCGTGAAGCAGTCGCAGATCCTGCGGGCTGAGGGCGAGGCGGAGGCCATCAAGCGGGTGGCTGATGCCGACAAGTACCAGAAGCTCACGGTGGCCGAGGGCGAGGGCCAGGCCATCGAGCGAGTGTTCTTGGCGATCCACAATGGCGACCCCACCGACGACCTGATCGCCATCAAGTACCTCGAAGCGCTGCAAGGCGTCGCGAACGGCCAGGCCACCAAGATCTTCCTGCCGCTCGACACCAGCGGCGTGCTCGGCGCCGTCGCCGCCATGGGCGAGATGTTCCGCGACCGCACCGCCGACGCCGCTTCCCCGATCGGGGCCGCCGAGGAGTAGCCCGCCGTTGCTCCCGGCGGCCGGGCTGCGCCTCCGAACCGGCGCGGCCAGCGGGCAGTCCAGCGCGTAGGGTGCGCGGCCATGGCGTTGGGATTGCCGTCGGTGCTGGTCGGTTCATGGACCGACGACGACGCAGCCACTGGGGTGACCGTGGTGCTTCCGCCGCCAGGCACCTTGGGGGCCATCGCCGTGCGCGGGGGTGCACCCGGAACTCGCGAGGCCGCTGCGCTGAGTTCGACGGGCGCCGGCGTCGAGTGTCACGGGGTGGTGCTGTGCGGCAACAGCGTCTTCGGCCTTTCTGCGGCTGACGGAGTTGTGCGCTGGTGCGCCAGCGAGGGCCGCGGGCTCGACATCCGCGGCAGCATTGTGCCGGTCGTGGGGGCGGCCGTGGTGTACGACATCCAGTCCCCGGACAGCGAGCGTCCGACCGCGGCCGCGGGATGGGCTGCCTGCGAGGCCGCCAGCGAGGACGAGCCCGCCACCGGGCGGGTCGGCGTCGGGAGGGGCTGCACGATCGGCAAGGTCGCTGGTCGGGACTTCTCCGCGCCCGGCTGGCTGGGCGCTGCGGTGGAGCGTTCGGGCGATGTGGTCGTGGGCGCGCTGGTGGCGGTCAACGCCCTGGGCGATGTCATCGACACTGACGGCACCGTGCTGGCCGGTTGCACGGCGCCACCGGGGGCCGAGCGCTATCCGCATGATCCGGTCGGTGCGATACCCGGATTCACCGGGCGCGGCACCGAAGAGCCCGAGTCGCCCGAGCGTGGCAACACCACCATCGGCTGCCTGGTCACCAACGCCCGGCTCACCAAGCCAGAGGCCTGCCGGGCGGTCGATCTCGCACATACGGGCATTGCCCGGGCGATCGAGCCCCCCCACACGAATTTCGACGGCGACGCGCTGTTCCTGCTCGCCACAGGCGAGGTCGACACCCAACCGGACTTGGTGGCAATGCTGGGGGCTGCTGCGGTCGCCCGAGCGATCCGATCGGAAATCGTTTCCTGATCTGGCCGCGACTGTGGCAATCTGGTGGCACCAGAGAAAGGGGGTGGTCCAAGCAATGCCGAAACGCAACAGGACTCTGGAGGTGGCCGGGCGCTGAGGCGACCCGCTTCCGAGAAGGGGACGTCTCCATCAGGTGGCGACTCCAACCCGGACCACCGAACCCCACAAGATCCGCGTGCTGGTCCTCACGCGGCCGCCGCCCCGCCAAACGGCAGAGGCGCGAACACGATCTTCGGGTAGCAGCAGGCCCCTGCTCAGTCGAGCGGGGGCCTGTTCGCGTCTCGGGGCACCCCGCTAGGGTCCGCACATGGACTTCGACTGGCCGGACCATGACGACCCCCGCCGAGTCGCGGTGCGCGACTGGCTCGACGATCACGACGGCAGTCCGAGCCAGGAGGCGCTGGCGCACGCCGGATACGTGGCGCCGCACTGGCCCAGGCCCTACGGCCTCGACGCCGACCCCATCACCCAACTCCTGATCGACGAAGAGCTGGCTGCTGCCGGCGTGAAGCGCCTGGCTAGCGGTATCGGGCTGGGCTGGGCCGGTCCGACCATCATCTACGGCGGCTCCGACGCCCAGAAGGAGCGCTACCTGTGGCCGATCCTCACCGGCGAGGAGGTGTGGTGCCAGCTGTTCTCCGAGCCCGACAGCGGTTCGGATCTGGCGAACCTGGCCACCCGCGCCGTGCGGGACGGCGACCGCTACATCGTGAACGGCTCGAAGATCTGGTCGTCCGGAGCGCATCGCAGCAAGTTCGGCATCCTCATCGCCCGCACCGACCCCGACGTGCCCAAGCACCGCGGCGTGTCGTACTTCATCTGCCCGATGGACACCCCCGGCCTGGAACTGCGCCCGATCATCGACATGACCACGGCGTACTCGTTCAATCAGACGTTCTTCACCGACATGGAGCTGCCGGTGGAGAACCGGATCGGCGACGAGAACGACGGCTGGCGGCTCGCGAAGATCACGCTGGGCAACGAACGGGTGTCGCTGTCGGGCGAAGGGGCGCTGTGGGGCAGCGGCCCCAGCGCTGCCGACCTGCTCGACGTGGTCCGGTCTGCCGGGGGCGTGTCAGATCCGGTGATGCGCGACCGGGCCGCACGGCTGCACATCGAAGCCGAAGTGCTGCGGCTCATCCGGCTGCGGACGCTGAGCGCCCGCTTGCACGGCCGCCAGCCTGGGCCCGAGGCCAGCGTGCGCAAAGCGCTGGCTGACGATCACGGTCAGCACGTCATGGGGCTGGCCAAGGATCTGGCCGGCGCCCACGGACTGCTCGCCAATACGGGCCCGCTGGGCACGTCGCCAGACTTCCCCAAGGCCCAGGCCGTTACGGAGGGCTGGAACGGCTGGCACGGCGGCTACTTGTTCAGCCCTGCACTCACCATCGGTGGTGGCACCTCGGAAGTGCAGCGCAACATCATCGCCGAGCGGGTGCTGGGCCTGCCCCACGACGTCGACGTGGAGTCCGGCAAGACCTGGGCGGAGTCCCGATCCGCCCTCGCCTGAACCTCGCTGATCCGATCCCGCGATCGGCCTGCGTCTAGCGGCCGGTGAAGGTGGGCGGGCGTTTCTCGAGGAATGCCTGGACGGCTTCCTTGGTGTCCTCGGTGGTGAAGTTGAGCGACTGAGCCATGCCCTCGCCTTCGAGCGCAGTGGCGAAGTCGGCCGAGGCGTTGAGGGTGAGCAGGCGCTTGGTCATAGCAACGGCGATGGGCGGTCCGGCCGCGAGGCGGTCGGACCAGTCGTCGACGAATGCGTCGAGCTCGCCGTGGGGCACCACCTTGTTGACGATGCCGAAGTCTTCGGCCTGCTTGGCATCGAGGACGTCAGCGAAGAACGCCAGCTCCTTGGCGCGGTGCAGGCCGATGAGCCGAGGCAGGATCCAAGTGCCGCCGAAGTCGACTGACAGGCCGCGCCGGGCGAAGATCTCGCTGAACCGGGCTTGGTCGGAGGCCACGATCAGGTCGCACGCCAGAGCCAGGTTCATGCCCGCGCCCGCAGCGACGCCGTTCACCTTGGCGATGACCGGCGCCATGATCGAGTAGAGCGCCGACACGGTCTGGTGGATCACGTTCAGCCCTTGCAACGGGTGCCTGCGCGGGCCGTCACCGTCATCGGCGGCCAAGTCAGCGCCGCTGCAGAAGGCGTCGCCGGCCCCGGTCATCACCACGCAGCGCACCGTGGGGTCGCCGCCGATCTCGTTCCATGTCTCGCGCAGCTCGGTGAACATCTGCGGACTCGCCGCGTTGAGGCGCTTGGGCCGGTTCATCGTGATGGTGACCACGCCGTTGTCCGCGGCGTCGATGATGAGCGTTTCGAGTTCTGCCGATTCCATGAGCAGCGACGCTAGTGGTGGGACTTGGGTTGCGCCCGAGGGCTCAATGCAGGCGTTTGGCCCAGGCAGTGAGGCGTTCGACGGTCTGGATCATGTCGTCGTTGCTGCCCGCGAACGAGAATCGGATGTAGCGATGACCCTCAGCAGGGTCGAAGTCGATGCCGGGTGTGGTGGCGATGCCGAGTTCAGCGAGCCAGGTCGCGGCCAGCTCGGCGCTGTCGTTGGTGAGGTGATCGACGTTGGCGTAGATGTAGAACGCCCCGTCGGGCGGAGCGATGCGGTCGATCCCTGCAGCGGGCAGGCCGTCGAGCAGTATCCGGCGGTTCGCCTGGTAGCGGGCGACGTTGGCCTCGAGCTCGTCGATGCTGTCGAAGGCACCGAGTGCGGCGTGCTGGCTCACCGTGGCGGCAGCGATCGTGGCGTTCTGGGCGAGGCGCTCTACGGGCGAGACCAGATCGGGCGGCAGCAGCAGCCAGCCCAGGCGCCAGCCGGTCATCGAGAAGTACTTGGAGAAGCTGTTCACCACGACAGCGCTGGGGCTGTGCGCTGCGGCGGTGGCGGCCTCGGTTCCGTAGGCGATGCCGTGGTAGATCTCATCGGAGATCAGCCGCACGCCGGCTTCATGGCACCAGCGGGCTAGCCGGCCCAGTTCGTCTGCCATGAGCATGGTGCCGGTGGGGTTTGCGGGACTGGCCACCACCAGCCCATCGAGCGGGCCGGCGCCGGTGACCATTTCTGCGCTCAACCGGAAGCCGGACTCGGGTGTGACCGCGATCTCGACGACCTCGATGTCCAGCGCTTCGAGCGTGTTGCGGTAGCAGGGATAGCCGGGCGCAGTCACCGCCACCCGGTCGCCGGCCTCGAAGCACGCCAGGAACGCGAGCGTGAATGCCCCGCTGGCGCCTTGGGTCACGACGATGCGACCCGCATCGGTGTCGTGGCCGTACCAGTCGGCGTAGCGCTGCACCAGCCTCGTGCGCAGCGGCTCGATGCCCACCGCCGACGTGTAACCCAGCACGTCGTTGTCGATTGCCGCCTTGGCAGCAGTGCGCGCCCCGGCCGGCGCGGGCGTGGACGGCTGGCCGACCTCCATGTGCACCACATCGCCGCCGGCCGCTTCCCTGTCGGCGGCAGCCCGCATCATCTCCATCACAAAGAAGGGCGCGATATCCGCCCGCTCGGAGACCTTCAAGCCGCTCACGAAGTGCCGCCGTGCCGTTGCATGGCCTCAGAGGCTAAGAGACGCAGCCCTGGGCCCGAAGCGCGGGGCCTTGCAGGGTTCGGCATCCCTCAGGCCGAGCGGAGCGCCTCCGTGGGAGATACCCGCGATGCTCTGATCGCCGGATACAAGCCGGCGATCACGCCGATGGCGACCGCCGCAGCGAACCCGCCGATTACGGCGACCGGCGGGATGATCACGCGCCATCCTTGGGCGAGCGAGTACCCGTAGGTCACCGCAACCCCCAAGAGCACCCCTGCTGTGCCGCCCAGGGTCGCGAGCGTCAGAGCCTCGGTGAAGAACTGCCTGCGGATGTGCGCCCTCGTCGCCCCGATGGCGCGCCGCAGGCCGATCTCTCCGCGACGCTCAATGACCCCGATCACCATGACGTTTGCCACGCCGATGCCGCCCACCAGCAGCGCTACAGCGCCCAAGCCCAAGAAGAGCGAGGTGAACGAGCTCTCCGCGGCTGATCTGGCTTCCAGCAGATCCGACGGCCTGCTGATCTCGGCCTCCTCGGGATTCTCCGGATCGACCGTTGCGGCCAGCACATCGCGGGTCTCGTCGATGTAGTCCTCGTAGACGCGCACGTACACCGTGGCCGGCACCAGCTCGGTGTCGTAGTAGCGCTCGGCTGCCCGATCGCCGATCAACACAGCGCGATCGAGGTTGGCGGCGAGTGCGAATGGCTCCAGCACGCCTGCCACCTCGACCCAGCGGTCGCCGATGTACAGCCGCACCGGCTGGTCGAGGTTGCGGATTCCCAGGCGTTCGGCGGCGACCGCCCCGACCACCGCCACCGGATGGTCGCGGGTGGCCTCCGTCAGGAATGAGCCGAGGGCGATCTCGCCGTTGAGGGCGCCCAGGAGACCAGGATCGGTGCCGTACACGCTGATGCCCCCGGTGAGGTCTTCGGGCACGAGATCGTTGCGGTACACGCCAGCATCGACCGTATACACGGCCGAGGTTGCCTCCACGGTGGGCACCCGGCTGACCGTCGCAACTGAGGTCTCGGGCAGCGCCGCGTCGCCCGCACCGAATCCCGAACCTGCCTCGATGGTGAGCAGATTGGTGCCGAGCGCGCCGATCTGGTCGAGCAGCGCCGACTTCGACGAGTCCGACAGACCCAACACAGCCACCAGCGAGGCGATGCCGATGGCGATGCCGAGCGCCGACAGCGCCGAACGGAGCCGCCGCGCCGCCAGCGACCCGAGTCCGACGCGCGCCGTCTCGGACGGACGCAAGCGGCTCGGCGCCAGGTTCATTGCGAGGCCGTGCCGCTGTCGTGCACGAGACGCCCGTCGAGAATCTGCAGTTGCCGGGGCATCGCAGCGGCGATTGCTTCGTTGTGGGTGATGACAACAATTGTCCGACCTTCGTCGTGCAGCGAGAACAGCAGCTCGATGATCGAATTCGACGAGGCGGAGTCGAGATTGCCGGTGGGCTCGTCGGCCAGGACAAACGCCGGCTCGCCGACGAGCGCCCGGGCGATGGCGACACGTTGCATCTGACCGCCGGACAGTTCGTCGGGTTTGTGCCATTTGCGCGCACCGAGCCCGACACGCTCAAGCACAGCCTCGGCCGCCTTGCGCCGGTCCGGCCGGGTCGCGCCGGTGTACAGCAGGCCGTTCGCCACGTTGTCGATCACCGCTATCCCCGACAGGAGGAAGAAGCGCTGGAACACGAAACCGACGCGCCGACCACGGATTGCCGACAGTTGGTTGTCGGTCAGCAGCGAGGTGTCGGTGCCCTCGATCAGCACCGAACCGCTGGTGGGCTGATCGAGCGTGCCCATCACGTTGAGCATCGTCGACTTGCCGCTGCCCGACTGGCCGACGACCGCGACCATCTGGCCCCAGTCGATCTGCACCGAGACGTCGTCCAGCGCCTTGATGGGCGGCGATCCCGGGTAGATCTTCGAGACGCCACGCAGCTCGATGGCCGGCGGCTGAGGATCGGGCACGGCCCGCCGATCGCTCAACGGGGAACCACCACTCGCATGCCGGCCTTGAGTTCCGGACTGAGCAATTCGACGTCACCGTCGACGAACAGCCCCGTCTCCACGCCGATCAAGCGGATGCTTCCATCGTCGGCGAGAACCTCCACGGCGCTGCCGCCCTCGACGAGGGCAACCAGCGCGGTGGCGGGCACGACCAAGGCGTCTTCGATGAGTGTCTGAGTGATTTCCACAACCACCGACGCGCCGATCCATACCGCCGAGGCTGGGCTGTGGAGCTGAATGGTCAACTCGACGACGTTCTCACCCGTCGCGGGGTCGGTGATCGGGGACGGATTGATGGCGACAACTGTGCCCTCGACATCGGTGTCGTCGGGAAACTCAACGTTGACGATGATCCCCTCGCTGACCAGATCCCTCTCGCTGAGGGGCAGGTTGGCGGCGATGCGCTGGGTGGTGGCCATGACACCGCCAGTCGGCGTCTCGATCACCGTGAGCGACGCGAGCGTGGTGCCGGCGGGCAGGTCCTGGCCCACCTCGATGCCCACCGACCAAGGCCCGATCTGCACCGGACCATCGACGAACAGCACATCAGCGGTGCCCACTGTCGCGTCGACGTGGTGTCCGACGTCGCGCTGCCAACGCTGCACTGCCGCGGCCGTGGCCTCGTCGAAGACGCCGTCGGCAGGGTGCTGCTCTCGGTCGAGATGGCCGAGCTCGACGAGGTTCTCCTGGAGCTGACGGACATCGTCGCCGGAGGCGCCCGGCGCCATGGTGCGATATGCGGGCATGCTGCCGTAGAGGAGGACGAGCGAATGCTGGCTGTGACCGAGATCAGCCCACTGCTCCTCGGCAGCGTCGAGCGCTGCCTCCGCGCTCTGCACGGCCGCCGTGAGCGCCGCGAGCTCCGTCTCCGACGGGGGCGCCAACAGGCCGGCCAGGGCCTCGTCCGCAACCAGGATTGCTGCGTTCGCGGCGTCGATCTCTGCGTCCGAGGGGCCGGCGCGCAGGTCGGATAGTGCTTCTGAGGCAGCGGCGAGATCGGCCCGTGCCTGGGCTCGTGTCGCCTCGGTGGGATTGTCGAGCAGGTCGAGCGCTTCCTGCGCGGCGAGCACCGCTGCTTCGGCATCTTCGATCTCGGCGCTGGACGCGCCCGCTGTGAGATTGTCGAGCGCTTCCTGCGCAGCGAGCACCTGTGCCTCTGCCTCATCGACCGCAGCTTCGGTCGGACCGGCGAGCAGTTCGTCGAGCGCCTCTTCCGCGGTCAGCAACACGGCGCGCAGTTCGTCAATCTCGGCGTCGGAGCTGCAGCACTGCAGTTCGCCGTGGAGCCGTTCCCAAGCGATCGCCACCGCTGCTTCGGCCGATTCGATCTCGGCTTCCGATGGCTCGGCGAGCAATGCTGCGAGCGCTTCTTGCGCCGTCACCAAGTTGGCCTTCGCCGAGTCGATCTCGGCTTGCGTTGCGCCGGCAATAAACTGGGCGAGCCGCTCTTGGGCGGCGGCGAGGTCGGAGCGGGCCGTCGCGCGTGCAGCCTCCGTGGGGTTGTCGAGCTGCTCGAGCGCTTCGGATGCAACGGCCACAGCGGCCTCGGCGGTGCGGATCTCAGATACGGTGGGCTCGGCGATCAGCTCGTCCCGCGCTTCGATGGCGGTGGCGACATCGGCGCTTGCGGCAGCGATGTCGGCGTCCGAGGGCCCGGATCGGGCGCTGCTCAGGTCGTCTTCAGCAACCATGAGCGAGTCCTGCGTCGATGCGACGTCGGCCAGCGCAGCGGCAGATTCCGCCTCGGTCGGGGGATCCAGGATCAGGTAGATCGATTCGCCCCGGCCCACGACGGTGCCCTCGGCTGCGAGATGAACCAGCGATCCGTCGCTACGGGCGGCGAGCGTGACCATGCCTTCGTAGTCGAGGGTCCCGTCGATCTCGAGGTACTCGGTGAGTTCGCGCTGTTCGATCAGCGTCGTGGTGAGGATCGACTCGTTCGCATCGCTCGAGGTGTCGTCTGGCTCATCGCGCAGGAGTACGAGCACGATGATGACGACCGCAGCGACGACGATGAGCACAGCGGCAATTGCGGCAGTTCTCGTCCGTCGGCTGGTGCGCGACATGCTCATTGTCCCGCCTGCGACTGGCGGCCGCGCTGCCTCGGGGCGATCGACACCTGCTCCGCGCAGATGTCCAGCGCGGCGCTCGCATCGGGATCGTCGAAGTCCACGTCTCCGAACGGGAGGGCTGCGCCGCCGCCTCCGCCGGGGCCAAATCCGCTGGTGTCGGGATCACCGACATCGATGCCGTTGTCGCGCAGGCACTGGGCGAATTCGAGCAATCGGTCGGCCTGCTCGGCTTGGGCCTCCGCGAAGTCCTGACTGCCTCGGCCGAACGCGAGGCCTTCAAGAAGGCCCCCGCATGCTTCGCGCGCTGCCGGCAGGTCCCGATCGCGGCCGATGCGCTGCAGATTCTCGGCCGACCGGGAGGCACCGCCCGCGCCCGGCCGTAATCCGAAGCTGATCGTGCCGTCAGCCTCGACGATCGGGTCGGGGAATTCCACGCCGTTGTCGCGCATGCACGCTGCGAACTCCAGCAGGCGCTCCTCGTCGCTGACGGCTTCGTCCGTGCCGTCTTGTTCTGGGTCAGTCGACGCCGTGTCGGTCGATGCAGGAGCCGTGGTTGCGGGCGCCGTTGATTCGCTCGCCGATGACGGCATCCCCGACGGGCCGTCAGTGCCTGCAGCCGTGAGCGCTTCGGCGGTGCTGGTCGAGGTGCTCTCCAGCAGGGTCGGCAGGCCGTTCTGGTTGCCCTCTGAGCAAGCCATTGCCACCAGTGAGGTGACTGCCGCGACTGCGAGCAGCGATGGGCGGAAGAATCTCAGCACGCGGGTTCGCCTCCGAGTAGCCGTAATGGGTGCACGCACGGTACGAAGCCGAGATGAGAAGTAACTGAGAACTCCCCATGCCAGTCCTGGCTGGCAGATGTCGCGTGGTGATGTCTCGCTTGTCAGTGTTCCCAGCACGGTGCTCCGCTTGGCTGATCTCACGCACGGGGCTGACGCAGGGGGTTTGTACGCTGCCGCGGTGCGCGGCAACGCCACTGACCCGCTGGCGCCTGGTCTGATGGTGTGCGGGACGGCCTCGAACGTGGGCAAGTCGACGCTTGTCGCAGGTCTGTGCCGGCTGTTGGCTCGGCGGGGCTTGCGCGTCGCACCGTTCAAGGCACAGAACATGGCGCTGAACTCGGCGGTGACAGCTTCGGGACACGAGATCGGCCGGGCCCAGTACGCGCAGGCGCAAGCAGCGGGCGTCGAGGCCACGGTGAGCATGAACCCGGTTCTGCTCAAGCCCACCGGCGACACCGATGCCCAGGTCGTCGTGGAGGGCCGACCGGTGGGCTCGATGAGCGCGGCGGAGTATCACCGCTGCAAGCCCGAGTTGCTGGAGCTCGTCCTGGAGTCGCTGCGCCGGCTGCGCTGCGACTTCGATGCGGTGGTGCTCGAGGGAGCGGGCAGCCCTGCGGAGATCAACCTTGCCGACAGCGACATCGTCAACCTGCGCATCGCCGAACGAGCAGGCCTGCCCGCCGTCGTGGTCGGCGACATCGATCTCGGCGGTGTCTTCGCTTCGCTGGCCGGAACGGTTGCGCTGCTGCCGCCCGAGCACCGACGCCTCGTGCGGGGCTTTTTGATCAACAAGTTCCGCGGCGACCCGGCCCTGCTCGGCGACGGGCTCATCGACTTGGAACGACATTGCGGAGTGCCGACGCTCGGCGTGATCCCGATGCTCGACGGTGTTCGCATCGACGCCGAGGACTCGGTCGCGCTCGCGCAGATGCCCCCGCCGCGTGCCGAGGCTCACCTCGACGTGGCCGTCATCGCCTTCCCAAGCCTGTCAAACTTCACCGATCTCGATCCTCTCTTCGCGGAATCCGATGTCGGTGTCCGCTTCGTCCGCTCGGTCCGCGAGCTGGGTCAGCCCGACCTGATCGTGCTGGGAGGCTCCAAGGCCACCGTGGGCGATCTGTCATGGATGCGGTCCCGAGGCCTCGCTGATGCCGTGACGGCCGCGGTCGCCGACGGCGGGGCATCCGTGCTCGGCATCTGCGGCGGCTACCAGATGCTCGGCCAAGTCGTTCACGACGACGTCGAGTCGCGGCAAGGGACGGTGCCCGGTCTGGGCTTGCTCGATGTCGAGACCGTCTTCGAGGACGACAAGGTGCTCGCCCAGCGCCGGGGCGAAGCCTGCGGAGCACCGGTCTGGGGCTATCAGATCCATCACGGACGCGTTGAGCCCACCACCGGCGGCACCAGCGAGCCCTGGTTGTGGCTGGACGGCGAGCCCGAAGGCCGGTGCAGCGGCCGAACAATGGGCACAACGCTTCACGGCATCTTCGAGAGCGATGACTTCCGGCGTGCTTACTTGGCTCGCATTGCGGCGGAGTGCGCCTGTCCCTACACGCCGGACCCAGGCTCGTTCGCCGCCCGCCGCGAGGCGCAGTTCGACCAGGTTGCCGACGCAATCGAGGCCCATGTCGACCTCGGCTCGCTCTTCGAGATCATGGACCTCACCGCCTGAGCGACCGCCATGTCCTGCCGCCCCCGCAGCGGGCGCACTGGCTCAGTAGTCGATGCCTTTCTTGGCCCGGATGCCCGAGTCGTAGGCGTGCTTGGTCTTGACCATCTCGGTCACCGTGTCGGCGAGTTCGATCATCCAACCCGGAGCGTCGCGGCCGGTCAGCACCAGCGAGACCCGCTCAGGCCGGTTGCGGAACGTGGCCTCCACCTCGGCGGCGTCGATCCAGCCCCAGTTGAGCGGATAGGTGATCTCATCGAACACGACCAGCCGATGCTCGCCGGCCTCCACCAGTGCCTTGCCGTGGCGCCAGGCCTCGCGGGCCTCGGCCTCGTCCCGGCTGAGGTCGTCGCTGTCCCAGGTGAAGCCCTCGCCCAGCGACCAGAAGTCGATGCCGAGCGGCTCGGCCATCATCTGCTCGCCGGTCACCCAGTTGTCCGACTTGAGGAACTGCACCACCGCAACCGGCCAGTCGCGGGCTCGCGCCCGCATCGCCGTGCCGAACGCAGCGGAGGATTTCCCTTTGCCGTCGCCGGTGTTCACCACCACGAGGCTGCGCGCCGTGCGCAGCCCGTCTGGGCGGGGATCCTCGGTGGGCGGCGCGTCGGTGGGTGTCGAGCCGTCTGGCTGTGATGCATTCATAAGTGGTCTCCATTCTGTGTGGCGGCGCGCCCCGCTGGCGCCACGCCGGTTGCTCGTGACGTAGTTGTTGCTGTGGGGACGATGACGGGGCCGTCCGAATCGCGCAGCACCTTGACGTGTGCGCCGAAGTGTCGGGCGATGCTGCCCACAGTGAGCACGCCGTCGGGTGGCCCGCACGCCGCAACGCGCCCCTCAGACAGAATGGCGACCCGGTCGCCATAGCGGGCTGCGAGCGTCAGGTCATGCAGCGTGGCGATCACCGTCAGGCCCCGCTCGCGACGCAGTCCATCGACGAGATCGAGCACATCCTGCTGGTGCCCCAGGTCCAAGGCGGTTGTCGGCTCATCGAGCAACAGGATCGGTGTTTGCTGCGCGAGCGCCCGGGCCAGCACGGCTCGCTGTCGTTCACCGCCGGAGAGCGACTGCACGGCCCGGTCTCCGAAGCCGCCCAGATCGAGCCGTTCGAGCACCTCCGTGGCGATGCGAGTGTCGGCGGCGGTCTCGGCAGCGAAGATGCCCCGGTGCGGTGTTCGGCCCAGCAGCACGTAGTCGCCCACCAGCATTCCCTGAGGAATCACGGGCGATTGGGGCACGTACGCCAGGTGTTGGGCTCGCACGGAGCGCCGCTGGCTGGAGAGGCCCTCAATGTGAACCTTGCCGTCGTAGGCGACGAGGCCGAGAAGTGCCCGCAACAGGGTCGTCTTGCCTGCTCCGTTGGGACCCACCACGTTCACCCATTCGCCGGCCGAAACTCCGAGTTCGACCCCCTTCAGGATCGGCGTCCGGTCGAGGCTGACCTCGAGCGCTTCCACTGCGACGGCGGCGCTCACCAGATCTCCCGTCGGCTCGTTCTCAGCACGAACACAAAGAACGGCGCTCCCAGAAACGCGGTGACCACACCGATCGGCAGCTCGGCGGGGGAGAGCACTGTGCGCGCGGTCAGGTCGGCAAGCACGAGGAACGCTGCGCCGAAGAGCACCGACAGCGGCAGCAGGACGCGGTTGCTGGTGCCGAAGACCAGCCGGATTGCGTGCGGCACGATGATGCCGACGAAGCTGATCAGACCGCTCACCGACACTGCGGCGGCCGCCCCGAGCGATGCCGCAATCAGGACGATCAGCCGGATCCTGCGGGGTTCGAGGCCGAGCGCCGCAGCTTCCTCGTCGCCGACGGCGAGCACGTCGAGCGCCCGCCGGTAGCGCAGCACGATGGCCGTCGTCACCAAGAAATAGGGCAGCAGCAGCGCCGGCTCGGCCCAGCCCGACGTGGCAATCCGGCCGAGGAGCCAGGCGAGGATTCTGCGGAACGCATCCGCGTTCGCCTGCAGCAGGTACGTCTGGCAGGCCGCGAGAAAGCTCGCCACCGCGATCCCCGCAAGGATCAGCGATGCAGTCGACCGCCCGCCGATGTGTCCGGCGAGGTAGGCCACGGTCACCGCCCCGAGCGCCCCGCCGAATGCGGCGATCGGAACGAGGTCGAATACGCCGGCGCCGTCGCCGATGTCGTTGACGATGGCGATCGTCGCGCCGAGTCCCGCGCCGGCGGCGATGCCGAGCAGGTAGGGGTCGGCAAGGGGGTTGCGAAACGCTGCTTGATAGGTGGCCCCGCTCGTGGCGAGCGTTGCGCCCACCAGCAGCCCGAGCACAACGCGGGGCAGCCGGATGTCGGTCACGATCGCTTTGTGCGCGTCGTTGAGGCCCGACTCGACCGCAATGCCAGGCAGCAGGTCGGCCAGCTCCATCAGCACCCGGTGCGCCGGAATGCCGGCCGGGCCAATCGTCAGCCCGGCGATGACAGCGATGACGACGGCAGCGATGCCGGCAACAAGCGCTCGCGCTCGCAGTCCCGATGCCTGAAGCTGGACGCCGTTGGCACTGGTGGCGCCAGATGAGCCGTCGGCGCGCATCACAACCTCAGCCTTCAGTCATCGGCGCTGCGCACGGCGTCAACTTGGTGCGTCGGGGGCACCGCTCAGCTCGCTGCGCCGATCGAGATGATCGCATCGGAGATTGCCGCGATGAACTCCACGAGGCGTGGTCCCCAGCGCGAGACGATGTCGTCATTGAGCTCGACAACCCGGCCGTGCTGGACCGCACTCAGCAGGTCCCAGCCTGGACGGGCAGCAACCGTCTCGGCGTTCTGGCCGCAGCACAGCGTGTCGGCCAGGAAGATCAGGTCGGGATCGGCGTCGACGATGTACTCGTTGCCGAGCTGGAGGTAGCCGTAGGAGCTTCCGTCGGAATCGGCAGGATCGGCGATGTTGTCGAGCCCGAAGAGCGAGTACACCTGTCCGATGAAGGTGCTGCTCGTCACCGAGTACAGACCGTCGGTGAGCTCGTGGTAGTAGCTGAGCCCCGAAGCGTCGGGTGCTGCGTCGATGAGGGCGCCGATCTCGCTGCGCATCTCCGAGATCAACGCAGCCGCTTCGTCGATCTGCCCGGTGGTCTCGCCGAATTGTGCGATCTGCACGTACACCTCGTCGAAGGTGGTGGGGGCATTGATGGCCAGCACTGCGATCCCCAGCGATTCGAGGTTGGCCTCGATGTCACCGTCGCTGCCCATGACGACAAGGTCGGGGTCGTATGACGAGATGGCCTCGACGTTCGGCTGCCAGCCGCTCAAGTCGGTGACGGGCGCCTCGGGCGGGTAGTACGAGAATTCATCGACGGCGACCACCCGATCGCCCGCACCGATGGCGAACAGGATCTCGGTACCGGTGGGGGAGATGGAGACGATTCGCTGGTAGCGGTACTCCGGCTCGGCGGGCGCCGGTTCGGTGTCCTCGGTCTGTTCGGCCGACCCTGCCGCTTCGTCGGTCCCCTCGGCCGCTTCAGCAGCGGCCTCGGTCGTGCTCGTCGGCGCTTGTGTTGCCGCCGGTGCCTCGGTGGCCGGAGCAGCCTCCGTCGCTGGCGCAGGCGTTGGACTGCTGGCGGTGTCGTCGCTTCCACAGGCCGAGACGAGCAAGAGCACGGCTGCCAGTGCCCACAGCAGTCGCAGTGGCAAGGCTGCTCGCTTTGTCGCGGTGCGGTTCATGGTGTTCTCCCTTCTGCTCGAGTTCAGGGCCGAGCAGCGGGGGGACCCACCGCACGAGCCGCTCCTTACCTCGAGGAATCGGTTCGCGTGATGGCGGCCGGGAGGCGACCGGACTCGTCCCCCGGAGGGGCATCACCGTTGCGGGACAGTGCCGGGATCTCACCGGCTTCGCTCACGACAACCGGGCGTGAGTCTATGGCGCGGCCGGGACGCGAAGGGTCAGTTCGTAGCGGACTCGCCGGAGTCGGCCGCGGAGCTGCGAAATAGCCGCCAGTAGCTCACCAAGACCGGGATCACGAGCGCCAGCAGGATTACCGAATTCGCCCGGCCGGTGATGCCTTTCGAATAGAAGGGCTCCACCAGGTAGTGCGAGGCGAAGCCGGTCTCGTACGGCTCCCTCCCGGCTTGGCGCAGGAGCCATTTCTCCCACACCGTCAGCGGGCAGTCGGAACCAGTGAGGTTCACCAATCCGGCTGCGCCGAATGCAGCAAGGTGCCACTTCATCAGCCTGGGCCAGCGCTTCGCGGCAAACCCGCCCACCAGCAGGAACACGATGTAGGCCAGATGCGACGCGGCCATGAGCCGAGCCAGCCCGACAGCAACCATCGCCGCGCACGATATCTCGGCAGCGATCCCCTCTCGGCACGCGTTCTCGGCCCGAATAGCGCTCATGGGAGCCGGTGTGAAGTAGAAACAGAAGCAGGCAGGAGTGTCCCGTATTGCGGGGCCCGGCGCGTTGCGGAGACCAACAATGCCCATGAGCGGAACTCGCGAGAGCGATGTAGCGGGCGGTGATCTCGCAGACATCCAGCGGACGCTGTGGGCCGCCGCCGACAAGCTGCGCGGCAGCATGGACGCCGCCGAGTACAAGCATGTCGTCCTCGGGCTGATCTTCCTGAAATACGTGTCGGACGCGTTCGGCGAGCTCCGCGAGCAACTCGAAGCCGAGATCGACGAGGGTGCCGATCCCGACGACGTGGACGAGTACCGCTGGCGCAACGTCTTCTGGGTGCCCGCGCCGGCGCGTTGGGATGTGCTTGCCGCACAGGCCCGCCAGCCGCACATCGGGTCGATCATCGACCGGGCCATGGACGAACTCGAGGCCATGAACCCTGCACTCGACGGCGTGCTGCCCAAGGACTACGCCCGGCCGGCGCTCGATCAGGAGCGGCTCGGCCAGTTGATCGACCTGCTGGGCAACGTCACGGTGGGCGATGCCGCCGCTCGCTCGCGTGACGTGCTCGGGCGTGTCTATGAGTACTTCCTGTCGATGTTCGCCGATGCGGAAGGCAAGCGGGGCGGCGAGTTCTACACGCCTCGTTGCGTGGTGCGCCTGCTGGTGGAAATGATCGAGCCGTTCGAGGGCCGGGTGTACGACCCTTGCTGCGGCTCGTCGGGCATGTTCGTGCAGTCGGTGGAGTTCATCGAAGCTCACGCCTCCGGGAACGGCAACGGCGGTCCACGCCCGCCCGGCACGCGGACGGCTATCTCCGTCTACGGTCAGGAGTCGAACTACACCACATGGCGCTTGGCGCGCATGAACTTGGCAATCCGCGGCATCGAGGGCCAGATCACTCACGGCGACACGTTCCACGACGATCGCCACCCTGACCTACGAGCCGACTTCATCCTGGCCAACCCGCCGTTCAATGTGTCGGACTGGGGCGGCGAGCGCTTGGCCGACGACAAGCGCTGGGTCTACGGCGTGCCGCCGAAGGGCAACGCCAACTTCGCTTGGGTGCAGCACATGGTCCACCACCTTGCGCCGAAAGGGGTGGCCGGCTTCGTGCTCGCCAACGGGTCGATGTCGTCGCGGCAGTCGGGCGAGGGCGCGATCCGCCAGAACCTCGTCGAGGCCGACCTGGTCGACTGCATGGTGGCGCTGCCCAGCCAGTTGTTCTTCTCCACAGCCATCCCGGCCTGCCTGTGGTTCCTGGCCAAAGACCGCTCGGGTGGCGAGGGCATGCGTGACCGGCGCAGCGAAGTGCTGTTCATTGATGCCCGCAGCTTGGGCCGCATGGTCGACCGCACCCACCGCGAGTTCACCGACGACGACATTGCCAAGGTGGCCAGTACTTACCACGCTTGGCGTTCAGCCGACGCAGGCGGCGGCGAACAGGCCGACGCGAGCAGCCGCCAAGGCGAATCGAGCGCCGACGATCAGGCCGACAAGGGCGGCGCCAACAGGTCGGCGGGCTACGAGGACGTCGCAGGTTTCTGCAAGAGCGCCCGGGTCGAGGAAATCCGCGGCTACGACTGCGTGCTCACTCCAGGCCGCTACGTCGGCGTGGCGCCCGAGTCCGATGACGGCGAGCCGTTCGCCGACAAGATGACCCGTCTCGCCGCCCAGTGGCGCGCCCAGCAGGCCGAGGCAGAAAAACTGGACGTTCAGATCGAAGCCAACCTGCAATCCTTGGGCTTCTGATGCGTCAGCCGGCGCCCTCAGTACACGCACCACCGGCCACCCCACGGAGGATCGCACCATGGAGAACAGCGAAGCCGACGACACTGCGATCACAGTGAAGGAACTGATTGATCTGCTTGCGACCTACCCGGTCGATCTGCGCGTCGTTGTGGACGGCTACGAGGACGGGTATGACAACGTGCATCCGGACAACCTCAGCATCATCAGCATTTACTACAAGCCCGATCATCGAGACTGGGAAGGCGAGTATGAGGAATCGTGGTTGAATCCTGGCGAGAAAAGCCTCCCTGCGGTGCGTATTGCACGCAAGTCGCATTGAATCCATGTCAAACGTTTGGACTCGCACCACAATTGCCGATTGCTGTTACTTAGTTCGGGACTCAGTCAGCCCGGAGTCTTGCGGCGGATCACCATACATTGGTCTTGAACACATCGGCGAGAGCAGCCTTGGCCTAATCGGGATTGGTAGCGCTCGTGACGTCACAAGCACCAAGTCACGCTTTCGTCGAGGCGACATCCTTTTCGGCAAGCTACGGCCATATTTCCGCAAGATCGTGAGACCGAATTTTGACGGCATTTGTTCTACCGATATTTGGGTCATACGGTCCAAACGAAATATTGACGCCGAGTTTCTCTTTTATGTACTCGCGTGTTCTGATTTCGTCGAACTAGCGACGCGTGGAACCGAAGGCACAAGAATGCCGCGCGCAAAATGGGACTTTGTGTCAAGTCATCGGGTTTCACTTCCGTCAATAGCTGAACAGCGGCGAGTAGCAGAGATATTGGGAGCGTTGGACGATCGGGTTGAGTTGAATCGCCGGATGTGCGAGATGTTGGAGGAGATGGCTCAAGCGCTGTACAAGTCATGGTTTGTGGATTTCGAGCCTGTACGTGCCAAGATGGAGGGCCGATGGCGCGAGGGCGAGTCCGTTCTTGGACTTCCCGCCGAAACCTACGATATCTTCCCAAACCAACTTGTGGACTCCCGACTTGGAACCGTTCCTGCCGGGTGGAACATCGAGCAGTTAGGTGATTCTATTGAACTTGAATACGGCAAGGCACTCAAAGCGTCAGAACGCAAGTACGGGCCGGTCCCGGTATATGGCTCGAATGGTCAAATTGGGTGGCATGACGAATACCTCGTTAAAGGTCCAGGAATCATTGTTGGCAGGAAGGGTAACCCCGGAACGGTCCGCCGGTCACATGCTGACTTCTTCCCAATCGACACAACCTTCTACGCTGTCGCTCGTGATGCGGGATTGACATTCGAGTATCTGTATTGCATGTTGCAGCGGCAACAGTTGCCTTCAGTGACATCAGATTCAGCGGTGCCCGGACTCAATCGAAATCTGGCCTACGCGAATCTATATGCGAGACCTTCGGACGATGCAATTGCAGCCTTCACTGAGGCTGTGTCAGGTCTTTGGTGTTGTGAGCAATCGATACAGGCAAGCTCTCAACTCTTGGGTGATCTTCGGGACACGCTGCTGCCGAAGTTGATTTCTGGTGAGCTACGAGTCCCCATATCAGCGGCCGGGCGGGACTGATGAAGCTCTATCGGTATGTAATGACCTATGACACCGGCTTGGCTCCGAATCCGTATCATGGATATTGCACGCTGGCGCTGTGCAAACCACAGATTCGACGCGCGGCTAAGGTGGGGGACTGGATCATGGGCTTGGGCAGTGTGGGTGCGGACCTGAGCAGGCAACTGATTTACGCGATGCAGATCTCAGAGACCTTGAGTTTCGAGGAGTATTGGGACGACCCGCGATTTGAATGCAAGAAGCCGCGGGTCAGCAGCGATATGCGGCTTGAGTGCGGTGACAATGCCTACCACCGTGACGACGGGACGGGCAAATGGATACAACTACTGTGCCACCATTGCGACGAACATATGCATCGCGACTTGAGCGTGAACCGGGTGCTGATTGGCACGCGGTTCGTCTACTTCGGGTCCTCGGCGTGTGACCTTCCGGCAGAGTGCATGAACTGGGATGATAAGTACTTCGTCGGTATTCGTGGTCACCGGGTGGCCGACCTCGCGGCGTGGCAGATCGACGAACTCGTCGAATGGCTCGAGTCGTTGTGCCAAGGCCCACCGCTCCGTGGGGTGCCAGCGGACACACGTGATCTGACCAGTGGTGTGTCGGCCGGAGCGACGGATCGGGGTCCTGCGGGCACTTCCAGGAAGGTGAAGCGATGCTGACGCGGTTGGTGATGCGGAACTTCAAGCGGTTCGGCGAGGCTGAGGTTGAGTTGGCCAATCCGGTGGTGCTGATCGGTCCGAACAATTCTGGCAAAACGTCGGCGCTTCAAGCGCTGGCGTTGTGGCACGCCGGGCTGCAGCTGTGGAGCGAGAAGCGCTCGGGTACGTCGGCGCCGGAAAAGCGCCCCGGCGTCGCGGTCAACCGTCGAGACTTGGTCTCTCTGCCGGTCCCGGCTGCGAACTTGCTTTGGCATGAGCTGCGCACACGGAATACACACCGCGTCGAAGGCCGGCAGCGTACGGAGAACATCCGCGTCGAGATAATTCTTGAAGGCGTCGGGCCGAGCGGCTCTTGGCAGTGCGGCCTGGAATTCGACTACGCGAACGAGGAGTCTCTCTATTGCCGTCCGCTGCGAGCGGAGCCGTCGTCGAGTGCCGAACGGATGCCGATTCCCGACGAGGCGCATGAGGTGGAAGTCGCCTTCTTGCCGCCGATGTCTGGTCTGACCGGAAGCGAAGTCCGCCTCGACCGAGGGGCGATCGACGTGCGCATCGGCGAAGGCCGCACGGCCGAGGTGCTGCGGAACCTGTGCTACCGCGTGCATGAAGAGTCACCTGAACGCTGGAACGACCTCAGCAGGCGAGTCGACGAACTGTTCGGCGTTGAGATCGAAGTGCCGCGCTATGTCACCGCCCGCGGCGAGATCACCATGCGCTACCGCGAGCACGGCGCATGGCTCGACCTGTCCTCCAGCGGTCGCGGCTTTCAGCAGACGCTGCTCCTGCTGGCCTACATGTACGCCAATGAGGGAGCAGTGCTACTGCTCGACGAGCCCGATGCACACCTCGAGATCTTGCGGCAGCGTCAGACATACGGGGTCATCAATGACGTCGCTGCGGAGACCGGCAGCCAGATCGTCGCCGCCAGCCACTCCGAGGTGCTGCTCAATGAGGCGGCCGGACGCCACACGGTGGTCGCATTCGTTGGCCGGCCCCACCGCATAGACGACCGCGGCAGCCAATTGCTCAAGTCGCTGCGCGACATCGGTTTCGAGCAGTATGCCCAGGCCGAGGCGACAGGTTGGGTGCTTTATCTCGAAGGCTCGACCGACCTGGCGATCCTCCAGGCATTTGCTGACAGGCTCGGCCACGACGATGCCAAAGACGCACTCGAGCGGCCGTTCGTGTACTACATCGGCAATCAACTGCCCAATGCTCAGCGCCACTTCTTCGGCCTGCGGGAGGCCCTGCCGGAGCTGCGCGGTGTCGTGCTACTGGATGAATCTCCCGGCGATGGTGCCGGAGACGGTCTCGAATGCCACGCGTGGCACCGTCGTGAGATCGAGAACTATCTGTGTACTCCCGCA
>JAJDZE010000194.1 GCA_022824805.1 Acidimicrobiia bacterium | reverse complement strand
AGCCTCTCGGGCTGCGCGTGGGCCGCGACGGCCTCGCCGACGGCCTCGGCCCAGCGCTCGTTGAGGTCGATGGCACGGCCCCGTGAACCGAAGCCGGCAGTGACCGCCTTGAGCGAGTCGCCGATCGACCGCGGCTCGCGGCCACCTGCTGCGCGACGGCGTCTGGTCATCGCACGACCACCTCGCCGTCGTGGATCCGGATTTCGCTGTGGGCCTCGATTCCGGGGGGCACGTGACCGGTGGCCGAGGTCACGACCGTCTGAGCGGCAGGCAGGCAGCCGACGAGCCGCCGGGCTCGCCCCTCGTCGAGCTCGGAGAACACATCATCGAGCAGCACGATCGGCTCGGTCTCGCTGTACTGCGCCGCATAGCGGTGCTGGGCCAATCGCAGCGCCAGGGCGATGCTGCGCTGCTCCCCTTGGGAAGCGTGGGTACGTGCGGGCAGGCCGTCCAAGCAGATCGTCATGTCGTCACGGTGCGGGCCCACGGTGGTGGTCCCCCTCCGCAGGTCGTCGGCACGTGCCCGCGCCAGCGCCACAGCGAGGCCACGCTCGCGCCACTCCGCCCCATAGGACAGTTCCAGGCTCACGGCACATCCGGCGAGCTGGTGGTAGGCGTCTCGAGCCGGCGATGCCAACGCCGTGCACAGGGCGTCACGCCGCTGCGCGATGGCCTCGCCGACCTCCCCGAACTGCGCATCCCAGACATCGAGCGTTGCGATGGCCTCGTCGTCGGGCCGATGACCGGCCTGCTTCAGCAGATTGTTGCGCTGCCGCAGCACCCGCTCGAAGTCGAGGCGCATCGCCCGGTAGTCACGGTCAGCACCGCTCAGCACATCGTCGAGCAGCTCCCGACGCACCGACGGTCCACCCGTCGCAATCGACAGGTCAGCGGGGCAGAACACCACTGTGCTGGCGACATCGGCGAGATCGCGCAATGACCGGACCCGTTGCCCGTTCACCTGTGCACGGGTTCTGCCGGCTGCCGCGATCTCCATCTCCACCAGGTGCGTCCGGCGCGCTCTGCGGATCTCGGCACGCACAAAAGCCCGGTCGCAGCCACTGCGCACCAGTGTCTCCGCGCTCGCCCCGCGAAACGAACCCGACCCGTCCAGCAGTGCGACGGCTTCCAGCAGGTTGGTCTTGCCGTGCCCGTTGGGCCCGACCACGAGCGTGCGCTCTGCATCGAGCGATACTCGTGTGGACCGGTGATTCCGGAAGTTCTCGATGCTCAGCCAGGCAATGATCACGACACCCGAACGGGCATCAGCAGATAGAGGAATTCTCCCTGTCCGGGCGCCCGCAGCACAGCGGGCTTGAGCGCATCGAGGCGCACCAGCTCGACAGTGTCACCACCGGCCGCTTCGAGCCCCTCGATGAGGTAGTCGGGATTGAAGGCGACCGTGGTCTGCTCTCCCTCATAGGCAGCGTCGACTTCCTCGCTCGCGCTGCCGACGTCTTGGCTGATGACCGTCATTTCGATGCTGTCGGGACGCAATTCCATCCGCAGCGGCGCATTGGTGTCGCGGGCCAGCAAGCGGAGCCGGCGTGCTCCGTCGAGCAACGCGGCGCGGTCGATCTCCAGCCGATTGTCATGAGAGTCAGGGATCAGCGGCTCATAGCTAGGGAAGTCTCCCGCGATGAGACGGCAAGTCACCTGAGCCGACTGGGCATCGTCGCTGACTTCGAAGGCCACCTCTCGCTCTCCGAGCCGCATGATCACGTCTTTGCTGGCATCGAGGATCCGGCCAAGCTCGTCGAGGGCCCGCGACGGCACGAGCACTTGCTGCCCCGGATCGAGCACCTGCGCCTCGGGCAGGTCCCGCAGGGCGAGCCGGTACGAGTCGGTGGCCACCAGCCGCAAGCCGTCGCCGCGGGCTGCCATGAGCACTC
Organism: Acidimicrobiia bacterium; assembly: GCA_022824805.1. Lineage (GTDB taxonomy): Bacteria > Actinomycetota > Acidimicrobiia > Acidimicrobiales > Poriferisodalaceae > Poriferisodalis. Next base: position 28,262 of record JAJDZE010000194.1, on the reverse strand, counting down.
CGGTCAGGATCGGCCGGGCATCATCGGAGCTTGCTGCGCGGACCACTTGGCGAAAGGCCTGCGCCAGATCGCCGGCCGGCACGGTGACAGCGTCGCCGGTGGCCTGCAGCAACGTGGGGAAATCGGCAGTCGGCAGCGTCCGTACGGAGAACTGCGCTCGCGCGCTGGTGATCTGCACCTCGTCGTCATCAACCCGAACGTCCACTTCGCCTGGCGGCAGCGCCCGGGCGATGTCGGTCAGCAGCCGTGCCGGCACCACGGTCTCGCCTTCGGTCTCCACCGGCGTTCGCAGATGTGTTCGCACGGTGAGATCGAGGTCGGTGCCCGTGACCGTGAGCCCCTCGCTGTCGGCTCGCAGGTGCAATCCGGTCAGCACGAACAGGCCGCCCCCGCGCGCGTTGACGCCTCGGCTCGCCAAGGACAGCTGGTCGACCAGTGCATCTCGTTCAATGCGCAGTTTCACGGGCAGTTCTCCTTGACCGTACGTGACCGATGAGACAGACCATCCTCAATGAGAAGGTGAAGACTTATTCGGCAGTAGTTGTAGGGGCTGTGAATTGTGGATGACTGACCGTTGTCGCAGTTCAGCGCAACGCAGCCTGTCAACAGTCTTGCCTGCGCGTCCACAGTTTCACCCGTCCTTTTTTGCGTTGTCGGCACAGGCGTGGAAAAGCGCGGCTTTTCCCGAGGTCTGTCGAGAGCTTTTCCACTCATTGTCCACAGCCTGTGGAGACACCATAGATCCAGTCGCCGGCTGTACCACGGACGGCACCCGGCGGGTCAGCGTGGTGGTCGCGCGGGCCACAGCTTCGCCTTCGGCTCAGCCTCAGGCTGCCTTGACGCGCGCGATCAGCTGGGCAACCTGGTCGTACACCTTGCGTTCAGCGGGCAGCAGGCTGTTGATCTTCTTGACGGCGTGCATGACGGTCGTGTGGTCGCGCCCGCCGAACACGCTGGCGATCGCTGGGTAGCTCAGATCAGTGAGTTCCCGCATGACGTACATGCTGATCTGGCGAGCGTTGACCAAGCCTTGCTGACGGCGCTGGCTGGTGAGTTCGCTCACGTCGTAACCGAACATGTCCGCAGTCATGTTCAGGATCCGGTGGGTCGTGATGGGTGTCTCTTGGGGTTCACGGACGTCGCTGAGAATCTGCTGTGCCATCTCCAACGTGACATGACTTCGGGTGAGGCTGGCGTACGCGGTGACGCGCACCAGCGCGCCCTCGAGTTCGCGGATGTTGTTGGTGATGAGGTGCGCGATGTGCTCGAGCACCTCATCGGGCACATGGCCGTGCTCGGTCTTCTTCCGCAGGATGGCCACCCGGGTCTCGAGATCAGGCGGCTGGATGTCGGTGATGAGGCCCCATTCGAACCGGCTGCGCAGCCGATCCGACAGCGTGGAGATGCTGCGCGGGGGGCGGTCAGAAGAGATCACGATCTGGCGGCCGGCGACATGCAGCGAGTTGAACGTGTGGAACAGCTCTTCCTGGAGGCCCTCCTTGCCCTCCATGAATTGGATGTCATCGAGCAGCAGCACGTCGAGTTCGCGATAGCGACGCTTGAACGCCGGCGTCGTGTTGGTGCGGATCGCTTCGATGAACTCTGAGAGGAAGGTCTCCGTGGAGACGTACCGGACACGATGCTCGGGCAGGGTGGTGTCGAGGAAATTCACGATGGCCTGCAGCAGATGGGTCTTGCCCAGGCCGGTGCCGCCGTGAATGAACAGCGGGTTGTAGGCAATGCCGGGGGTCTCGGCGACCGCGAGCGCTGCGGCCTGTGCGAACCGGTTGCTGCTGCCGGTGACAAAGCTCTCGAAGGTGTATCGGGGATTGGTGATGTCGACGCCCGGCACTCTGTGCGGCGTTGCGCTGGCACCGGGCGTCGGCGTCGGCGTCGCTGTCGCTGTGACGGCTTGGTCGGCGGGGGCCGACGCGTTGGCGGAACCGGTCGCTGGGTGCCAGGCCTCGTCATCGGCCGGGCTCGAAGCGTCGCCGTCGGGCGTTGCATCCACATCGTGCGGTTCTGCATCTGCGCCGTTGGCGCTGTCGAGGTCGCCCAACTCGGGGCGGGTCTCGATCTCGTAGGTCTGAGGGTGAACAGGCAGCCGCTCGAAGGCGGCGTGGAGCATGGGGACGTACCGCCGCTGGATGCGATCGCGGATCACGTTGTTGGGCGCGATCAATACAGCCAGCTCGCTGTCGATGTGCAATGCCTGCAGGTGACTGAAGTAGCCTAGCCAGAGCGCGTCGGACACGGTGGCCCGCAGGATGTCGCGGCACTGCGACCACAGTTCATCGGTGTTCGCGCGGGTGCCCTCGGACCGTGCCGATGACGTGGCCGGGGTCACATGGGCAGGTGCCGACGACTCCGGTGCCGGCGACCCCGAGGTGTGGTGATGATCCTCAGGTTCGTGTGCTGCGGCACCTGCCTGCGGAGAACTCACCACGACAACCTCGTTCGCCTCTGTCCGTCGTGCGCTCGCGGAACCTGCTGTCGGCCTGCGAGCCACCAAGCGGCACCCGGTGGTCGGAACCTATGGCCGCGTTGTCACTGCTGCAACCGCGTCTATGTGCGCCTGCGCGCCGGCGGAGTTGACGAGAACGCAACAGTTCCGCAACAGACCCACAACACCCGCAAAACAAGCGAGGGACAGGGAAGTTTGCTTCTCCCGCACCGAGCCTGGGGGCCGCCGTCAGCCACGTGCGATACGGCTCTGCGCGCGGGCGCCGCGTTTCATCGCGCGCGCCGCCCCGGTCACGGCGACACCTGCCGGCTCGCCTCAGCGCGCATCGGAGGGGATCGGCACCCGTAGGCTGTCAGTGCTCTCAGGCCGACACCCGGGCACGCTCCGGCCGCCGCACCGCAATTCGCGGACCTGCCCGCGGCCTGAACCTCCAGGAGGCTGCAGCGTGAAGCGCACGTACCAACCCCATAACCGCAGACGAGCCCGCCGCCATGGCTTCCGCCATCGCATGTCCACCCGTGCGGGCCGGGCGATTGTGAACGCTCGCCGACGCAAGGGCCGGCAACGGCTGAGCGCCTGATCGATTCGTGCCGCAGCAGGGCCGACTTCGCAGCACTGCGCCGCGGTCGTCGATTCGACAGCGAGCTGTTGTGGATGACCTTCGCGGCCGACCGCGGCCTGAGCAGGCCGCGCGTGGCGTTTGCGCTCAGTCGCCACCGGGGAACTGCGGTGGCGCGCAACCGAGTTCGCCGACGTCTGAGAGCGGTCTTTCGCGAGCACGCAATCGATCTGGCGCCTGGCCGCTATCTCGTCGGTGTGCGAACGGCAGCGTCAGCAGTGACCTACCGGCGGGCTCGAACCGACCTGATGCGGTTGCTGGGGGCCGCGAACGCCCTGCGCAACCAGAACAACGGCCGGCCATGACCACGGGGCGGCTCGCTCGGGCGCTGATCGCCGCGGTCAAGCTCTATCGAGCACTCCCCCGCTCACGGCTGCCTTCGTGCCGCTTCGACCCGACGTGCTCGCAGTATGCGCTGGACGCTCTGCGCACGCGGGGCGCTGCACGCGGCGGCTGGCTGGCCCTCCGGCGCATCTGCCGCTGCCATCCCTGGGGCGGGTGGGGCTACGACCCGGTACCGCAGACCAGTGAGCAGCTCGGCCGACGTCACCGGGCGGTCGGGGTGACGGGACGCTTGGAGCACTGATGTTCGACTGGGCTGATCCGATATTCGACGGCATCGCCGCGGTGATGGCGTGGTTCTACTCGTTGGTGCCCGATTACGCCTTCGCCATCTGCATGCTGACCCTGGCGATCATGTTGCTGTTCACCCCGCTCACCCTGCGCGGCGCCCGCTCGATGACCAAGATGCAGGCACTGCAGCCGGAGATGACCGCACTGCGCAAGCGGCATGGCAGCGACCGCCAGAAGCTCAACGAAGAAATGATGAAGCTGTACCAGTCACACGGGGTGAGCCCCCTGGGCGGGTGCTTGCCGAACTTGGTGCAGATTCCGATCTTCATCGTGCTCTACCGGGTCATCTGGAACCTGCGCATACCCGACGACAACCCGGTCGACAATCCATTCCCCCGGAATCTGAGCCCCGATTCGCAGATGTATGAGGACATCGTTGCTGCGGGTGGCGAGATGCGCTCGTTGGGCATGGACCTGTCCAAGGTGGCCAGGGACGTGGTTCGGGACAACTTCGTCGACGGACTGCCGTACTTGGGGCTGATCGCGGTCACGTTCGTGCTGGCGTGGCTCCAGCAGCGCCAGATGGCGCGGAGGCGTGGCAACGCGGCCATGCCGAACCGCCAGATGGAAATCATGATGAAGTACCTGCCGTTCATGCTGCCGGTCTTCAGCTTCTTCGTGCCGGCGGCGCTGGTGCCTTACTTCATCGTGTCCAGCATCTACCGGATGCTGACCCAGGCCTTCATTCACGCCACGATGAAACCGCCGCAGCCGCTCGTGAGTGCCGATTCCACCGCCGACGTCATCGAGGCCGAGGAGGTCCCGGAACCAGAGCCGCCACGCCAGGTGCCCAATCAGCGCTCACGCAAGGCTCTTGACGCTGAAGCGGAGCGCCGCGCAGAGCGTGAGCGCCGCCGCGCAGAACGACGCGAAGGCTCGCAGAACTCGTCGGGCGAACGCGTTCGGGCGCCTGCGGCATCGGAACCTTCTGAGTCTCCCTCGATCCGCCGGACTCGCTCATCGGAAGAACGAGTTGTCGAGGCGCGCAAGCGAGCACGTCGCAGCACCGGCGCCTCCAATCGGAATCAGGATCGGCAGCAACCGCGCGAGCGCGGCCGTCGGCGCGGGCGTGCCGAACCAGAACCGCAATCGAAGCCCATCCAGAGTCGTCGTACCTCAGGCGACGGCAAGACTCGCAATCGCCGCAAGCGATGAACACTGCGGCAACTGCTGTGGGGACCTAGGCGCCGCGTCGTGGAGTGGATCGTGGTGACCGGCCACACGGTTGCGGAGGCACGTGATCGTGGCCTCGATGCGCTCTCGGTCGCCGCCGAGGATGCAGACATCGAGATCGTGGCTGAGCCGGCCCGCTCGCACTGGGGGTTTCGACGCCGACCCGCTCGTGTTCGCATGCGAGTGCGGCCGACTGGGCCTCCGCCGCGGGTGGGCGACCAACGACGGGACCGTCGCCGGTCACGCCGCCGGTCTGGCCGGGGGCAGCGTCAATCTCAACGCAAGCAAGGCGGCAGGCAAGGCCAGCAGCACGGGCAGCGACGTCGCCGTCGCTGATGCCCTGCGTCAGGCAGGTATCAGCCGGGCAGCTCGTGCCGCCGCTCCTTGATGGTCACCTTGATCCATTTCACAGGTGACATTGACGGAAAGGGATTGATCCTGAGCTTGCGGTTGGGCTTCTTGAGTTCAAAGGTGAAGCAGTGGGCCAGGAGCAGGACGTTGGCCAGGAGCTGCAGCTCGACGAGCCGCGAGCCGAGGCAACTGTGCGTGCCCAGCCCAAATGGGGCGTAGCCGGGCGAGCGATGCTCGCCGCGAGCCGGCAAGTAGCGATCGATGTCGAACGTATGAGGAGAGGGAAAGACATCGTCCATATAGTGCGATGCTGTCGTAGCGACAAGTACCCGTGCTCCGATCGGGAGTTCATGGTCTTCCACGACACACGAGTTCATTACCGTTCGAATCGAGCCCAGAATGGTCGGATAGAGGCGGAGACACTCCTTGAACACGCGCGCGGTAACGTCGGTTTGGTCAGAATCGAGCAGATCCCACCGGGGTTCGCCGTTTCCGAAGACAGCGTCGGCCTCCTGTTGTACTCGACGGTACAGATCAGGCTGCGTCATCAGAGTGTGCAGGATGAAACTCAGTTCCTCCCCTACGTACATGGAAGCGAGTACAGGTGCCGACAATGCGAATTTCAAGTTTACTTCTGGCAAAAACACCGGGTCGCTATTGTGAAGAGTGAGCAACTCGTCGGCGTGATCTCGGGGACATCCAGCCCGCTGACCTGAAGTGTGCGATCGTTGGATGCGATCGACAACCTCGTCGACCGACTTTGCTTTTCGCTTCATTGCTGGCGTGAACAGCAGGAATTTGGGCAGTATCTTCCCTACCTTCGTATTCAACGCACGTTTCTTGTAGGCGATGATGTCGTCGACGATATCCTGACAATCGATATTGACAAACAAAGGCGACAGCTGTGCATTGCTGTATCGGTGGCACATCTGCACAAGCTTGACGGTGTCACCCTGGTTCCAGCCTGCAATATGTTCCTTCGCGTGGCCGTAGAGCCGGTCGAGGTTCTCCTCGAGATAAGCCCGAGAGTAGCTATACCGGAGGATCTTTCGCAGGCGGAAATGATCGGCACCGTCCAGCGCCGGCAGCAGGCCGGCCGCATGGTATTCAGCCTCGAGCTCTCGGAAGTAGCCGCGTGAGTGCAGGTACATCCTGCCGTAACGATGAACCCATCGGTTGGTCTTGGCGCCCGCTAGCACGAACATTTCCCCCTCGCCGATGGGAGGTTTGATGTGGTAGACAGACCCGTAGCGTTCCTTGAGATCGGCGAGGAGAGCCGGAAGGTTGCCGCTCCAGACGTGTCGATTGAACAACAGGCGACTCAGCGACACCCTGGGAATCGGTTTGGTCAGAGCAGCCTGCCGCAGGAGTGGGCCGGCGAGATTGTGCTCGACTGCGTTGGCAATAGCTTGACCGATCAGATCCATCTGGCGCAGGAGCTGGATTCGTTCCTCGGCTTCATCGTCAATCTCGAATATGAAGCGCAAGACATCGCAGGTGCTCGCGAGGCCGATAATGATGACATCTCGCGGGCTCGGGATGGCACCGCCAAAAATAGACTTGCCGATGCGCGTCTTGATGAACTGCACCGCAGTGTTCTCATCTTCGGCATCGGCGTACGCGCCGTGCCGGGCAGCAGACGACAGCGTCCAGAAGTTTCCGTCGTGGTAGTTGAGAATGCCGGTGTTCGTCAATCGATCCAAAGTCAGGTCGATCATCATCTCGGCATGGGGTGCCAGTCGCTCCACCCAGTACTGGGCGTTCCGTGTATCGGCTTCGGCGCCGATCTGGTGCAGTGCGAAATCCAGCACCGGGTCGCCGGTGGGCGAACGGTCGAGCAGGATCAGCTGATCCATGTCTGTGTCGATGCGGGCTTGCAAGGACAGCTCTGCGAGTGCAGCACCCGCGACTGCACAGTTCAGATGCCATCCGGGAACCTGGTGGAAGTAGCCGCTTTCCTCATTGAGGAGCATCAGGATGAGCTCGTCTGGCAACGCGAGCGCTTTGGCCGTCGCCGTCTCGCTGGATGAAATGGTCACGTTGCGCTCCCGATAAGTCACCGCACGGGTGGTGTGCCCGCGTCCGCATGGATCATCTCAAGTGTACGGACATTCGGGCGAGAGGGAGGCTTCCCGCCATCGGCTCTCCCTCTGTGCCTCGGAGCGCTCTGTGTAGCCTGCAGGCATCGATTCCGGGCGAGGAGCGCAACTCGATGACGGCCAGATCCTCGACAGATGCGAACACTAGTTCGCTGCCGCCATTTCCTGAGGGCTGGTACTTCATCGCGACGCGCGACGCCATTCACAAGGCGAAGCTGGTGCAGCGGACTTGGATGGGCCAGCAGATCGTCGTGTGGTGCGATGCCGCCGGAAAGATCTGCGTCGCCAAGTCGGTCTGCCCCCACATGGGCGCCGATCTCGGACCGGATGCTGGCGGGAGCATCATGCATGGACGCCTGGTGTGCCCGTTTCATGGGTTCGAATTCGACACGAGCGGACAGTGCGTGGACACCCCGTCGGGGGCCCCTGCTCGTTCCGCCAGGCTGGCCCTCTTCGATGTGCATGAAATTGAGGGGCTGATCTTCGCATGGTGGGGGATCGGCGGACGTCCTCCGCAATGGCAGCTGCCCGACAATCCGCTCCGGGGCGACGACTGGACTGGCTACCAGATCCGGACGATTCGCTTCGCCGGCCATCCGCAGGTAACCAGCGAGAATTCGGTGGACATTGCGCACCTGAGCTATATCCACGGCTACCACAACGTCACCAGCGAAACGCCGGTGTTGATCGACGGACCGCGACTCGAGAGCCGGTGGAGCTTCTCGTCGACCCGGAAGATCGCCAAGTTCGGCAAGCTGACCATGGACGTGTCGGTCATCGCGCACGTCATCGGGCTGGGCTACTCATGCGTCGAATTCCAGGAGCACTCCATTGGCATCGATGCCCAGCTGTGGGTATTGGCGACACCTGTCGACGGCACGCTCATCGATCTGTCCATCGTGTCGAGGATGCGCACACTGCACCAACCCAAGCGGCCGATCGTCGGCCTGAAGCTCTTGCCGACACGGATGCGGGCACCCATCATGAACAAGTTCATTGCGGATTCGCTGCTTGGGGATGTTCAACAGGATGTCGTCATTTGGAGTCGCCAGCACTACGTGCCACGTCCGCGGCTCGTCGGCACCGACGGCGAAATCGGAAAGTACCGGGAATACTGCGGACAGTTCTACCCCGGCGAGCGTCATTGCGTATCGTCCCGACTCTGAACTCCGCGGCCGGTCGCAATGAGTGTCGCGAATCTCATGGGTTCCGCGGCGACAGTCCCGTAGGCTGAGCATCGCCCATGTCGTGCGAGCAATCCACGAGCAGCACCCGTGGACTGATGCCGCCCGACGCGCAGCGGGCCCAACGCATGCGTGCCCGATCAGAGGTGATGAAGATGACAGAAGAGACAACGACAGCCGAACAGCAAGTCATGGTGCAGGAGTTCTTGGACGGCCTGGTACACGCGTTCGGTATCGAGGCACAGGCGCTGCCAGTCGCAGCAGACGATGACAGCTTCGAGATCAATCTCGAAGGCGAGAACGAGGCGCTGGGGTTGCTGATCGGGCCGCGAGGCCGCCATGTCGTTGCCCTCCAGGAGGTCGCCAAGACCATGCTGCAGCGCAGGCTGCCAGGTGTGCGCCGCGCGCGAGTACGGGTTGATGTGGGCGGCTACCGGCAGCGCCGCCGCGAGGCGCTTGAGGCATACGTGCGTGAGCTCGCGGGCGCCGTAGTGGAACGCGGAACCGAACGCGGACTCGAGCCGATGAATGCAGCTGACCGCAAGGTCGTGCACGACACCGTCAACGAGATCGCCGGCGTCGACACGATCTCGGTGGGCGACGAACCCCGCCGGCGCGTTGTGCTTGTGCCGTCGAGTCCGAGCGACGAGGCATAGTCCGCCCGATCGATCAGAAAAGCGGTCGCTTCCGGATCTGCTTCCAGGTTCGGGGGTATGCCGGATCGGCGGTCGTCACACACTCCAGCTCGGCAAATGCCGGTGCGCCTGCTGTTCTCTGCACGAAACGCATCCCGAGCTGAGCGAGCGCACCGGTTGGCCAGCGCGTCTCGTCGCCTCGCGGCGGCTCGCTGACCACGAGCCGGCTGCCCGGCCGCAACAGGCCGGCGCTGCACTCTGCGACCGCGGCCGGGGGGCCGAACGCCCGGCTGACAATGCCGTCGTAGGCGTGACGATGCTGGGGGCGCCGGGCAAGCTCGGCGGCATCTCCGAGCGCGATCGTGACACGATCAGCGAGCTGGAGGTCCTGAACAGCGACTTCGAGGAAATCAGTCCGTCGCTGGGATCGATCCAAGAGCACGAACTCGATGTTGGGCTGCTCCAGGGCCATCACAAGTCCCGGCACTCCCCCACCGCTCCCGAGATCGCACCAGCGTTGGCCGGGCATCGGTCGAGCCGCCGTGTGGTGGGCTCGCGCGTGCTCCACATGGGCCAAGAGGTCACCGGGACCCAGAAAACCGTGTTGTTGGCCGCGCCCCAGCACGGCAACGAGGCGTTCTTCTGCCGCCGTCATGATGCGGGGAACCGTATCCGACGAACGATGCACATCAGCAGGCCGCGCCGGCCGGGCCCTGGTGCTCCGCTCATCTTCGCTTCGCTCACGGGCCGCTCGGGCCCGGGCATGTTTCACGTGAAACACTGCCGCTCGCGCAACGGGTTCACGACTGGCCTACGCTGATCCTCAGGCGTCAATGAACGGAGACTGCATGGGCCGGATCATTGCGGTGACGAACCAGAAAGGCGGTGTCGGCAAGACTACGACGGCCGTCAATCTGTGTGCGGCACTTGCCGAATCTGGCCAGAAGACGCTGCTTGTCGACATGGATCCGCAAGGCAATGCCGCTACTGGCGCCGGCATCGACCCGCGTGCTGTGGACACTTCGATGTACCAGGTATTGCTCGGCTCGGCAGAGATCGCGCACTGCATCCGGCCGACCGGCATCGAGCAGTTCGACGTGGCGCCAGCACGGCTAGAAATGTCTGGTGCGGAGATAGAACTTGTGTCGGCCTTCAGTCGCGAGTTGAAACTCCGGCACGCTCTCGCGGCCGTCGTTGACGACTACGACTACATCTTCATCGACTGTCCGCCGTCGCTTGGGCTTCTGACCGTCAACGCCTTGAGCGCGGCGGTTGAGATCCTCGTGCCGGTCCAGTGTGAGTACTACGCACTGGAAGGCCTCGGCCAGCTGTTGCACAACGTGGAGCTGGTGCGCGACAGCCTGAATCCTGCCCTCGTCATCAGCGCCATCGTCATGGTCATGTACGACGCCAGGACTCGGCTGGCGGCCGAGGTGGTGACCGATGTGCGGCGGCACTTCGGCGACCGCGTATGCCGGGTAGTCATACCGCGGACGGTGCGCCTGTCCGAGGCCCCGAGTGTGGGGCAACCGGTAACGGTGTACGCACCGACGAGCCGGGGCGCCGTGGCGTACCAAGAGCTCGCCCGGGAGATTCATGAGCGCGGTGAGCAGGCGGGGGCGGACGGCATCCGCGCAGCTCATGATCCCGGTTCGGACGAGAGCAGGGAAGCCGAGCAGGCAGATCCGGCTGACGTCGCGCCGATCAATTGTGAAGGAGCCCACACATGAACGCTCAACGAGGGCTCGGGCGAGGGCTCGGCGCGCTCATTCCCACCGGGCAGTCGGCCTATCGCGAGGTGCCCGTCTCGGCCGTCGAGGTCAATCCGCTGCAGCCCCGCCAGCACTTCGACACTGCTGCACTGGACACCCTGGCGGATTCGATTCGCCAGATCGGGGTCTTGCAGCCGATCGTTGTGCGCGAGACCGGCATTGTCGGACGCTTTGAGATCATCGCGGGCGAACGCCGCTGGCGAGCGGCGTGCAGTATCGGCCTGGACACGATTCCGGTTGTCGTTCGCGCTGCCGACGACGAGTCCAGCCTGACCCACGCGCTGATCGAGAACGTCCATCGAGCGGATCTCAATCCCTTGGAAGAGGCGGCCGCGTACCGGCAGCTCATCGATGACTTCGGCGTCACTCACGATGAGCTCGGACGCCGCATGGGTCGCAGCCGCGCGGCGGTCACCAACTCGCTCAGACTCTTGTCGCTGCCGGTCAGTGTGCAGCGTTTCTTGCTGGACGGCGAGATCTCCGCCGGACACGCTCGTGCGCTGCTCGGCTGCGATGACCCTGTCGAGCTCGAACTGCTCGCCGAGCGCGCGGTCGATGAAGACTGGTCGGTGCGCACGGTAGAGGAGGAAGTCCGAGCTCTCGGCGCGCCGTCTGAACGCGAATCGGCGCCTGAGAGGGCCGCCGCCGAGCCCGTCGAATCGGTGCCCGCCGCCGAGGATCGCCCGGCAGCGGTGTTGGAGGTCGAATCTGCCTTGGCTGCCGCCCTTATGACTGCCGTCGAGGTGCAACTCGGCCGCAAGGGGGGTCAGATTGTTATCAGATTCGCCGATATGGAGGATCTCGGCCGGCTGTACGAGGTGCTGACCGACAACCTTCGGGCAAGCCTCGAAGGTTGAGCGGCGTTCGCCGGCAGACTCAAGCTACCGATGACGCAGGCGCCGGCGCCGAGATACGCAGCCTCAATCTGAACTTGTTGTCCACTAACTGTGGACAACTTGGGGAGAGGGCTGCCTTGTTGTCTTTCAAGTTCAAGCGGCGGGCTGATCAGCGAGCAGATCGCGGGTCGATTGGGCAACGACATCAGCTACTTCCCGGTTCCGTTCGAGCAGAGCGTCGATGCGCTCGAACCTGCACAGCACGGCGGGCATGGCACTCTCACGCAGCATTGGAAGCCCCATGCCGTTGGTTTCAACGGGACCGAACATAGGTTCCAGTCTGTCCGCGATGTCGGCGGCGAGCTTGTGGCCGGCGCGGCTCACGAAGTGACGACCCTGGAAATAGCTGACCGAGGGAGCGGCCGGCTTGACCTCGAAGCCGATGTACACGGCTGCACCGAATCGGTTGACCTGGGCGGCCTGTGTCGACCAATCAGGGTGATGCACGGTCAGCACCTCGGCGCCGTTGCGCCCGATCTCGCGCCGCACCGACGCGGTGACGGGCTCGAGCCCGCCGGCTTCGCCCACGGCGATGCGGTGTCCGATCAGCTGGCCGCCGGCGGATTCCAAGCGCTGCCGCTCGGTGATGTGGGCGACGACCGATGCGTCGCCGAGCGGTCGCACGAGCTGCTGCAGCGTCTGCAGGGTTCGGCCACCGCAGACGCCGTCGCCGCCCAGGCTCATGTTCGTCTGGAAATCGGCGAGAGCAGCAGCGGTCAGCGGACCCCAGATGCCGTCGATGCGCCCGACCGAGAAGCCCAGCGTGCTGAGCATCCGCTGTACCTCGGCGACGTCATCGCCCCGCAGGTGTGGGGTGCGCAGGTACAAGAAGCGGTCTCCTAGCCGCTGGCCCGCCTCGATCAGCAGTCCCCATGTCTCGGGGCCGCAGATGCCGTCGACATCGATCGAGCGCTGCGCTTGGAATTCCCTGACGGAATCGGCAGTCGCCGAGTCGAAGATGCCGGTGATCGGGCCGTGCCAGTGACCGGTCGCGGTCAGCCGATGCTGGAGGTCTCGAACGTGCGGACCTGCCGCGCCGACACCGAACGGTCGGATCAGAGGAACTCGCCGATCTCAGCCAGCAGGGCGCTCTTGGGCTTGGCGCCGACGAGACGCTTGGCTGGTTCGCCGTCTCGGAACATGATGAGCGTCGGAATGCTCATCACTTGGTAGCGCATGGCCAGGTCAGGACTCTCGTCGACATTGACCTTGGCGATGCGGATGCTGTCGTGCTCGGTGGCGATCTCTTCGAGAATGGGGGCGATCATCTTGCACGGCCCGCACCATTCGGCCCAGAAATCCACCAGCACGGGGTTGTCAGCACTCCCGACAGTCTCGTCGAACGTGCTGTCGTCCAAGGTGGAAATACCTTCGGCCATCGCTGGCTCCTCATCTCGCGGTTGTCACGAGGCTACCGCTGCGGTCTGGTCCGACGGCGGTCAGTGACCTTGGGCCTCGAGCCAGCGTTCGGCGTCGATGGCGGCTTGGCAGCCGGAGCCGGCAGCTGTCACTGCTTGGCGGTAGTAGTCGTCCTGCACGTCGCCGCAGGCGAAGACGCCCTCGATGTTCGTGCGAGCGCTGCCAGCCTCGGTCACGAGATAGCCGTTGGGCTTGCGGTCGAGCCAATCCGCGAACAGCTCGGTGTTGGGTCGATGCCCGATCGCGATGAACAGGCCTGAGATGTCGAGCGGCGAACGCTGCTTCGTCTGCGTGTCCTCGAGCATGACGCCCTCGAGGCGCTCGTCGCCCAGGATCTCGACCACCTGGCTGTTCCACAGGAACTCGATCCGATCGTTGGCCAACGCTCGATCCTGCATGATCTTCGAAGCGCGCAATTCGTCGCGTCGATGCACGACGTACACCTTTGCGGCAAAACGCGTCAGGAAGGTGGCCTCTTCGAGTGCGCTGTCGCCGCCGCCCACCACCGCGATCTCCTGGCCCCGGAAGAAGAAGCCGTCACAGGTGGCACAAGTGGACACGCCGTGGCCGATGAGACGCTCCTCGTTGGGAAGCTCGAGCAGCAAGCTCTGTGCCCCGGTGGACACGATCACCGTTCGGCTGCGATAGCGCGTATCGCCGACCCCCACAGAGAACGGTTGTTCGCTAAAGTCGACCTCGGTGGCCTTCGCGGTGAGGAATTCGGCGCCGAAGCGTTCTGCTTGGGCCCGGAAGCTGGCCATCAGGTCAGGACCCAGGACGCCATCGGGGAATCCGGGGTAGTTCTCGACATCGGTGGTCAGCATGAGCTGCCCGCCCGGCTGGTCGCTGGTGGAGGACGGCTCGCCCTCGATCACGAGCGGCCGCAAGCTTGCACGAGCGGTGTAGATCGCAGCGGTAAGGCCAGCTGGGCCGCTCCCGACGATGATGACGTCGCGTGGAGCTTCCTCATGAGATCCAGCACTGCTGCTCATGTTTCCCTCGCCGCACGCGGTCGCCGCTTGGACCACGCCCATGCTCCGGCACCGCCGAAGACGCCGCCGGCGATCAGGTGCGCAGACCACACGTCGCCCGGCACCGCGATGTCGAGTGCTCTGATCGCCGCAACGGCCACCAGCACCACGACGCCGATCGCCGCGGTGACGATGACCAGGCCGTACACCAGCGCTCGCGCAGCTGTGATCAGCGGTCCGCTCGTGCGGGCACGCACCGCGTCGACGGCATCAGTGAACCGAGCAACGGCTGCGTCGATGCTGTCGTCGGGCGTGTCGCCGGCGCCCTTCGAGCCCTTCGAGATCATCGGCGGAAGCCTAGAGGCTGAGCCAGCGGCGAAGCCGTGGCCTGAGCGGGCGAAGTGCTGCGTTTGCCGCTATGGCGTTACGGCGTCGGTGCTGGGGGGTGCCTGGGCCCCGTTGATGGTGGTGGCGACCTCGATCCGGGAAACGGTGACCCGATGCCCGCCGTTGGGCAACTCGTCACCGAGATCAGTGATCCATACGAGCAGGGCAGCGGCCTCGGAAGACGGCACTTCCAGCGTTGTCGAACCGGTGATGTCCTGCGCTGTCGCGACCGGGCTTCCCCAATCGATCAGCGTGCGATTGCGTTCGCTCGATGCATACAGCTCGAAGGACCACCCGACGGTGGGGGAATCGATCACCAGGCGTTCGACCGAGTGCGGCTCGTCGCCATACAGCACGACGATCAGCCCGACACCGTCCTTGAGCCCGCCGAAATCTCGGCTGTTGTAACGCGCGGTGCTCCAGCCGGTGCCCGGATCACCGTCGTTGATGAAGATGAGGCGTTCAGGATGCTCGATCCGGTCGTCGCCGGCTGGATCGAAGTCGGTGATGGACTCCAGCAGTATCGGTACGTGACGAACTTGGGCCGTCTGCGGCGCTGTCGGTGCCGTCTGCGGCGCGGCGGTCACAGCGGTCGCGGTCGCCGACGGCGCCACCGTGACGACCGGCGGCGTACCAGCGTCCGCGACCGCGGTCACGGGCGGCGGTGATGTATCCGTGGCGGGTTCGGACGGCTGCCCGATCGCCACCGCGACCCCGACGAGCGTGGCGGCGGCGGCCACCAGAACGCCGACGGGTGCCAGCCAGTGTCGTTCTGCCTGCCACACCGACCTGCGATCGGCACCGGTGCCGTCGGCCGCCGGCAGCTCGTCCACAACCGAACGCAGTGCGAGCAGCATCGATGGGACATCGGGCCACGGATCCGACGCGCCGATGGCTCTTGCGAGCACCGGCGCCACGACATCGGGCACGACAGGGTCGAGCTCCCAGGTGCCATCGGGCCGCCGCTGCGGCGACGCTCCGACAATGAGTCGGTGCGCGAGTACTGCAATCGAAGCCAGATCAGCGCGCCGCGTCGCGGGAATGGTGACGGCGTCGTCGGTGGGCGGGCCGTCGAGAATGACCCAGCCCACCTCGGCGCGCCACCCGATGTAGGTGGCATCGACGCCACCGTGGGCGAAGCCCGCGCTGTGCAGAACAGCCAGCGCCTCGGTCACGGCGATGACGACCCGGATTGCTTCGGTCGCTGCCAGGCGCCTGGTGTCTCCATTGGGCGCCGCGAGCTCGTCCGTGAGCATCCTCATGGGCAGTTGCTCGGTGACGATCGCGAAGTGGTCCGCTTCGTCATAGGTGTCGAGGATGTGCAGCAGGCCGTGGTGCTCCACTCGCGCCAGCGCCTTGGCCTGCAGACGCAGGCGGTGACCTATCTCGCTGTCGGCGGTTGCCCGACGGATCGTGACCGGTCGATTGAGGGTGCGATCCAATCCCGACCACGTCTCGACTGCGCCGGGCTGCAGCAGCTCGTGCCGCTCGTACCGTTCGTTGGCGCCGGAGTCGGTCACTCCTTCGTAACGAAGACCACGCCGATGGTGCCGACACCTGCGTGTGCTCCCACCACGGGACCGATCAGCATCACCCTGGGCTCGGTATCGGTGAGCGGTGCGATCCGTGCCACAAAATCGTCGACGTCGTGACAGTCCGCATGCATCACGGCGATCTGCGAGATGTCGGGGCCCTCTGTGGCCACCAGGTCGACCAAGTGCGCGAGCGCGCGGGTGCGTGTCCGCTGTTTGCCCGCCGGCTCGACGCGGCCGTCGGTGACCGTGATCAGGGGCTTGATCGACAGGACGGAACCCAGCAGCGATTGGGCAGCGCCGATGCGGCCGCCCTTGCGCAGGTTCTCCAACGTGTCCAGAGCGGCGTGAACGCGGACCCGTTCCGCTGACGCCCGTATGGAATCGGCAATCTGCGATCCGTCGGCGCCGGTGGCGGCAAGCTCCGCGGCAGCGATCACCAGCAGCCCGAGGCCGGCACTGACCGTTCGGCTGTCCACCACATGGCAGGTGAGCCCGCTGGGAGGTTCCGACGCGGCCTGCTGTGCGGCTTCGATGGTTGCAGAGAGGCCCCCGCTCAGCGTGATGACGACGACTTCGCTCGCGCCGGCGTCAGCGGCGTGCTGATACGCCTGCGCGAACGCGCCGGGGGAGGGCGCAGCAGTGGACGGCAGCTCGTCGCTGGTCCGGCAGCGTTTCCAGAAATCGGCCGTGCTGAGCTCGACGCGATCGGTGAACGACTGCATGCCGAACCGGATCTCCAACGGAACCACCGTGATTCCCAGGCCTGCAGCGATCTCTTCGCTGAGATCGCAGGAACTGTCGGTGATGATGTGCACCGGGGCTTGCGCTGTCATTGCGGCTCAGTTTCCTTCGTTGTCGTCGGTGGGGGCTTCGTCCGGCTCGGGGTGGGTGTCTGCGTGCGTGGCATCGGGCGGGCGTTGTACGCGCTTGGGTGCCACGCGGGACAGTTGCGAAGTTAGTGCTCGGGCCGCAGGCAGCCGGAGCGCCAGTCCGCAGCCAAGGTGAAGCCCTGCCATCGTCACGCCGGCAACCGCGACTCGCAGCACGGAAGGCACAGGCGCCAGCACGAGCGTGACCCCCAGACCGACAACGAATGTCACGGCTGCCGGCACCAGGTGACGCGCAATCGCGCCCCCGAACAGCCGCCCCGCCGGCCAGTCGGCGCTCGTCGGCATGCCGGCCCGCGCCCGACGGCGTTGCATGACCGCTCGGCGCAGCAAGCCCAGTTCGACCCAGGCGCCGACCGCAGCACCGAGCGCCAGGCCTACCGCGCCCAGGCGGGCGGGCAGTGCAGGATCTGAGCGGATCCCCGAATCCAGCAGTGACCATGTGGGCTCCAGCGAGAACAGATCGATGTCGCCGAATCCGGTGAGGGCGCCATCGAGCACGAGCACCCGGTCGAGCGGCAGCATCAGTGCCGCGCCGACTGCCAGCGAGACAGCCAGCCGGATCGCTGCGATAGTGGCCGCCGTGCGCGTGTCGCGCGCGGCGAACAGGACGTTCTGGCACAGTCTCGACGCCACGAGCGGCACCAGTCCGAGCGAGTAGGCACCGAGCACCAAGGCGATCAGGGTGATGTCGTCGTCCGCGATTGCCGTGCGCAGCCCGGCGAGATTGAACACCGAATCGGTGAGCGGGCCGCCGGCTGCGAAATAGACCGCCATCACGCCCGAGACGCCGAAGGCAGTCGTGCACAGGCGTGCAGACGTGCGCTCCGCAATCGTGGCCGGATCGGAGATCCGGCTCAGCTCGGTCAGCTCGGCGGCGGCGATGCTGGTGCCGATCAGGCTCAGCGGCAGCAGGTACAGCGTCTGCGCAGCGGCCATCGCTGCTGCGGCGCCCACGCTGAGCAGCGAGGCCAGCGCGAGATCCAGGAAGGCCGAGATCTGCAGCACCCCGCGACCGGCCACCGCAGGCCCGAATCGCTTGATGACACCGGCGGCCTGGGGCTCGCGCCAACCGAAGTTCAGCGAGATCCGCGGGTCGGCCCGCCAGACACCTCGCAACTGCACGAGCACTTGGGCTGCTGCGCCTGCGGTCACGCCCCAGGCCAATGCCGTCGCGCGGTCGGCGCCCGCCACCCCCCATGCAAGCACGCCGACCAACACGGCGATCTGGGTTGCGTTCCACACCACTGGCGCCACGTAGGAGAGGAAGAAGCGACGGTGACTGTTGAGCACTCCCAGGCACCATGCACTCAGCACCGCCAGCGCCGTGCCGCACACCGTGATGCGCACGAGCGTGACCGTGAGCTCGAACCGCTCGCCCACAAATCCCCAGGCGATGAGCCGCACCAAGGGCCGTGCGGCAAAGATGCTGATCAGCGCAGCGGTCGCGGTGACCGCCACCAGGAACGTGGCAATGGCGCCGGCCAATCGACCAGCCGCGCGCTCATCGCGTTCGGTCAGCGAGCTGTAGGCAGGAACGAATGCTCCCGACAGGGCGCCTTCGCCCAGCAGGTTCTGGAGGAAATTCGGGATGCGCATCGCGGCAGCGAAGGCATCGCCGATGGTGCCGATCCCCAGAACGTTGGTGACGAGCGCTGTGCGAGCGAGACCTGACAGGCGTGAGACGCCGATGCCGGCTGCTGCCGCCGCGGCGCCCTGCTGTCGGCGCATCTGGCGCCCGATCGCTGCCCGCTCAGCCGGCGAGCCGCAATTCCACTTGCTGGCGGGCCTCGTCCTCGGTGACGTCCATGCTGATGGACAGTTCCGAGACGAGAATCTGGCGGGACTTCTCCAGCATCGACTTCTCGCCGGCCGAGAGACCCTTGGCGTTCTCGCGCAGTGCGAGGTTCCGGACTACTTCGGCGACTTGGTAGATGTCGCCGGACTTCAGCTTCTCCTGGTGATTCTTGAAGCGTCGACTCCAGTTGGCCGGCTCGCGGACGTCCTTCTTGGCGAGCAGCTCGAAGAGATCCTCGACGTCATCGGTGTCGATCGGCGGCCGCATGCCGACCTCGTCGACCATGTCGGCGGGCACCTTCACCGTCAAGTCGCCGTGGGCGGTCTTGAGCACGAGGTACTCGCGGGCCTCGCCGAATTCGTTGCGCTGCTCCCGGGCCATGATCTCCGCCGCACCGTGGTGGGGGTAGATCACGCGGTCGCCAAGCTCAAACTTCATCGTCACCTACTGCGTTCGTCGATCAGGACTCATCGGAGGATGCCAGAAACTCTCACTGCTGCCACCGGGCCGCCGCGGCTGCAGCCGCACATCAGATCAGCCGGCGCCGAGCGGGTACTTCCGGATGAGGTGATTCCAGCCGCACTCCGGGCACACCTCGAGCTCGTAGGCCATGAAGCTGCCGTTGCGCCGGGCGACGCGCTGGAGTTCGGCGTCGGAGAGCACGCACTTGCCCCCGCTGCCCATGCGAGGGCCGAAGACGTAGCCGACGACCCGCAGGTCGCCGTCGGGGCACAGCGGGCAGCGTCGGCCGAGCGGCGGGGCGGCGTTGCGAGCGGCTCGCAGCAGGTCAGGGTGGGCATCGCATGCCTCGGCACGTGACACCACGCCCGCTTCCACGTCTGCGAGCAGGCGTCGCCGCCTGAGCCGGTAGTCGACCGATCCGGGAACAGCCGGGGCGGGCTCGGGTGCGATGCGAGGCTGGAGCGCCACGCGGCTCACGCTAGTGCGCCGACTCAAATGCCCCCGGCCCCTCGTGCGTGAGCCCGCTGCGAAGGCGCTATCGCTTCTGTGGCCGTGGGTCAGCGCTTCGAACGCTCCTGGTCCTGGTGCCACGCCACGAGCAGAGTGCGCGCCTGTTCAGCATCGAGTGGGCCGTGCTCGATCTGCTGGGTTCGGAGCCATTCCAGGGCGTCGCCGACTGCCGGACCTGAGGTTCCGAGCAGCTCCATGACGCGATGTCCGTCGATCGGCAAGCGTCGAAGGCCGGTACCTTCGGCTGCTCGAAGTTCGGCGAGGCGGGTGGTGAACGGCTCGCGCAGCTCGTGGCCCCACGCAGCCAAGCTGGCGGTTGTGGCATCGAGTTCCGGCTCGTGATCAGCGATCAGCTGCCGTGTGGCCTTTCGCCAAGCTGCGTCGTGGGCCGATGCGCTCGCTGCCGCGGCCTCGAGTGCTCGGCAAGCCCGGAGGATCGCGGTGACCTTCTTGCGCGTTGTGGCGTCGCAGCGCAGCGAGGACAGGCATCGGGTTGCGGCGGCTTCGTCGCACACGGGTCCCAGCAGGATCGCCCAGCGCAGGGCGACCCGATCGCCGAGATCAGCAACGTCGTCCAGCGCGGCAGCCGGCACCGCGGCATCGGCATGCCGCCATGGCGGCAGGAGATCTCCCAGCAGGCCCGTTTCGTCCAAGAAGCGGACACCGGCGGAGGGCTGAGGCAGTGCAAGCAGCTTCGTGAGCTCGGCCTCGATGCGTTCGCGCGACACGATGGCCAACCGCGGGCGCGAGCTGCGCACCGCCGCGACGAGGTCCGGCGCAGCGGTGAGCGAGAGCTGCGCACTGAACCGGGCCGCTCGCAGCATCCGCAGCGGGTCGTCGGCGAACAAGCCCTCCGGCGGCGATGGTGTGCGCAGCACACCGTCCGCGAGATCGGTCGATCCGTCGAACGGGTCGAGCAGCGCCCAGCCCGGGAGTTCGATCGCCATGGCGTTGACGGTGAAGTCGCGCCGGCTCAGATCCGTAGCGACATCCTCGGAGAAGCGCACGTAGGGCTTGCGCGAGCTGCTGTCGTAGGACTCGGCCCGATGAGTGGTGATCTCCACCGTCGTGCCGCCCCGGCGCGCGCCGATGGTGCCGAAGCGCTTCCCCTGATCCCAGACGGTGTCTGCCCAGCCGGCTGCGAGTTCCGCTATCCGATCCGGGACGGCGTCGGTCGTGATGTCGATGTCGCCGGTCAGACCGTGACCGAGCAGGGCGTCGCGAACGAGCCCGCCGACGAGAAAGAACCGATGCCCCGCGCCGGCGAACGCTGCTGCCAGCGGTTCGATTCGTTCCAGGAGTTCTCGCCGGTCATCGTCGCTCAGCACCTGTGTGCCTGGCTGTGGCCCCCGAGCCGGGGTCGATCCCGCTGGGTTCGATGTCACCGCGTCGAGCGTACAAATCGGTCGCAACCGCCGAGTCCCGGACCCAGAGGCTGAGCCGATCGGCGAAGCCGTGGCCCGAGCGGCCCGTGAGCGCCAGCGAACAAGAGCGGGATACGACAGCTACGACAACGAGCAGTCTCACATGTCCGCGCGGTTTCTCGATAGTCGGCAGATTCGCGGTACTCTTCGCCCGATGCCCGCTCGCCAGCGCTGGGCTCGATGGCTCCTGTGGCTTGTGCTGGCGTTGGCGATTGCAGTAGGCGCCGCAAGCCGGCTGCTGGACAGTCTCCCCTCGCCACCGCAGCACGCGACGGTGGCGCCGAGCGTGCTCTATGACCGCTACGGGACGCCGATTGCCGAGATCGGCCCCAGCGTCCCGCATGCATCGCTGGGCCTGGAAGACATGGCGCCTGCGCTCGTCGATGCCTTGGTTGCGGTGCTGGACCCGAGCTTCCTGGAGCGCGAGGGTGTCGACGCCGGGGCGTATGCCGCGGCGCTGCGGCGACTCCGGGGGGCGCCGGATCGGGCTCGCGACGGGATCATGCGCAGGTATCTCGAGACCGTCCATGACCCTCACGGCGATGCCGCGAGCGAGGCGCGCCTGCTGCTGGCAGAGCTGCGGCTGGGCCGTCAGCTCAGCCGGCCGGAGATTCTCGAGCGCTTCGCCAACATCGTGTACCTGGGTCGTGGGGCCTATGGAGTCCATGCAGCGGCCCACGCCTGGTACGGCATCCCCGCATCGGATGTCACCGTCACCCAGGCGGCCTACATCGCATCGCTCGTCGACGCTCCCTGGGGCGTCGACGCGGTGCGGGGCTCTGCCGACGACCGGTACCGCTCGGCCCGGGACGACCGTGACCGGGTGCTGGTGACCATGTACGAGCACGGCATGCTCACCTCCGGCGAATTGGCTGCGGGGCGATCCCAGCCGGTGCCTGCCGGCATTCGTCCAGCGGCCGCTCTGGGCGCCAGCGCGGTCGGCCCGGGCGCCCCAGACCATGGCGCCCTCGACGCTTCGACGGGCGGGTTCGTCCGGCTGCTTATCGCCGACGCCGGCCTGACGGCCGCGGTCGGACGGGCCTATGCCGACCTCGTGGAGCGGTACGGCATCCATCGTGTGGTGACCGGCGGGCTGCACGTCACCACGAGCGTCGACGTGCCCGCTCAGCGCGCCGCGGTGCAGGCTGTTCGCGCCCAACTCGACAGCATGGCCGCCCTCGGGGCTGACGCCGAAGTCGCCGTGCTGGACCGCAGCGGCGATGTGCGCGTGCTCGTGAGTGCCGTCGGCGCCCCGACGGCAGGCGACGTGGACGTCGACGCCGGGTTGCGGCAGCGGCCGCTCGGCGATCTGCTCGGCCCGGCTGCAGACGTCGCGGGGGCGTGGATGGCCGACGCCGGCGACAACGAGGCGTCAGCTGTCACCGTCCTGCGAGCTGGCGACGTGGCGCAGGTTGCAGCGGCGTTCAGCGTCGCCGCCACCGGCGGGGAGAAGCGCACGTCACGGATCGTGCTCGAAGCCAGCGACACCCCGCCGAGCCGGTCGCTGCCCGACCGCGACACGGATCGATGGCCGATGGAGCGCACCATGGTTCCCGCAGCGACATCGATCGCTGACCTGCGTGCCGGCATGGACTCGCTCACGCTGCGGTCCGGTGCACCGGCGCTCGGCCGAGCCGGGGTCTCGTCGGGCACCGGTGACGCATGGTTCGCCGGCTGGACCACGCACTACACCGCCGCGGTACGGATCACTTCGAGGCCCCCAACAGCGGGGATCGACCTTGCACCGGTGACCGGTGAGCTGTTCGCGGCGGTGCTGGATCCCTTGCAGCACCCGCCCTAGAGGTTGGCCAGCGGGCGACGCGCCGGTAATTCAGGGTGTGATCGGCGAGCGCCGCGCCTAGCGTTGCGAGCGCACCACGGGCATTTGCGTGCCCGTCAAGCCACAGGCGTCTGCGACGCTTGCAGCAAGCCTGCTCATTGGGGCCGGGTTTGCAGGGTGGGTGCAGGAACATATCCCTGCCCCGCAAGGGGCCCCGCTCCGGCGGGTCCACAGGAGGTCGCCCCCAATTGCGCGCATACGAGCTGATGGTCATCTGCGATGGTGACCTGGAGAACGCTGAAGCCCGCAAGGCCATGGATGAAGTCCAAGGCCGCATTTCAGAGATCGGCGAGGTGGCCTCGTTCGATTTCTGGGGTTTGCGCGATTTTGCGTACGAGATCAACCACAAGACACGCGGCTACTACTCGGTGATCGAGCTTCGGGCTGAGCCCGGAGCGATGGACCCGGTTGAGCGGTACCTGCGGATCGCGGACGACGTCGTCCGCCACAAGCTCATCCGACTCCCCGACGACGAAGCGCAACGGCGCGGATTGCTCGACGAGGAGTCGACCAACAGCCACTAAGCGGAGGCGTCATGGCTGACAACACCATCACCGTGGTGGGCAATCTCACCCGCGATCCTGAACTTCGATTCACCCAGACCGGCCGCGCCCGGGCAGTGCTCGGCGTAGCCGTGAACCGTCGGTGGATGAACCGCCAGACAAACGACTGGGAGGAGCAAGTCAGCTTCTTCAACGTCGTCTGCTGGGCCGAACTTGCCGAGAACGTCAGCGAGTCGCTGGCCAAGGGCAACCGTGTGGTCGTCACTGGGCGGCTTGAGCAGCGCAGCTGGGAGACACCAGACGGCGACCAGCGCAGCGTTGTGGAGATCGTTGCCGACGAGATTGCGCCATCGCTGCGCTGGGCCACTGCGGAGATCACCCGGATCCCGAGAGGCCCGGCCGCCGACGGCGGCGGATCCCGCGAACGCCGCGGCGGAGGCGGCTGGGAGTCCGGCGACAGCGCACCACAGCAGTCACCTGAGGAGGAACCGTTCTAATGCCACCACGCAAGCGAACCGGTCGGGCCCGCGCGAAAGACCTGCGAAGTCGCCCGCGTCGGCGCAAGGTCAGCCCGCTCATCACGGAGGGCGTGTCCTACGTCGACTACAAGAACGTCGAACTGCTCAGGTCGTTCGTATCCGAGCGAGCCAAGATCCGGGCTCAGCGCGTCTCGGGGAACAATCGCCAGCAGCAGCGTGAGGTGGCCCGAGCAATCAAGACAGCCCGCGAAATGGCCTTGATCGAATATGCGCGCCGGCCGATGACGCAGCGGCGCGGCGACAAGCGACGCGGCCAACGGCCGGGCGACGACCGCCGCCCGCCTGCTGGCCGAGCAGGCGGTGCGCCGGGCGACGAACGGGAACACCACGACGACGTGGCCGACGAGCATCGCGACGAGGCCGTTGCCCCGGCACCTGCTGCGGTGGCGGGGGAGCAGGCATGAAGGTCGTGCTGCGCAGCGATGTCGCCGGCGTCGGCACCGCCGGGTCGGTGATCGACGTGGCCGACGGATTCGCCCGGAATCACCTGATACCGCGCGGGCTGGCCTTGCGAGCGACGGACGGCACCGTCAGCCAAGCAGCGGCCATGGCCCGGGCGCGGTCGGCGCGTGATCTGCGCGTGCGCGAGACAGCCGAACGTGTGGCCAAGGAACTGGTCGCGGACGGTGTGATCATTGCTGCCCGGGCTGGCTCCGGGACGCATCTCTACGGATCGGTCACGACCGCGGAGATCGCTGCGGCGATGACGGCCCGGACGGGCGCCGAGGTCGATCGGCGCAAGCTGACGATCGAGGCGCCGATCCGGACCGTGGGCACGCACGAGGTCTCGGCACAGCTGCACCCTGACGTGTCGTTCACCTTCAACGTCGAGGTCGTCGCGCTCGACTGACGAGCCACGCAGGCACGCCCGCTGTGGCGTTGGCAGGACTTGTGACACCCCCTCGGTGTACTTGAGGGCGTGCCTCATCATCACTTCGAGACCTGTGGACAACTCGCTGATTGTGCACACCCACGAACGGCGATTTCCCCGCGATTTCCCCGTGCTGTGCCCAAGCGTTCCGCAGGGCGCGCGCGGCAAGGTATCCGGCGATGAGTCTCGCCGAGCTGCCGACCGAACTCGCGCGCCGAGGCGGCGGTCGGGTGCCGCCGCAGAACATCGACGCCGAGGAATCGGTGCTCGGGGCGATGCTGCTCTCGAACGATGCCATCGGCGCCGCTGTCGAGCGTCTCGCTGTTGATCACTTCTATGTTCCCGCGAACGGACTCGTGTTCGAGGCGATCGAGTCGCTCTACGTCTCCTCCGAACCGGTCGACTGCCTGACCGTCGCTGATCAACTCGAACGCAGCGGCAATCTCGCTGCTGCCGGAGGCGCCGAGCGCCTGCTGGCGCTCGAAGCCGCCACGCCCACGCTGACCCACGTCGACCGTTACGCGCGCATCGTGGAAGACACCGCGTTGCTGCGCCGCTTGATCGCCGTCTCGTCGGAGATCTCGGAGCTGGCGCACAGCCGTCCCGAGGACACGGCTGCGGCCATCGACCAAGCTGAGTCATTGGTGTTCAGCGTGGCCGAGCGCCGCATCGTCGATTCCACCCAGTCCCTGCACGACTTGCTCGACGAGAGCCTCGACCGGCTGGAGGAGCTCTACGAGCGGGGCGACGCGTTCTCTGGCCTGGCGACCGGCTTTTCCTCGCTCGACCGAATCTTGGCGGGGATCCAGCCGTCGTCGCTGGTCGTCGTGGGTGCCCGGCCCGCCATGGGCAAGACGTCGCTGGCGCTGACGATGGCCTCGAGCGTGGCCTTGGAACTGCAGCAGCCGGTGCTGCTCTTCTCGCTGGAGATGAACCATGCCGAGCTGACCGGCCGGTTGTTGGCCTCCGACGCACGGGTCGATGCCACGCGGGTGCGAACGGGCCAGCTGCGTGCTGACGAGTGGAACCACATCACGCGCAGTGTGGGTCGCTTGGGCGACGCGCCGATGTGGATCGACGACAACCCGAATGTGACCGTCACCGAGATTCGTGCCAAGGCCCGGCGGCTGCGCAGCCGGCTGGGCGGTCTGGGGCTGATCGTGGTCGACTACCTGCAGCTCATGAGCGGGCGAGCGAACGCCGAGAACCGCCAAGTAGAGATCGCGGAGATCTCACGCGGCCTCAAGATCCTGGCCCGCGAGCTCGAGACGCCGATCGTGGCGCTCTCGCAGTTGAGCCGGAATCTGGAGTCGCGCAGCGACAAGCGGCCCATGCTGTCGGACCTGCGCGAATCGGGTTCGATCGAGCAGGACGCCGACATCGTGATGTTCATCTACCGCGACGAGATCTACAACGAGGACACTGCCGATCGAGGCATGGCAGAGATCATCGTCGCGAAGCACCGCAACGGGCCCACCGGCACGGCGCGATTGGCGTTCATGCCGCAGTACACGCTGTTCGCAGACATGGCCCACGAGTAGCTGATGGTCAAGGACTATTTCGCAGGTGCCGCCCCGGTGCTGGCCGCGGACGGCGGCAGCACGATGTTCCTCGGCGACGACCTCATCCCGTACCTCGTATTGGCGGTGGGCGGCGCGCTGTTGGTGGGCAACCTGGCTGCCATGGTGCGCCCGCGGCGTGTCGGCGGGGAGGGAGCGCCGGTGCGGGCGCCGGCGCGGCGGGCGTTGCCGCTCGCACTCGTAGGACTGGTCGCAGCGACCTGGGCGCTCGCGACACTGCTGGCGGGGTGAGTTGAGCGGGTGAGGGGAATCGAACCCCCGTTATCAGCTTGGGAAGCTGAAGTTCTGCCATTGAACTACACCCGCAGAATGAGGCCGGAGCCTATTCAGACGGAAGGGAGCCGAGGTGATCCTGTCGGACCGGAGCATCCGTGACGCGCTCGAGAAGGGCCGCATCATCATCGAACCCCTGGGCGACGCAGCAGTGCAGCCCTCATCGGTGGACCTGCGGCTGGCTGCGACCTTCCGGGTCTTCCGCAACCACACACGTCGCGTCATCGACGTCATCGAGGATCAGACCGACCTGACCGAGGAGGTGGAGGTTGCCGCGGGCGACGCGTTCATTTTGCACCCCGGCGAGTTCGCGCTGGGCGCCACGCTCGAACGCGTCGCGATGCCCGACGATCTCGTCGGCCGGATCGAGGGCAAGTCGTCGCTCGGGCGTCTCGGCCTGCTCATCCACACGACGGCCGGTTTCGTGGATCCCGGCTGGGACGGCTACCTGACCCTCGAGCTGTCCAACGTGGCCAACCTGCCGATCACGCTGTACCCCAGCATGAAGATCTGCCAGATCAGCTTCATGGAGATGACCACACCGGCCGAGCACCCCTACGGCGCCGAGCTGCTCGGTTCCAAGTACCGGGGCCAGCGCGGCCCCACCCCCAGCCGCTACCACGAGAACTTCCGCTCCCGCCGCATGCTGTAATGCGCTCCCGGGCCATCGCTCGAATGCTCGGTCTGTTCGCGGCAGTCGTGCTGGCGGCCGCGTGCGCGAACGGCACCGATGCAGTGGCCGATGAGCAACGTTCAGCCAGCTCACTGGGCGAGTGGCGAGTGATGAGGCCGTGCAGATTCGCTCGATCACTGCGCTCGGAGGTTCTGCGGATGCCGAATCGCCGGTGCATCTAGCAGTTCGCATGGCGGTAGGCGACTTTGGCCCGCTGCACGGACGGTTCGGCTCCATGCTCTGGTCATCTGCTTGGGGGCGCCCGGGAAGGTACCCCCCGAGCAGAGCTACAGGAGTCCAATCCGCGAAGTGTGCCCGGCTCGGCACGGCGACATTTCCTGAGCGCTCACACCGATGACAGGGTGCTCCTCCGTCTCCAGACAGCGACGTGCTACGCCAGGCTGCATGAATCAACTTGACACGGCTGCCTGGCTTGAAGAGCAAATGAGCGCCCTCCGACCAGTCTGTGCAATGCGGCTGCATTGGATGGAGGCTTGGGATGACGCTCGCATTTCCGCCGGGGTTCGACTACCCCGCACGCTGATCCTTGATCTCGCTCCTGAACTGTGGCATACCCGTCAGGAGGAACGCTGGGCGCCTGTCGTTCTGAAGGATGCCGTTGGCCTAGTGGTGTGTCGCGGTTTTGTTTAGGGCGGTTCGGGCTCGTTTGACTTTGGCGATGATGTGTTCTGCGGTTTTGGTCCATCGCAGCGGTTTGGGGTCGTGGTTCCAGTGGGCTGTCCAGTGGTCGATGGCTTCTTTGA
>JAJDZE010000042.1 GCA_022824805.1 Acidimicrobiia bacterium | reverse complement strand
GACACCGTGGCCCACCTTGGCGAACTGGCCGTCGGCGTTCGAGTTGAGTCGCAGATAGCTGCGGATGGACGAGGCTGCGACGGCACCTCCAAGTCGAGTTTCAACTCCCTCATGGATGTCGCTCACGCGCATAGGTCCCGTAGCGAGCCTGAGCACTTCCTCGATTGCATCTCGAACCTCGCCGGGTCGACGCCGAGAGACGCTTGCTGGCACAGTCTCGCTCACTGATGTGACGATAGACGTCTCGACGTCGTAAGGTTGCGATGCTATAGCTGGCATCAGCGCTGAGTGCCGCGGTGCCGAGCGTCAGTCGGTGTGCTCGATGCGAAGAGGCGCAAGGCCAGCTTGGCTCAGATCGAGGAGTCGTCTGGATGGACAAGAGATGCATGACACGAACGTACGCAACCGGTGTGACAGTCATGATGTTGGGCTCGACAGATCGGGCCTGGGTTTGGCTCCCAGTTTCGATGTTCACCTGATCGACGGCACCTACGAGCTGTTTCGGCACTTCTTTGCCGTGCCGCGTCGGGCAGATGCCGACGGCAGTGAGGTCGGGGCGCTGCGCGGTGTGCTGGGCAACATCGTGATGCTGCTGGAAGGGGGTGCAACTCATGT
Source organism: Acidimicrobiia bacterium (assembly GCA_022824805.1). Taxonomy (GTDB): domain Bacteria; phylum Actinomycetota; class Acidimicrobiia; order Acidimicrobiales; family Poriferisodalaceae; genus Poriferisodalis. The sequence goes on along the minus strand of JAJDZE010000042.1, from coordinate 3,374 downwards.
GGCCGTGGCGACCGACCATGTCGTGGAGTCGTTCCGCAACGATCTGTGGCCCGGGTACAAGGACGGCTCGGGGATCGAGCCCGACTTGCTGTCGCAGTTCCATCCCACCGAGGAAGCGCTGCGGCTGCTGGGCGTGGCCGTGTGGCCGATGATCGAATTCGAAGCCGATGACGCCATGGCAGCAGGCGCCGCGATGGCTGCCGACGACGACCGCGTCGGGCAGGTGCTGATCTGCACTCCCGACAAAGACTTGGGCCAGTGCGTCGGCGGCAAGGTTGTTCAGTGGGACCGACGGGCCGACGAGGTCATTGACGTGGCAGGGGTAGAGGCGAAGTTCGGCGTCAGCCCTGAGTCGATTCCCGACTACCTGGGTCTGGTCGGCGACAGCGCCGACGGCTTTCCGGGCCTGAAGGGATGGGGTGCCAAATCGACCTCGGTGATGCTGTCGCACTACGGCCACATCGAGAACATCCCGGATTCGCACGACGACTGGGCGCCGAAGGTCCGCGGCGCGGCCGGTCTCGCCGCAACGCTCGCCGGCGAGCGAGACCTCGCCCTGCTGTTCCGCCGCATCGCCACCGTGCGCACCGACGCGCCGGTGTCAGACAGCGTCGACGAGCTGGCCTGGCGCGGCCCGCTCAGCGGCTTTGAGGATCTGTGCGATCAGGTCGGCGCCGGGCCGCTGTTCGAGCGAGTCATGAACCTCGCCGCCTACCGCGCCGACACCTGAGCACCGCCGCACGCACGGAAACCGCGATCAGCGAGCGCGGTGTCAAGCCGTTTGCTGAACTGAGCGAGCCACACGGAGTAGCCCCATGCTCGGCGGTCAGGCGGGCTGGTTCAGCTCGATCATGTTGCCGGCCGGGTCGAAGAAGAACGTCTGGCGGGCGGTGGTGCCCGGCAGCGCCACCGGGTCCTTGACCCTCACGCCGGCGTCGCGCAACTCAGCCACGGTGGCGTCGATGTCGTCCACCTTGAAGGCCCAGTGCTGTCCCTTCGGCGGCACCCAGTCGGCCACTTCTATGAGATGCACTTCGCCTCCGCCGGGCGTCTGCAGCCAGCGACCGTTGAACCCGAAATCGGGCCGGTCGAGCTGCTTCATGCCCAAGACGTCGGTGTAGAACGGCGCCGCAGCATCCACATCGGCGCAGTTGATCGAAACATGATGCACAGGCCCCAGTTCCATGCCCGCAGCTTACGCCCGCCCCGTCACCTGTGTCCGGCGAAGATTCACGACCGACCATACGGCGGTACGCGAAGCGCTTGGACCGCCTGACAGCCAGACGGCGGCGTGGCATAGAAATACTATGGTTATGGCATGCGGCGGCGAGTAAGCACAACGGTCGATGGTGATCTCCTGGAACAGGCTCGCGGGCTGCAAGCGTGGGAGAGCGATGCGGCGATGATGGATGCTGCGCTCGAGGCCCTCGCCAAGCGTCACCGCAAGGCGGAGATCGACGCGCAGTACGAGGTGTACGACCGCATTCCGATGAACACGCCCGACGAGTGGGGCGACTTGGAGTCGTTTGCCTTGAGGAACAGCGCACGCGCGCTTGAGCCCGACCCCAGTCACGAAGCGTCGGCAGAGTCGTGACAGCCTCGCGTCCGCGCCGGGGTGAGGTCTGGTGGTGCGAGTCGCCGGACATCGGCGAGCGCCCGGTCGTGGTGCTCTCGCGAGATTCCGCTCTGGACCGTTTGACAACAGCGATAGTCGCCCCGTGCACGAAGACCGTCCGCGGATTGGAGAGCGAGGTGGTGCTCGAACCTGGCGATGACCCGGTGCGGATGCCATCTGCTGTCAACCTTGATTCGGTCCACTTGGTGAGCCAAGCATGGCTGGTCACACGACTCGGTTGGCTCAGCGACCTGCGGATGCGCCAGATCTGTGCCGCCCTCGAAACCGCCGTCGCCTGCGACTGAGGTGGCCCCGGCAAACCCAACAGCGACACTCGGCCTCGGCGGTGAGTCGTCGCGGCTGCCGTCCGTCGAGTTCTCGCAGCGCCGGGCGAACCTGCTCGAACTGCGCTTGTCGAAGAGTCCGCTTGGGCCAGCAACGCCGCTATGGGTGTTGGGCCATGTGGTCGTCGATGGTCGCCACGGCCGCGTGCATCGAGTCGACCGTGAACTGAGTGGGCATGAAGTCCATGTCGGCGCCCATGTCGTTGCGGAACGAGTCGTCCGTCATCAACGCATCCACACGGGGCCGCAGAACTCGCGGGTGCTCCTTGCTGCGGTAGTGCTCCTGGTAGGCGGCAACCACCTCGCTGGCGCTGGCGATGCCCGACTCGATGCCGAGGGTCAGGTCCGCGAGGTCGCGTGCTTTGGCGCGGGTCATGACGGCTGCGATCTTGGACGCCAGGATGTCGACCGCCGAGGCGCAAGGGATCAGCGTGGTCTGCCCTCGGTACCAGTCGGATTCCACCACGAGGCACCCTTGCGACGAACGGTTCCGCAACGCGCGCTGTGATGCTCTCGGTGTTGGGTTGAAGTCGATCTTGAGGTCGATCGTCCGCCCGCCGATCTGTGAGCCGACCAACGACGGATACCCCCAGAAGTCGAAATGGGCATCTGCCACGCCCGCTTCGGCGACGATGCGTTTCATTCGCCTCATGGCGGACGGCAGGTGCCACGGCTTCACGCACAGGAAGTCGAGGTCCTCGGAGTAGCGCTGCGGCCTGGCGAGCCAGATCTTGTGCAGGCAGGTGCCGCCATGCAGCACCAGGCTGTGGCGCAGGCGCTTGTCGTTCGCGAATTCGACGATGATTCGGCTGAGCACCAGGTCTTGCAGCACATGCTCGGGCAGCTTCCACGGTGCCGTGCTCTGCCATTGCTCGATGATGTGGTCCCAGCCAGGGGCAGCGGTCATGCGTCGGGGTCCAGCGGGCGCGCAGAGGTGACGCCCCAGCGGTCCGGTCTCAGCGATGCGTCCGGTGCGGCGCTGTGCATCTCGACATGGGGGCCGGTCGGCCGGCTGCGAACCCTGCGCATCAGCGGACCCAGCAGGATCCGGTGCTGCACTCCCCTGAGCTGTTGAAGCATCGAGCCGGTGCGGCGCGCCACTTGCGGTGCATACAAGTCAGAGACCTCGGCGAGCTGGGTCGGGTGGAGCAGGCCCCAGAACAGCATCTTGCGGGCGATCGTGGCGACGTGGTCCATGCCGCCGCATCTGTCGGGATGCTCGACCATGTCGAGCAGGGCCGTCTCGGCGGTAGCCGCCCGCAGCGTGCGACGCTGCGACCGGGCCGGGCCGCCGTTCGCGGGCGGCAGACACAGCACCTGGACGGGACACGCCGGCCGGCCATGGGACGGGTCGATGCGGTGGAACGACACGGCGAGGTCAGCGGGCCCGTCCGTCGCCACGAGCTCGAGCCTGT
>JAJDZE010000002.1 GCA_022824805.1 Acidimicrobiia bacterium | reverse complement strand
AGGTCGATGTCACGGGTGGTGACCTCGGCGGTCACGACGTCACCGGCTTCGACGGGCAACGCCGTGCCGTCGTAGGAAAGGCGCCTGAGCGCGGTGAGTTCGGCTGCCGCGCCGGCGGGCGCACCGACCAGCATGATCTGGCCGCGGCTGCCCACAGGGTTCGCCGGATCGGACGGGGTCTCTCCATCGAGGCGGACGTACTGGCGGCATTCCTCAACCAAGCCGTACGGTTCGCTGGCGACGACGTATGACGGGCCCGTCGCACCCACGTACAGCGCCTGCCCGCTCCCCCGCAGTGCCAGCGCCACCACGTCGGGCATCGCGGAGACATGCGCCGCTATCGCCACCGAGCCCTCGAAGCTGCTGACGGCATCAGCGAAGGCTTGCCGAAGCTGCTCTGACCCAGCGAAGGCTTGCCGAAGCTGCTCAGAGTTTCCCGTGGAACGCTCGACGTTCGAGCTTGCCGAGAGCGCCTGGCGCAGCATCATCGGGATGACCTTGGCGTCTGTGGTGATCTCGGGCGCAATCTGAATCCGTCGCTGCGCGATCAGGTCGGCGTAGTTGTCCACGTCACCGTTGAGCACCGCGGCGATGTGCGGGACATCGCCGCCATTCGAATCAGAGAAGGGCGCGACATCGCCGCCATTCGGATCAGAGATGTGCGCGACATCCGCGCCTGAGGCCGAGGGATCCCACGCATCGAGGGGATGGGTATTGGGCACCGAGACGATGCCGATGCTGGCCCAGCGGGTGTGGCCCAGCACGACCGTCTCGGCACCGTCGGCGCACAGCGCCCAGCGCAGCAAGCTGTCCTGGCGGATCTGCGATCTCAAAGCCGTCGTGTTGTCGCCGAGCTCGCCGATTTCCGACGCTGTCTTGTACACGAACGCCAGCCCGTTGCCCGTGTCGCGCGCCGCACCGGCACCGAACAGTGGATCGGTGAGCCGGCCGCCGTTCGCACCACCGACACCGGCGTCAAGCCGTGCTCCGTGTACGAACACCTGCAACCCGGCCGAATCCCGCCCACGAACTTCGAGACGGTCAAGTGCGGACAGCGCCACCTGGATCGACCAGAGCCCGCCGACGGCCGCCGCCGGAGGTGTGCCGCCCCAGAGCCCGATCACTTCCCGCGCCATCCGCAGTCGGTCCCGGCGCAGGGCGAAAGCGTGGTCGGCCAGCTCGCTCAGGCAGGCATTGATGCGCTCGATGCGGGCGCCCTCGTCGCCGGGCAGCACATCGCCCGCATCAACGGCACTGTCGATATCGGCGATGAGTTCATCCACCGTCGCCAAGGCGGTCTCGATGTCGAGCACGCACTTGGCGTCGGATACCAGCAGGCGGACTCCGGGAAGCGATCGCAGCGCCTCGTCGACCTCGTGCAGCACTGCGCTGGCGGCTTCAAGCTGATCGAGGGGGTCGTGTCTGTCGAAGGGGGTACCGGAGCTGCCCCCGGACGCCGCTGCGGCGAGCCGGTCGGCAGCGTCGTGCAGCCGCGGGACCACCGTGGACGCCTCCAGCGCAACCCGGTCGTCGCGGCGGCCGATGACGGCCACAATCCCGCACACATCAGCGAGGGTACCGAGCACCTGACAGCCAGTCGGCCCGGTGAGCAGCCACCGGCGGCGGGCGTGGGGGCTGCGTGATTAGATATGTGAACCTGCTCACAAATTGGGGGTATCGCCATGGCAATCAGGGGAGTCATGCGAGCTGGCTATGTACAGATCCGCTCCACCGACATCGAAGGATCGATCGTGCACTACCGCGATCGAGTCGGCCTCTCCCACGTCGGGACCGGCGATGACGGCCGTGAGTATTTCAAGGCCTACGACGAATTCGACCATCACAGTGTGATCCTGCGGCCCGCCGACCAACCCGGCATGGATTTCATGGGCTTCAAGGTGCGCAACGACGCCGACCTGAGCGAGCTGACCGACCGGCTGTACGCACACGGTGTCGAGGTAGACCACCTCGAGCCGGGGTCACAGCCCGGGCTCGGCCGCGTGGTCAGCTTTCAGATCCCCGCCGGGCACACCATCCACCTGTACGCCGACATGGCGATTGCCGACAAGACGCCGCCGACGCACAACCCCGATGTGTGGGACGAAGAGCCCCGTGGCATGCGGGCCACCCGGATGGATCACTGCCTGCTGTACGGGCCGAACATCGCCGAGACGGTCGCGCTGTTCACCGACGTGCTCGACTTCGAGGTCTCCGAGGTGGTCAAGGCGCCGGACGGGACGTACGTGGCGCCGTTCCTCACCTGCGCCAACAAGGCCCACGACGTCGCGTTCGTCGCGGCCGAGGAGCCGGCCATCTTCCACCACGTGTCGTTCTTTCTGGAGAGCTGGAACGACGTGGCCCATGCAGGCGACGTCATGAGCCGCTACGACATCCCCGTCGACATCGGCCCGACTCGCCACGGCATCACCCGGGGCCAGACGATCTATTTCTGGGATCCGTCGGGCAATCGCAATGAGGTGTTCTCGGGGGGCTATATCCACTACCCCGATGTGCCACAGCGCACATGGGATGCCGAGCAGCTCGGCAAGGGCGTGTTCTACGTAGACCGCCGGCTCAACGAGGCGTTCCTGAACGTCTACACCTGATCACGCGCGGTGCCGGCCGCGCCTATGACTCAGCGGCGTCAGCCGCGCCAGGTCCCTCCACGACCACATCGGCGAGGCGGTCTGCCAGGTCGGTTGCCGCGCGCTCGGTCGGGGCCTCGACCATGATGCGGATGACCGGTTCGGTACCGCTGGCGCGGACCAGCACACGCACGTCAGAGCCTGCCCCAGCAGCGATGTCATCGACCGCACGCTGAGTTTCGGCAGCGAGCGATCCCGACTCGGCCGGCACACTGCGAAGCACCTGTGGAGCAGCCTGCATCGCTTGCGACGCAAGTGCGGCGCTCGTCAGCGGCGCATCGGCAGACACAGTGGCGCTCGTCAGCGGCATCCCGCCTGCGGCCCGCCGGGCAACGAGATCAGCCAGGTGGACCGCGCTGCGCAGCCCATCGCCGGTGGTGGCCTCGTGCCGGAAGACGATGTGACCCGACTGCTCGCCGCCGAGGCTGTGGCCGCCGGCATCCAATGCTTCGAGCACCGCACGGTCCCCGACTGCGGTGGTGACTACCTCGATGCCGGCCTCGGCCATCGCCCGGCGCAACCCCAGGTTGGACATGACGGTCACGACCAGCGTGTTGCCGGCGAGCAGGCCCCGCTCCGCCAGGTCAACCGCGAACAGTGCCATCTGGCGATCGCCGTCGATGATCTGCCCCTCACTGTCCACCGCAATCAGCCGGTCGCCGTCACCGTCGAACGCCACGCCCAGATCTGCGCCGATGTCGAGAACCGCCGCCCCCAGCGCGCCAGGATTCACCGATCCGCAGCCGTCGTTGATGTTGCGACCGTCGGGCTCGCAGAAGAGCGCTGTGACCTGCGCGCCCAGCCGCTGCAGCGCTGCGGGTGCGAGCGATGCGCTGGCCCCGTTGGCGCCGTCAACCACCAGGTGCAGGCCGTCGAGCGTGCGACCGTCGATGGCAGCGCTCAGCGAGTGCTCATACGCATCCAGCATTCGGGCTGTCTCGCTCGTCGAAGCCGCCTGAACTTCGACAGCACCGACCGCGGGTTCGGCCGCAGCGCGAGCAGAGGAGTCGACCGAAGGAGCGGTTCCGGGGCCCGTGTCCGAGACGGTCGGCGGAACCGCGTCGCGTCGGCGCGCGATCTCTGCCGCCGACGGCCGGTCGCCGTGGGTCAGCCGCAGGTCTTCGAGCCGCCGTGCTACCGCGGACTGCTCGCTATCGCTGAGCTTGGTGCCGCCCGCGGCGAACAGCTTGACGCCGTTGTCATGCCACGGATTGTGGGACGCGGAGATCATGGCGCCGGCGGTGCCGAGGTGCTGGGCTGCGAATGCCACGACCGGTGTGGGCACGACGCCGAGGTCAATGACCTCAGCCCCGGTCGCGCGCAAGCCGGCAGCGAGCGCTCGCGCCAGCGCAGGACCCGATGCGCGTGTGTCGCGTCCGACCGCCCAGCGCGCAGCATCTTTGCCTGCGAACAGCGCCCGGTTCGCCGCGCGCCCCAGAGCGTGTGCGACAACCTCGTCGATGTCGTCGAAGGCGCTCCCTCGAACGCCGTCGGTGCCGAAACTGAGTCCCATCACGCTTCGCCGCCGAGCCTGCACCTGACCGCTGGATTGCTGGGACCAGCCGCCGAGACCAGACCGGCCGCTAACGCTTGGAATACTGGGGCGCCTTGCGGGCCTTCTTGAGGCCGTACTTCTTGGATTCCTTCTTGCGGTCGTCGCGATGCAGCAGGCCGGCCGACTTCAGCGTCGGCCGCACCTCGGGGTCGAGCACCACCAGCGAGCGGGCAATGCCCAAGCGCAATGCGCCGGCCTGTCCCGCCACCCCGCCACCGTCCACGGTGGCGCTGACGTCGTAGTTCGCGGCGGCCTCGGTGAGTCGCAGCGGCTCGGTGATCTCCATGCGGTGCACCGACGACGTGAAGTACTCCTCGAACGGGCGATCATTCACCGAGATGTTGCCGCTGCCGGGCAGGAACCTCACCCGGGCGACGGCACGCTTGCGGCGGCCAGTGGTCTGCGTCAGCGGAACGGGCACGAAATCGGGGTCTTTCTCGTCGGGTGTGGCGTATCGGCTACAGCGTTCGGAACGGCGTCTCAGTGCGCCATGGCGTGGGGCAGCGGCAGCGGCTGGGGCTGCTGAGCGGCATGGGGATGATCGGGCCCGGCGTACACCTTCAGCTTGCGCAGCTGAGCCCGGCCCAAGCGGTTGTGCGGCAGCATGCCGCGGATGGTTCGCCGCACCGCGTCTGCCGGTCGGCGGGCCAGCAGGTCGCCGTATCTCTCGCTGTGCAGACCGCCGGGGTAGCCCGAGTGGCGGTGCACGAGCTTGTTGGTGGCCTTGTCACCGGTCAGCACAACCTTGTCGGCGTTCACCACGACGACGTGGTCGCCGCCGTCGATGTAGGGGGCGAAGGTGGGCTTGTGCTTGCCGCGCAGGATCTTGGCGACCTCGGTCGCCATGCGACCCAGCACCATGCCCTCGGCATCGACGACGAACCAGGAGCGCTCGATCTCAGATGCTCTGGGGGCATAAGTGCGCACGCTGGAACTCCGCATGGGATGGTGTCGGCTTCGTCCCAGAACCGTGCATCGGCACTGGGCATCGGACCCGGCAAGGCTACCGGGCAACGGCGACCACGCTGCGGGGTGCCGGCGCAGGCGCAGTTGCGGCTTGGTTTGTCAGCCGGTTGCGGTCACCGGCACCGTGTCTCGCCCAGCCCGCAGCAGGGTCCCCGGCCGCGCGTCGGTGAACTCGCCTCCGCTGACGGCGACCTCGCCGTTGATCAGCACCGTGTCGATGCCGTCGGCCTCGCCGTAGAGGCGCCACGCACCACCGGGTAGGTCCTCGCGCACCTCGATCGGCTTGGGCGCCACCTCGTCGGGGTCGAACACCACGACATCGGCATGGCAACCCTCGGCCAGGCGGCCGCGGTCCGCGAGGCCGTACAGGCGGGCCGGAACGTCAGTGAGCTTGTGTATGGCGTCTTCCAGCTCGAGCATCTGGCGGTCACGGGCGGCGGCCAGCAGGTACGTCGAGTAGTTGAAGGTGGCCAGGAAGTCGAGGTGCGCGCCCGCGTCCGATGCGCCGATCACGCAGCGGTCGTCGTTCCACAGCTCCTGGCGCAGTGCCCAGCTGTCGTCGTCGTCGCCAGCAGCACGCGGGTACAGGCCGGTCTTGAGATCATCGGCAACCACCAAGTCGCAGAGCGCATCCCACGGCGTGATGCCCTGCTCGTCGGCAATCTCGCCGATCGTGCGGCCTTCGAAGTGCGTGAGCTCGGGCTTGGTGACCTCGCCGACGGTGAGACGTTCCCAGCGAGCCACGCCCCGGAATGCGCTCGGCTGCTGGGCGAGATCGTTCAGCTCGGCGCGGCGCTGCGAGTCGGCCAGCAGCTGCATTTTCTCTGCCGGCGGCAGCGCCATGGGCTCGGCCCAGCCGTGCAGCGTGTCGAGCAGGAATCCGCTCTCGAAGCACAGACGGCTGACCGCGGGCATCGGGGCGGTCAGCGCCACCACACGCCCGCCTTGGCGAGCAGCGAAGTTGCTGGCCTCGAGCTTCTGGGCAATGACATCTCGGTGCCGGCCGTTGGCGAAGATCACGTTCCAGTTGAGCGGCCTGTCCGCCGCCACCGACATGTCGGCGAGCAGCTGGTACACGTCGGTGTCGAAGTGCTCGATGGTGGGGATGAACTCGAGAGCTACCGCCGGGCTCGACCGCAGCACCGAGCACAGTTCGATCAGCTCGCTGGTGGAGGCGTGGCGCGAGGGCACCGCCTCGCCGGCAGCGTCGTTGTGTGTCTTGGCCCACGACGAGCTGAAGCCCAGCCCGCCCGAGGCGATGCTCTCGGCCAGCAGCTGCTTCATGGCCTCGAGCTCGTCGGGCGTGGCCTCGTGGCCCACCGAGCGCTCCCCCATCACGATCCGCCGCAGCGCGCAGTGCCCGACCAGAAATCCGGCGTTGGGCATCAGTGTTCCGTCGATCGAGTCGAGGTATTCGCCGAAACTGCGCCAGTCCCACGGCACGCCCTCTTGCAGTGATTCGAGCGGCATGCCCTCCACCCGGGCGAGCATCCGCATCAGGTAGTCGCCGTGGTCGGGTTCCAGCGGGGCGATGGTGAAGCCGCAGTTGCCGCCGATCACCGTGGTCACGCCGTGCAATGGCGACGGGGACAGGGTGGTGTCCCAGAAGACCTGGGCGTCGAAGTGCGTGTGGATGTCGACGAAGCCGGGCGCGACCACCATGCCGGAGGCGTCGATGGTCTGGGCAGCGCTGCCGGCCGCCTGCACCGCCTCGTCGCCGACGGCCACGATGCGCCCGTCCGCAATGCCGAGGTCGCCCTCGAAGCGCGGCGCTCCTGTGCCGTCGATGATCGTGCCGCCCGCAATCCTGGTATCGAGCATGTGCGGTATCCCCCTGTGATTTGGCCGATGCGGTTCGGGCGATGCCCGGCTGTGCCCGCACCGCTCCCAGCGAAGTTACCGCCTCGATGCCTCGCGAAGCAGAGGCGCAGCACGGCCAGAGCAGCACCCGACGGTGGACAGGACGGGCACTTGCCCCAAGGCGAGACGGCAGGGTGCCGATTTCACTCCGATTGGGCCCCGCAGGCACGGGTAGTATGTGGCTGAGTCACATGTTGGTGGCAGGAAATAGTATGAAAGTTGTCGAAACATACAATCAGCCAGCGGCCGAGGTACCGCTGCTGACCGCCGATGACCTGCTGCGGCTCCACAGCGAAGGCGTTCGCGGCGAACTCGTCCGGGGAGTGCTTCACGAGACCATGTCGCCAGGACACCGCCACGGCAGAATCGTCGTGAGACTCGTCGCCCACTTGTTCAACTTCGCCGAGCCGCGTGGGCTGGGCTCGCTGGTGGCGTCCGACTCGGGCGTGTGGCTCGAACGCGACCCCGACACCGTGCGCGAGCCGGACATCGCGTACACCTCCGCTGAGAAGATCCCGCTCGACGCTGACATACCCGGCTACCCAGAAGCGGTGCCCGACCTCGTGGTCGAGGTCAAGTCGCCTTCGGACAGCCGCCGATACGACCATGGGCGTGGCCGCATGTGGGTCGACTACGGCGTGAATCTCGTCTGGGTGCTCTACCCGGAAACCCGCACGGTCGAGGTCCATAGCCCCGACCTGCCGGTCGCCGTCCTTGGCCCCGAAGATGCCCTTGACGGAGCGGACGTGCTGCCCGGCTTCGCCTGCGATCTCGATTCGGTCTTCGGCGCTCGTCCCTCAACCGAATGACCGCTGCTGCACACCCTTCGTGCATGTGAGCGCTAGCAACGAACAAGCCTGAGATGGCTCGTGCGACCCGTATGGCGACCTCGGACACGGTTATGGCAGCGAGTAGGAGTGGGGCATGGACATCGCGGACAAGTTGGGCGAGGCGCTGGACGAGCAGCTGATCGAGGACTTAGCCGGGTCTGGGGCCTTCTTCCGGGGCCTCGCCTACTTCCGCGACGGCCGCGTCGGATCGGTGGCATCTCACAGCGACCGGGTACGGGCGACGGTGCGGGGCACGCTGCCCTATGTCGTCGAACTGTGGCTCAGCGACGACGGGATGGGCTGGTCCTGCTCGTGCCCCGCAGCTGAAGACGGCTCGTTCTGCAAGCACTGCACCGCTGTGGCGCTGTCGCTGGTGCGCTCGAGCGACCTGTCCGGCACAGGCGAATCCGGCCGTTCCGCGACGACAGGGCGCCGATCCCGCCCCAGCCGCGACGTCGACCCTGATGCGGAGTTGCTCGCTGAGTTCGTGCGGGGTCTCGAAACAGGCCGACTCGCCGACACTGTGCTTGAACAGTGCGGTCGAGACTGGCGGCTGCGTGAGCGCTTGCTGACCGAGGCGAAAGCCGTGCGCGGCGTCGGACCCGACCTGAAGGAATGGCGCAGGCGCATCAGGAGCGCCTTCAGCACCGGTGACTTCGTGAGCTACTACGAAGCGGCCGACTGGGCGGCCGGCGTCAACGACATGATCGAAGCCGTTGCCGACCTCGGGAAGGCCGGGCACCATGACGCCGTCGCGAAGCTTGCCGAGTACGCGCACCAACGTGCGGATCGGGCGATGGCTCACATGGACGACTCGGACGGATGGCTGAGCGGTATTTCCGATCAGCTCTCCGCGCTGCATCTGCAAGCCTGCACAGCCGGCGAGTTAGACCCGGTTGCGCTGGCCAAGCGTCTCGCGAAGCTCGAACTGACCTCCGAACTCGACGGCTTTCATCGTTGCGCTGCCACCTACGCAGCGATTCTCGGCGCCGCAGGTCTCGCAGCGTTCCGTCGTGCGATCGAGCCCGAATGGCGCAAGCTCGACCCCTCCGGCGACGAATGGGCGCACGGCGCATTCAGCGTTCGCCAAGCGATGATCGGCTGGGCCCTCGGCACTGCCGACCCCGACGCACTCGTCGAGGCGCACCGACGGGATCGGATACGCCCCACCGACATGGCAGAGATCGCCGCTGCATTCGAACGCGCCGGCCGTGACGACGACGCGATCACCTGGGCACGGCGCGGCCTGTCCGGATTGGGTCACGGATCGTGGCAGGCAGGCGAAGCACGCGACCTGTTGGCCCGCAAGCTGCGCGAACGAGGCAGGGACGGCGCGGCTGTCGATCTGTACTGGAAGGCGTTCGAGGCGAGCCCGTCGCTGGGTGCCTACCGGGAACTGCACCAGCAGAGCAGCGACTCAGACTGGCTCGACAGATGCCGACGTCACTTGTTGACTCGGCTGGGCGCCGCCCCTTCGCCGTCACCCGAGCACCCTGTCGAGCCGACGGCCGCCATCTCGGCCGATGTGCGGACATCACGGCCATCGACAGACCTCGCAGCCGCAGATGTCATGTCAGACACTGCGTCAGCCTCGCCTGCTGCTGCAGCGATCCTGACCGAAATTCTGCTCTACGAGGGCCGTGTGGCGGAGGCCTGGGAAGCTGCACTGGCCTACGGCACCAGCCGGCCCATGTGGATGACGCTGGCACGTCAACGCGAAGCCGGCGACCCGGGGGACTCGATCGTCATCTACGAGTCTCAGGTGCTGGCGATCATCAATCGCAAGAAGCCCGACCAGTACAAGGTGGCGGTGAAACTGATGGATCGCATCCGCCGCTTGGCGACCGAAGCAGGCGAGCCCCAGCGATTCGATGCGCTGCTCGAGCGAGTGCGCACCGAGCACAAGGCAAAGCGGCGGCTGAAGGCGGAACTCGACAAGATGGACTGGCACGCTGTTGCGGCTGTCTCGTCGTGAGCGAGGCTGACTGCGCGGGCGCGATCCCTGCGTAGCCTCAGCCATGTCGGATATGGAGCAAGAACGGCCATCTCAGCGAAGTGCCGCACAGCAGCACGGTGTGCGGACAGTGCGGCTGAAGGTGGCGTACCGCGGCACGGGATTTCGCGGCTTCGCTGCCAATGAGGGCGTGCGCACGGTCGCCGGCGAGCTGGGTGACGCTCTCGAACGCGTTCTGGGCGAAGCGCCTGCGCTGACCGTGGCCGGGCGCACCGATGCAGGCGTGCACGCCACCGGGCAGGTGGTGTCGTTTCGGATCGGCGGTGAGGGGCTGCGGCGGCTCAGCGGCAGTCGTGGCGGACAGCGCCGGGCCGGGGGCACTCAAAGGTCCAGCACTGCCGACGGGGCAGGGCAGGGCGAGGACAGCCCAGTCGGACTGTCGCTCCTGCCGTCCGCGCTGAACCGTCAGCTGAACCCTGAGATCGTGGTGACAGCCGCCGCATTCGTCGACGACAGCTTCGATGCTCGCCATTCAGCAACCGCCCGTGCCTACGAGTACCGCATCCGCAACGACGCGCATCCCGATCCCCGCTTCGCCGACCTCGAATGGCACGTTGCTGCGCCGCTCGACGTCGGCGAGATGAACGCCGCTGCGGGTCACTTCGTCGGCGAGCACGACTTCGCCTCGTTCTGCCGGCGACCGAAGGATCGCCTCGACGCCTCGCTGGTGCGCACCGTCGCGCACGCCCGCTGGAGCGTCGTGGCGCACCTTGGGGACGAATCGTCATACGCAGATGCAGATGCAGACGCTGGCGGGGGCACCCGCAGCTCTCATGCGCTAGCACTCGGCCGGTCGCTGCTCTTGGAGATCGAGGCCAACGCCTTCTGTCACCAGATGGTGCGGGCCGTCGTCGGTCAATGCGTAGCTGTGGGGCGCGGTGATCGCGCAGCCGACGAGGTGCCTGGCGTGCTGGCTGCGCGCAGCCGCAACGCAGCGGCACCCATCGCACCGCCGCAGGGGCTGACGCTGGTCAGGGTCCGCTACCGCGATGATGCGTCGGGGGAAGGTGCCCCTGGTCAATCTGTCGCTTGAGTGCCTACCCGCCGCCGATGGCACTCCGGCGTCGCTCGGGCACCGGCTTGATCTTCCCGCTACTGCTCGGAGCGGAACACCTCGATGCGGTGCTCGAGGTTGAACCACAGCGCGATGTGTGCCTGCACCTCGGCGGCCGTGATCCCGTCGAGCACAGCTCGTCGCTGAGCAGGCGTGCCGACGTTGCTGTCATCGGCGTGGTGGCGCCGCAGGAGCGGGTTGACGATCGAGGAGTTCGACTCGAGCACGTAATTGTCTCGCGTCACCGAGATCGCCTGCTGCAAGTCGCGGTCAGTCGGACCGTCGGCAATCAGCTCCGCCACGGTCTCCACGATGGCGGCGTGGCTCGTCTCGAGCCCATCCGACGGACCGGTGGTGCTGATGCGTGCCGTCCACTTGCCTGTCGCGTCGTCGGGTGACACAGAGGCGCTGACCGAGTAGGTCTCGCCGAGTTGCTCGCGTACTCGACCGTCGAGCAAGTCGTTGATGACGGCTGCAGTCACGTCGGCGAGGACGAGGCTCTCGACGGTGAGCACCGTCGGGGCGCCGAACACGATGTCGAGACCCGCCGCGCCGGAGTCAGCGTCGACCGGAATCGTGATGCGCTGAACGCCCAATGGGAAGCCCGGGTTGTGGTCGGCGAACGTGTCATCCGTTCCTGCGGGCAGCGTGCCGATATAGCGCGCCGCCAAGTTGGCCACCGTGGCCCGGTCGATGTCGCCGACTACTGCCACCACCAGATCGTCCACATCGCTCAGCCGTGCTCGGTAGAGGCCGAGCAGCGAATCGGGGGTGGTGGCGTCGATCTGATCCTGAGTGGCAATGAACTGGTACCAGGGGCTGCCTTGGAACAGCGCTTCGAGAAGTTCCAGCTCCGAGATCCACTGCGGGAAGGTCTCGGCGTTCGCCAGGCGGGTGCGCATCGCTTGGATCTGCTCGTTGACCGCCACCTCGGTGATGCGCGGCTCAGTGACATACAGGTGCAGCAGCGCGAAGAGCGCTTCGAGGTCGCCCGCCCCCGCAGCGCCCGAGAAACCCTCGGAGTGCTCGGCGATGAATGGGCTGACCCGGGCTGTCGTAGTGGCCAAGTACTCGTCGAGCTGCGTGGCCGTAGCGTCGCCGACGCCGCTCGAAGCGACCGCGCCCACAGCGTGGCGCACCAAGGCCGAGTCGCCCACCGACAGTGACGACCAGCCGCCCAGGCTTTCCGCCACCACCGTCACCTCGCCGGCCGCAATGTCCGATGGCGCGAACACCACCGTCGCCCCGTTGGGGAATTCCCACTCATAGGCGTCGTCGAACAGGCCAACTGATCGTTCAGCAGCGGGCGCTGTCGGATCCGGCCGTGCCATGAGTGCGTCGATGGCCTCCTGCGCCGCCGGCGGTGCCAGCGGAACCGCCGCATCCACCGCGGCACGCAGTTCCTCCGCAGTCGGCACGTCCGCCGGGTCGGGTCCGATCGACACCACCAGCGGCGGCGCGATCTCCAAAAGCCAACGCAGGTGTGCGGTCAGTTCTTCGACCGTGTAGGTGTCGAGGAGCGCGGTCAGCCGGGCCACCCGGTCCGGCGTCGATGAGATATCGGCACCGCTGAGGAAATGCGCTGCGTAGCCGAAGGAGTACTCGCGGTCCTGCCGGGTCTCGTCACTGTCGAGCTGGAATTCAAGCGAGGTGCGAATCGCGCTCACCGCTTGGTCGAACTCCGCTTGGGTGAAGCCGAAGTGCGCCGCGCCCTGCACCACCGAGATGTAGTCGGTGGTTGCCTGGTTGAGATCGGGGCCTTGATAGTTCGTGCCGTACAGGCGCAGGCCGCGTGCTGCGGGAAACGCGCCGAAGTGCGGTTCGGTGGCTTGTGACATCTGACCGGCCTGGAACGCGGCATCGAGCCGGATGTCGAGCAGGCGGGCGATCAGGTTCTCCATGAACCGAAGCCGCTCGCCGCCTACGGTCCCTTCAGGCCATGCGGGCAGCTGCCAGTCGAGCGAGATGTAGATCGGGCCGTGGTCGGGGTGCGTGACCACATCGGTCACGGGCTCGTCGACGAAGTCTGCGGTGAACGCAGACCGATCGGGCTGCGGCGGTGCCGTCGGCGTGCGCGCCTCCAGCTCCGCGAAGTAGTGCTCCACCAGCGTCTGCATCTCCGAAACGGGCAAGTCGCCCACGACCACCACTGCCATGTTGTCCGGGCGGTACCAAGTGTCGTAGAAGCCGCGCAAGTCCTCAGCGGTCATCGACAGATTGGATTCCTCGCTGCCGCCGACGAGGATGCCCTCATAGACGGTTCCCGAGTAGTAGATGGCGTCGAGGAAGTTCGAGATCCTGCCCGACGCCGACTCGTCGCGCAGCCGGTATTCGTCCAGGACGATCCCTCGCTCGGCATCGACGTCGGCAGGCAGCAGCGTGGCCGCTGACGCCCATTCGGACAGCACCGTGAAGCCCAGGCCGATGGCGCCGGGGTGGTCAAGCTTGAAATCGAGGATGTAGACGGTCTCGTCGGGACTGGTGTACGCGTTCAGATCGGGCCCGAAGTCGGTGCCGAAGTCGCGCAGCACCTGGAGGAGCTCGTTCTTGGAGAAGCGCTCGGTTCCGTTGAACATCATGTGTTCCAGGAAGTGAGCTGCACCCTCTGAGCCGTCGGGATCAAGCACGGCCCCCGCATTGACGACCAAGTGCATCATGATCGACTTGCCCGGCGAGTCGTTCGAACGCAGGTAGTAGGTGAGGCCGTTGGGCAGCTGGTCGATCAGCACATCCGAATCCACCGGCAGCAGAGTTGCGTCTGGATCACCGGGCTCGTAGTCGTTGAACTCGCCCAGATCGACCGGCTCGCCGATGGGCTCTGGGGCGGGCTCGTCTGCGGGTTCGGGTTCGTCAGCAGGCTCGGGTTCGTCAGCAGGCGCCGGTTCGTCGGCCGCTTCGGGCTCTGCGGCTGAGTCGGCAGCCTCTATCTCGTCGGGCTGAACTTCGGCCGCCTCATCGTCGGCCGCTTCGGGTTCGCTGACCGCATCATGTTCATCGGGAGCGCACGCAACCGCCAGCAGGGCGGTCGCAAAGAACAAGGCCAGAAGCCTGCGCCAGAGGGCTGGTTTCATCGACGGATTCACCTTTCGGCCATCGGCATGCGAGACAGGACGGTACTGCCAGCCACGAGGCCAGTGGCCTCGAAGGCTATGGACTTCCCCCGAGAGCTTCACCATTGGGTGAGACGGTCGAGCAGCAGTTCCGGCGAGCCCGCACAGGCCTCAATGTCAGCCGTGCTGAGCGCCTCCGACCAGAGCGCGCCGTCGTAGGCCACGATGGCAGGGAGCTTGACTGCGGCAGCGAGTTGAGCGGCGGTGGCCTCGTTGCGATGCACCAGCTCCAGCTCGACCGGCGAGGCCGTACAGGCCTGCTTCCACTGGCGCGAGCCCATCGGGTTCCAGCCGTGAGTGAGGTCGCACAGCGCGCACTTGTGGCGACCCCTCAGCTTGCCGATCGCATAGCGGAGCTCTCCGACGAGGCCGCCGTGAGCGTCGTATATGCCCACCAGCCGCACGCGCCGCACCATATCGCCGCGCGGGAACGCCCGGGCCGCGGGCTGCATGCCCTGCCAACGCTGAAGTTCTGGGTTCTGCTGGCATACTCGCCTGGGCCGGTGACCACGTGGGGCTCAGATGACCATCCTGCTGCCAGACCTTCCCTACGCTCCCGATGCGCTCTCCCCGCACATCAGCGAGCGCACGATCAGCTTCCACTACGGCAAGCATCACGCTGGCTATGTCAACGCTGTGAACAACGGCATCGCCGGAACGCCTGACGAAGGCCGGGCGCTGGAGGATCTGGTGTGCTCGCTGCCAGCAGGCAGTCTGTTCAATGCGGCAGCACAGACGTGGAACCACAACTTCTACTGGCAGTCGATGTCGCCCGGTGGCGGCGGTGAGCCTGGTGGAGACCTGGCGGCGGCGCTGGAGGCGAGCTTTGGAGGCGTGGACGCGTTCCGGGCCGATTTTGCCGCAGGAGCGGTCGGCAACTTCGCTTCGGGCTGGGGCTGGCTCGTGTTCGATGCAGATGCAGCCGACGCCGGATCGCTGCGGATCGTCCAGACCGACGACGCCCAGACGCCCCTGACCGACGACCTAACCCCGCTGCTCGTGATCGACGTGTGGGAGCACGCCTACTACCTCGACTACCAGAACTCCCGCGCTGCCTACGTGGATGCCTTCGTCGAGCACCTGATCAACTGGGAATTCGCCTCAGCCAACTACAGCGACGCCCTGCGCACCCACGCCTAGCCCAAGAGGCTGGCGGTCGTGCTCCTGACAAGCCCGATGTCGAGGATATGCTGGCATACATGATGCGGACCACCGTGAAGCTACCTGTCGAACTCGACACCCGTCTGCGGCACGAGGCCGCCCGGCGCAACATCACGATCTCGGAGTTGACGAGAGAGGCCATCGAGTGCCATCTCGCTCCGAGACGGCGTCTGGGTGCAGCGGCAGCAGGCCGCAGCGGTCAGTCGGACATCTCTGAGCGCATCGAGGACATCCTGGCCAGCGAGGTGACGTCATCGCGCTAATCGTCGATGCGGGTCCCTTGTATGCCTATATCGACGCAGACGACCGGCATCACGCAGCCAGTCTCGAGTTGCTCTCAGACCATCCGGGGCCGCTGATCGTTCCCACCTTGGTGATCACCGAGGTGGCCTACTTTGTGGGGACGCGCCTGGGCACGACAGCCGAGGTGCGTTTCCTGGGTGATCTCGCCTCGGGTGATCTGATCACTGAACCGGTGGTTGCCAGCGATTGGCTTCGCATTGCCGAACTGGTGCATGCCTATGACGATCTGCCGCTGGGCACCGTCGATGCATCGGTCATCGTCTTGGCAGAACGCCTCGGTGTGACCACGGTCGCGACACTCGACCGGCGGCACTTCGGCATCGTGCGGCCGAACCACTGCGAACGGCTGGAGCTACTCCCCTGACCAAGAGACATCGCTGATGTGGGGGTCCCTGACTTCGGTGGAGGCGGATTGCTGGATTCATGCTGCCGGTTGATGTTGAGGACGCCGACTACGTGGCGACGACCAAGGAGTTCCGCGGCGCCAAGCCGCGCACATGGATCGAAGCCACCGAGACAGGACGCAAGGCGTTTGCCGGGTACCTCGTCAATCTCGAGCGGGCCCTCGGCGTGCGCATGAGCCCCTGACAGCACGATCGCCCAGTGCGGCAGTCGGTCAGCATCGGCGCGAGACACTCGTGGCTCGGCGCGACCTGAACGGTGGGATTACCTCATTAGGCTCCATCCCGCATGGTGATTGGCGATACCCGATGTCGGTAGAGGCTGAAGCGGGGACGCTCGCCGATCTGGAGCCGGAGGTTGAGCGGCTCCTCGCGCGCCATCTTCGGCAGACCAAGGAATGGCACCCCCACGCGCTCGTGCCCTGGAGCCGGGGCGAAGACTTCGCGCCCGACTATGAATGGTCACCCGAGGAAGCCAACCTCACCCCTGAGGCTCGCAGCGCCCTCTTCGTGAACGTGCTCACCGAGGAGAACCTGCCGTACTACTTCCGTGACAGCGAGCGGCTGTTCGGCAGCGAGGGCGCATGGGGCGAGTGGGTTCGCCGCTGGACGGCAGAAGAGGGACGCCACGGCCGGGTCATCTACGACTACCTGTCGGTCACCCGCGCCCTCGACCCCGTGGCACTGGAGCGAGCGCGCATGGCGCAGGTGCAGTGCGGGCAGGTGCCCCAGCCGCCGAGCCTGCTGGAAGGCCTTGCCTACGTGACACTGCAGGAGTTGGCCACCCGCATCGCGCACTTCAACACCGGGCGCCACATCGACGACCCCGCCGGCAAGGCCATCATGCGGCGGGTCGCCTTCGATGAGAACCTGCATTTCCTGTTCTACCGCGACGTGATGAGCGCCGCCGTCGAGATCGACCCCTCCAGCGCTGTGGTGGCCATCGCCAACCAAGTCAAGAGCTTTGCCATGCCCGGAGTGGGCATCACCGACTTCGACACCCACTCCCGCATCATCGCCGAAGCCGGGATCTACGACCTGGCCATTCACCACGACCAGATCCTGCAGCCCGTCGTGCTGCGCGACTGGAGACTGCCCGACCTGACCGATCTGTCGAGCATCGCCGAGGCGGCACGCGACCGCCTCATGAAGATGATCGACCGGATTGGGCGCGTCAGTGAGCGTCTCGCCGAGCGCTACGCAGAGGCGCGGAACTCGCTGCGCCGCGATGCAGCGCTCTTGCGCTAGAGCCTCAACCGATAGGCGCGATCACACTCGGCACCCTGCGGCTGCCGGGCTGTCGCGCGGCCTCGACGAAGGACTCAGTGATCGCCCTTGGGGTCGAGCAGGGCGGTCAGCCGGTCGATAGAGAAGTCGTCACTGCGGGCGGCGTCGATGAGCACGCTTTCGGCCGCGGCGATCTTGGCGGCCGCCGCGGGAACATCGGCCGCTGCATCAGCAGGCACCACGACCGCACCGTGACGGTCGGCGTGAATGAGATCGCCGGGGCGCACCGACATGCCGTGCACCGTCACCGGCACTGCGTACTCCACAACGTGCACCCAGGCGTGGGACGGGCCGATCGAGCCGGCCAAGGCGCTGAAGCCCGGCGCCCACTCCCCCAGATCGCGGATCGAGCCGTTGGTGATGACGCCGAGCGAACCCAGCCCGGCGTGGATGCTGCTGTTCACCTCGCCCCACCAGGCGCCGTAGCCGGGCGAGGCGTCGATGTCCTCGATCACGGTAATCGTGGGCTGAGGGCCTTCGGCCATGTGCCGGTAGTAGCCGACACGCAGTGCCAGGTCATTGTCGCCGGACCGGCCCGATGGCGCAGTGGCGCGGATCGTGGCCGTGCGGGCGTAGCCGACCATGACGGTGCGGGGGTCGGGACAGACCAGCGGGGACGTGGTGTATCCGTAGGCGCGGCGATGCGGCGCCACAATCTCGAGCGCATTGCAGACGGTCGGCGTGTCGAGCTCCCGCAAGGCATCGAGCACGCCGGTGCTCAACGGCCCAGTGCTCAACGGGTCGTCTTTGCTCATATGCCGAGACGCCGCGAGGGGCTAGACCAACTCGATGAGCGCCATGGGGGCGTTGTCACCCCGGCGCGGTCCGAGCTTCAAGATGCGCGTGTAGCCGCCCGGACGTCCCTCGTAGCGCGGACCGATCTCGTCGATGAGCTTCTGGGCCATCTCCTGGTCGCCGTTGAGGCTGGCGATGATCTGGCGATGCCGTGCCAACCCGCCCTTGCGTGCCTTGGTGATGAGCTTCTCGGCGTATGGCCGCAGCGCCTTCGCCTTGGCTTCGGTGGTCTCGATCGCCTCGGCAGCGAACAGCGACGCCGCCAGGTTGGCCAGCATGGAGCGCTGGTGGCTGGCGCTGCCGCCGAGGCGTCGGCCCTTCGTGGGCGTGGGCATGATCAGCTGACCGCCGCTGGGGTGGCCTGCTCGGCTTCGGCATCGGCATCGCCGTCGCCCGCAGACTCCGCCTCGGACGACGGGCTCATGCCACGCAGCGCCAGACCCCGCTCGTCGAGCTTCTCGATGACCTCATCGAGCGACTTCTGGCCGAAGTTCGGCACGGTCATGAGTTCGTCGACCGACTGGTCGAGCAGCTCGCCGATGGTGTTGTACTGCGCACGCTTGAGGCAGTTGCGGGCGCGCTCGGACAGGCCCAAGTCTTCGATGGGACGTTCCAGATCGCTGGTCCGGCCGCCGCCCACCGCCACCTCAGCGATGTCGAGGCCCAAGGGCTCCGGCGACAGCTCGGCGATCATGAGCATCAGCCGGCACAGGGTGTCGCCCGCCGACGACAGCGCTTCGCGCGGGGTCATCGCGCCATCGGTCTCGATGTCGAGCACAAGCCGGTCGAAATCGGTGGACTGCTCGACGCGCACCGGCTCGACTTCGACCGCCACACGACGCACCGGGCTGAACAGCGCGTCCACGAGGATCACGCCGATCGTGCTGCCGGCACGCTCGCTCTCGGGTGCCGCGTAGCCCCAGCCGCGCTCAACAGTGAGGTCCATCGCCAAGCGGGCGCCCTCGCCGAGCGTCGCTATGTGCAGGTCGGGTGTCAGGCACTCGACATCGATGCCCCAGTCCACATGCCCGGCCAGCACCGGGCCCACGCCCCGCTCATCGAGGCGCACCGCCACGGGCTCGTCGGTGTTGCACCTCAGCACCACGTCCTTGAGATTCAGGATGATGTCGGTGACGTCTTCGACGACGCCCTCGATGGTCGTGAACTCGTGCAGCGCGTCGTCGAAGCGCACCTGGGTGATCGCTGCGCCGGGAATCGACGACAGCAGCGTGCGGCGCAGCGAGTTGCCCAGCGTGTGCCCGAAGCCGGGCTCCAGCGGGCCGATAGCGAAGCGCTGGCGGTTGGGATCGGGCTCGCCGAGGATGTCGATCGTCGGTCGGTGCATGACCAAGGTGTCGGAGATGGACACGTTCACCCCTTCGTGGGCGGCAGATGTTGACAGGACTATTTGCTGTAGAGCTCGACGATGAGCTGCTCGCGAACCGGGATCTCGATCTGGGATCGGATCGGCAGTTCGCGCACGGTGACCCGCTGGCCTCCGTCGCTCGCTTCGAGCCACGGGGGCGGGGTGCGGTCCAGCACGTCGAGATTCCAGCGGACGGTGACGATCTCGCGGGCCTTGGTCCGCAACTCGACCACATCGTCGGGGCGGGCCCGGAAGCTGGGAATGTTCACCCGACGTCCGTTGACGTCGATGTGGCCATGGCTCACGAATTGGCGAGCCTGCGGGCGAGTCGCCGCCCAACCGGCCCGGTACACGATGTTGTCGAGCCGCAGCTCGAGCAGCCGCAGCAGGTTCTCGCCGGTGACCCCGCGCTGGCGGGCAGCCTCTTCGTAGACGTTGCGGAACTGCCGCTCTGTCATCCCGTAGGTGAAGCGGCACTTCTGCTTCTCCTGCAGCTGCAGCAAGAACTCCGAGTTCTGGCTGCGTCGGCGGCCGCGGCCGTGCTCACCGGGCGGGTAGGGACGCCGGTCGAGCGCCTTCGTCTCGCCCTCAGTGCCCCAGATATTGGTGTTGAGCCGCCGCGAGACGCGCGCCTTGGGACCGGTATAACGCGACATCTCAGACCCTCCGTCGCTTCGGGGGGCGGCAGCCGTTATGCGGCACCGGCGTCATGTCGCGGATGCCCTTGATCTCGATGCCGGAATTCTGGATGGAACGGATCGCTGTCTCGCGTCCCGAACCGGGACCTTTCACGTGTACATGCACCCGACGCACACCATGCTCCATGGCACGCTCGGAGGCCTGCTCGGCGGCCTGCTGCGCGGCAAACGGCGTCGACTTGCGGGAGCCCTTGAAACCGGCATTCCCGGCCGAGGCCCACGACACCACGTTGCCCTGCAGGTCGGTGAAGGTGATGATCGTGTTATTGAACGAGCTCTTGATGTGCGCCACGCCGTCGCCGACGTTCTTGCGCTCCCTGCGCCGCCCGCGGCGAGGCTGCTGCTGCTGGTTCACTTTCGCTCGCCTCTCATGCGTTCGTTCACTTGCGCCCGCCTCTCATGCGTCCGGTCTCTCGTTGCCGACGAAATCGGCCGCGCACGTTCACTTGCGAACCTTCTTCTTGCCCGCCACGGTCTTGCGCGGGCCCTTGCGGGTGCGTGCGTTCGTATGCGTGCGCTGACCCCGTACCGGAAGCCCGCGGCGGTGACGGACGCCCTGGTAGCAGCCGATCTCGATCTTCCGCTTGACGTCCTGGGCGATATCGCGCCGCAGGTCGCCCTCGACAGCCAAGTTGGCGTCGATGTGGTTGCGGATGCGGGCCACCTCGGCATCGGTCAGGTCACGCACGCGCGTGCGCTCGGCAATGTTCAGGTCTTCGCAGATCTGCTGGCTGGCCGAACGGCCGATGCCGTAGATGTAGGTGAGCGCGATCTCTACACGCTTCTCACGCGGTATGTCGACGCCGGCGATTCGGGCCATCGATGCAGAACTCCTGTCTCAGCCTTGCCGCTGCTTGTGTCGCGGGTTCTCACAGATCACCCGGATCCGCCCGTGACGGCGGATGACGCGGCACTTGTCGCAGATCTTCTTGACGCTCGGACGGACTTTCATCGGGTGACCTGCGCTGTAGACGAGCGAGCAAGTATAGGGGTCACGGCGCCGCCTCGATGGCGGCCGCTGGGCTGTTCGTGCGGCCGCCATGGCCGCCGACAAGAGTTCACGGTGCCGCCTCGATGGCGGCCGCGATGCGCCCATGGACCTCGGCGGGGGTTCCGAGGCCGTCCACGGAGACCAGCACTCCCTGGTCAGCGAACAGCTTCCGCAGCGGCGCTGTCTCAGCCTCGTACAGCTCTAGGCGCCGGACAATCGCCTCCGGCGTGTCGTCGGCTCGGCCCCGCTCCAGCATCCGCTGGGTCACCACCTCGTCGGGCACGTCCAGATCGATCGCCCGGTCCACCGTGTTCGGCGCGAGCAGCGCGAACAGACCGTCAGCCTGGGCCTCGGTACGAGGGAAGCCGTCGAGCAGGAAACCGGCGGCAGTGTCGGGCTCGGTGAGCCGCTCAGCCACGATGCCCAGGATCAGCTCGTCGCTGACCAGGTCGCCTGCGTCCATCACGGCGGCGGCCTGCCGGCCCAGCTCGGTGCCCGCAGCGACGGCGGCGCGCAGCATGTCGCCCGTAGAGATGTGGGCGACGCCGTAGCGCTCCACCAGCAGCTCGCACTGGGTGCCCTTGCCAGCTCCCTGCTTGCCCAAGATGACCAGCCGTCGCGTGCTCATCAGGCCAGGAACCCTTCGTAGTTGCGCATCAGCAACTGGCTGTCCACCTGCTTCATCGTCTCCAGCGCCACACCCGAGGCAATCAGGATCGACACGCCGCCGAATCCGATGGCTGCACCAGCACCGCCGCTGCCCAGAGCGTCGAGGTCACTGGTCAGCGACAGCAGCACGCTGGGCAGCAGCGCCACCATGGCAATGAACAGCGCGCCCGGCAGCGTGATGCGGTTCAGCACTCTGGCCAGGTACCGCTCGGTCTGCGGCCCAGGCCGGATGCCGGGAATGAAGCCGCCCTGCTTGCGGATGTTGTCGGCTTGGCGCACCGGATCGAAGGTGATGGCCGTATAGAAGTAGGCGAAGCCCACGATCAGCCCGCCGAAGAACAGGATGTAGGCGATGTTGTCGGGCTGGGTCAGGTACTCGTCGACAGCGGTCTGCAGCCAGCCCCAGTTCGCCACATTCGACAGCAGCACCGGCAGGAACAAGATCGAGCTGGCAAAGATCACCGGGATCACGCCCGACTGGTTGACCTTCAGCGGGATGTAGGTGTTCTGCCCGCCGTAGAGCCTGCGGCCCACCTGCCGGCGCGAGAACTGCACCGGGATGCGACGCTGGCCCTGCTCGATGAAGATGATGGCCACCATCATTCCCGTGGCCACGATGATCGCGGCCGCCAGGTACACCGTGCCTTGCACTGCCAGCAGGCGGGCCCCGTCGAAGGGGATCGTGGACACGACCGAGGCAAAGATCAGCAGCGACATGCCATTGCCCACGCCGCGCTGGCTGATCAGCTCGCCCATCCACATGAGCAGCGCCGTGCCCGCCGTCAGCGACAGGATCACCAGCGCCACGCGATTGAACGTGAAGTCGGGGATGACAATGACACCGGCGGTATTTCCCAAGGCGGTGCCCTGCCCCCGCCCGAAGATGAACGTGATGCCCGTGGCCTGCACGAAGGCGATGCCCAGCGTCAGGTAGCGGGTGTACTGCGTCAGCTTCCGCTGCCCCACCGCACCCTGCTGCTGGAGCTGCTCGAAGCGCGGGATCGCGACGGTGAGGATCTGGATGATGATCGACGCCGTGATGTACGGCATGATCCCCAACGCGAAGATCGCGAAGTTGGTGAGCGCGCCGCCCGAGAACAGATTCAGCAGCGCCAGCACGCCGCCGGTCGAGCTGGCTTGCTCGCGCAGCGACACGATGGCGTCGAAGTCGATGCCCGGCACCGGCACCTGGGAGCCCAGCCTGTACGCCGCAATGATGAACAGCGTGAACATGATCTTCCGGCGCAGATCTGCGATCCGGAAGATGTTGCGCATGTGGCCGAGCACGACGAGCCCCTAGCGATTGGTGTGCTGGTTGCCCCGGGCGGGTGGCCGGGGACCGCCGAACGTGGGCGGCAGTATCTCGATGCTCCCACCGGCACTCTCGATGGCTGCGCGGGCCGAGCCCGACACAGCGTGGGCTTTCACCGTCACGGATCGGGTGATCTCGCCGCGTCCGAGGATCTTGACCATGGCGCCCTTGGACACCAAGCCGCGGGCCAGAAGTTCGGCGGGTGTGACTTCGTCGAGACCGCAGTCTTCGAGGGTGTCGAGATTGACCGGCTGATACTCGACGCGGAACGGGTTCTTGAAGCCCTTCAGCTTGGGAACGCGGACCTGCAGCGGCAGCTGCCCGCCCTCGTACCAGACGGGAACGGTGCCGCGGGCACGGGTGCCCTTGGTGCCGCGGCCTGCGGTCTTGCCGCCCTTGCCGCTGGTGCCGCGCGCTACCCGCTTGCGCTTGCGCTTCGATCCTGGCGGCGGGGCCAGATCATGCAGTCTCAGCATTGCTGACCTCCTGAGCTGTCACGAATTCAGCAGTGATCAGATGACTCACCTTGCGCAGCATGCCGCGGATCTCGGGTCGATCCGGCAAGGTGTGGCTGCGGCCGATCTTGCCCAGCCCGAGCGCCCGCAAGGCGCCGCGTGCCTTGGGCTTGGCCCCGATGGCCGATCGCACCTGGGTCACCACGATCTGGCGGGTGCCATGCTGGTTCGAAGTTGGCGCGCTCATGACGGGGCCCCTGCGGAGGCATTGCTCAGCTTGCGCGTGCGCTCTGTCTCGCGGTATGCCTCGAGCAGACCGGCGGGGATGCACTCCTCGGGCGACAGCCCGCGCAGCTTGGCCACCGCGTCGGGTCGCTTGAGAGCCGCCAAGCCAGCGATCGTGGCTCGGGCCACGTTGATGTGATTGGAGGAGCCGAGCGATTTGGCCAGCACATCGCTGATGCCTGCCTCCTCGAGGATTGCCCTGGCGGCGCCGCCGGCAATGACGCCGGTACCAGGGGCCGCCGGCTGCAACAGCACCTTGCCGGCACCCATGACTCCCAGCACGGGATGGACGATGGTGGAGCCGGCCAGGGGCACCTCGAACAGGCTCTTGCGGGCCTCTTCGGTGCCTTTCTGGATCGCCAACGGCACTTCCTTGGCCTTGCCGTATCCGAGGCCGACCCGGCCCGCGCCGTCGCCGATCACCACGAGAGCGGAGAACGAGAAGCGGCGACCGCCCTTGACCACCTTGGCCACACGGTTGATGTCGATGACCCGCGATTCGCGCAGACCGTCGTCGCCGCTGTTGCGAGGGTTGTCGAATTGGCGGTCGCGCGGGCGACGTCCGCCCCGTTCGCGCTCGCTGCCGCCGCGCTCGTTGCCGCCGCCGCGTTCATTGCCGCTGCGCTCTTCGGGACCGCCACGCGGTTGTGAAGGGCCGGCCTGCGAGGTTGGTGCGTCTGTCACGAGTCCTCCCTCAGAACTCCAGGCCGCCCTCACGGGCAGCATCTGCAAGAGCCGCCACGCGGCCGTGATAACGGTTCCCACCCCGGTCGAAGGTGACGGTGGTGGTGCCTGCCGCCTGAGCCCGTTCGGCGATGAGCCGGCCGATCTCGCCGGCGGCTGCGATGTTGCCGCCACCGGTCACGCCGGCTTCGCGCGACGACGCAGCAGCCAGCGTGCGGCCGGCATCGTCGTCGATGAGCTGAGCGCTGATATGCCGGTTGGACCGGTACACCGCGAGGCGCGGGCGCGCTGCGGTGCCGGTGATCTTCTTGCGGACGCGACGGCGGCGCCGATCACGCCGAGCCGACCTGGTGAGAGCACTCACTTCGCCGCCTTTCCGGCTTTGCGCAGCACGCGCTCGTCGAGGTAGCGGATGCCCTTGCCCTTGTAGGGCTCGGGCTTGCGCAGCGCACGGATGTTGGCCGCGACCTGCCCGACGAGTTGCTTGTCGATGCCCTTCACGATGATGGACGTCTGGTTCGGCACCTCGAAGCTGACGCCGTCGGGTGCGGTCACCGGCACGGTGTGACTGAATCCCAGCGACAGTTCGAGCGCCGATGATCCGCGGGCTGCTGCGCGGTATCCCACGCCGACGATCTGCAGTTCCTTGGAGAAGCCCTGCGACACGCCCTGCACCATGTTGGCGACCAGCGCCCGGCTCAGGCCATGCAGCGATCGCTGCGAGCGGCTGTCATCGGCGCGCTCCACGACGACCTGGCTGCCGCCGTCCTGGTCGTCGAGCCGTACACGGATGCCCGCGGCCATCTCGCGCGCGAGCTCGCCTCCGGGTCCGCGGACGGTCACCACTTCGCCGGTCACGGCGCCGGCGACGTCGGGGGCCGGTTCGGCCGTCACCGTCACCCCGTCGGGAATCGAGATGGGCGTCTTGCCCACGCGTGACATCGCCGCCTCCTACCAGACGTAACAGAGGATCTCGCCACCCATGCGGTTGCGGCGAGCTTCGCGGTCGGTCATCAGGCCCCGGCTCGTCGACAGCACGGCGATGCCGAGGCCTCCGAGCACGCGGGGGACCTTGTCGGACTTGGTGTACACCCGCAGCCCGGGCTTGGAGATGCGCTGCAGCCCCGAGATGGTGCGGTCCCGGTCGCCGGTGTACTTCAGGTTGATGGTGAGCGTCCGGGCGGGGCCATCGGTGCCGTCGCTCACCTGGTAGTCGCTCACGTAGCCCTCACGCTTGAGGATCGCCGCAAGGCGCTCCTTCTGCTTGGAGGACGGCATGGCCACCTCGTCTTTGAACACCGTGTTGGCGTTGCGGATGCGGGTGAGCATGTCCGCAATGGGGTCGGTCATCGACATGCGCGCACCTCCCTCACCTGCTGGCCCCTCACCAGCTGGCCTTGGTCACGCCGGGGACCTCGCCGGCATGGACCATCTCTCGCAGGCACACTCGGCACAGCCCGAACTTGCGGTATACCGACCGCGGTCGACCGCACACGCGGCAGCGCGTGTAGGCGCGCACCTTGAACTTGGGGGTGCGCTGCTGCTTGTTGACGAGTGCCTTCTTGGCCATCGGTACTGCCTTTGTTGAATGGGCGCCTGGTGAATGAGCCGGGCGCTAGGTCGTTGGGTTCTGGCGGAATGGAAAGCCGAGGGCCGTCAGCAGGGCACGCCCGCCCTCGTCGTCGACGGCTGACGTCACGAGCGTGATGTCCATGCCGCGGATCTGGTTGACGCTGTCGTAGTCGATCTCGGGAAAGACCAGCTGTTCGGTGAGGCCGAACGTGTAGTTGCCGTGGCCGTCGAAGCTGCGCGGCGACAGACCCCGGAAGTCGCGGATACGAGGAATGGCCAACGACACGAGGCGGTCGTAGAACTCCCACATCCGGTCACGGCGCATGGTGACCCGTGCGCCGATCGCGTTGCCCTCGCGCAGCTTGAACCCTGCGATGGACTGCTTCGCCCGGGTGATCGCCGGCCGCTGACCGCAGATGCGGCTGAGGTCGTCGATGGCGCCCTCGAGCAGACCCCGGTTCGTCAGCGCAGCGCCGACGCCCATGTTCACGCTGATCTTCGTCAGCGCTGGCACCTGCATCACGTTGGCGAGCCCGAGCTCGTTCTGCAGTTGCGCGCGAACGGTGTCGCGGTACAGCACCTTCATTCGAGGCTCGGGCCGTTCGTTGCCGCCGACGACAGAGGGGGCGTCGGTCTGGGCGTCGGTCACGCTCATGGCAGTTCCTCCCCCGAGACCCGGTGGTAACGCACCTTGCGGCCGCCTTCGAAGCGGAAACCGACCCGGCCGGGCTGGCCCGTTCGCGGGCACACCACTGCGACATTCGACACGTCGATCGGCAGCAGGTAGTCGATGATCTGGCCCTCTTGGTTCTGCTGGGAAGGCTTCTGGTGCTTGTGCCCCACGTTCACGCCTTCCACCGTGAGGCGACGGCGCGCCAGATCCACCGACACGACCTCGCCCTCCTTGCCCTTGTCAGGGCCCGAGACAACGCGGACGGTGTCGCCCTTGCGGACTCGCAGCCGCGGCAGCTGGTTGCGCTGGCGTGCCATCACGTCACCCCCATCACAGAACTTCCGGGGCGAGCGACACGATGCGCATGAAGCGCTTGTCGCGCAGCTCGCGGCCGACGGGGCCGAAAATGCGGGTGCCGCGCGGCTGGCGGTTGTCGTCGACGAGCACGGCGGCGTTCTCGTCGAACCGGATGTAGCTGCCGTCGGGACGCCTGCGCTGCTTGCGCGTGCGCACCACGACGCAGCGCACCACGTCGCCCTTGCGCACCGATGCGCCCGGGATGGCGTCCTTCACCGTGGCGACGAAGACGTCGCCGATCGAGGCGTAGCGCCGACCCGTGCCGCCGAGCACGCGAATGCACAGCACCTCGCGGGCACCGGAGTTGTCGGCGACTTTGAGTCGGGACTCTTGCTGGATCATGACCTCACCGCGCCCGTTCGATGATCTCCACCAGGCGCCAGCGCTTGGTCTTCGAGATCGGCCTGGTTTCCATGACGCGCACCCGGTCGCCCGGACGTGTGTCTCCAGCGGGGTCGTGGACGTACAGCTTCTTGGTGCGCTGGACGGTCTTGAAGTAGCGGGGGTGGCGCACACGCTCGGTCACCGAGACGACCGCCGTGCGGTCCATCTTGGTGGAGGTGACGATGCCCTCGCGCACCTTGCGCCGGTTGCGCTCGACAGTCTCGGCAGTTGCCTCGCCCGCCGTCTCGTCGGTCGTCTCGGCAGATGTCTCTGCGGTCTCGGTGCTCATGAGAGGTCTCCAGTCGTCGCTGTGCTCGGCGGCGCGGCACTCACCAGAGCGCCAGCCGGCCCAGCGGCTGAGCCTTGCGCTGCGTCATCGGCGTTCGAGTCACGCGCTGAGTCACCAGACGGGCCGGCCTGGCCCGCGGCGGCGACCTGTGCATCGGCCGCCGCGATCTCGCGCTCGCGCAGCACGGTGTGAATGCGGGCAATGTCGCGCTTGGTGGCAGCCACCTGCGCAGAGTTGTCGAGCTGCCCCGTCGCGAACGAGAATCGCAGGTTGAACAGCTCCTTCTTCGCGCTGCCCAGCTCATCGAGCAGCTGATCGTCGGACAGCGTGCGGAGCGTCGCGGCCTTCGCCATCAGATGGCCTCCTCTCGGGAGATCACCCGTGCCCGGATGGGCAGCTTCTGGATGGCACGCTCCATGGCGCCGCGGGCCAGCTCGGCGTTCACGCCACCCAGCTCGAACAGCACACGGCCGGGCTTGACCACGGCCACCCACTTCTCCGGATTTCCCTTGCCCGAGCCCATGCGGGTCTCCGCAGGCTTCGCGGTCACCGGCTTGTCGGGGAAGATGTTGATCCAGACCTTGCCGCCGCGCTTGACGTGACGGGTCATGGCGATGCGGGCCGCTTCGATCTGGCGGGCCGTGATCCAGCCAGGCTCCAGCGCTTGGATGCCGTAGTCGCCGAAGTGCACGGCCGTGCCGCCCTTGGTGCGGCCCTTCATACGACCGCGATGCGCCTTGCGGTGCTTCACCTTGCGAGGCATCAGCATCAGTCGTCTCCCGGCCTGAAGTTGGGCGTCTGGGACTGGTCACGCGTGGCCCGCTCGATCTGCTCTTCCTCTTCGAGCAGGCGCTCGAATTCGGGATCGGCTTCGCGCAGCAGCGGGACAGGCTCCTCGGGGATGTCCTCGAGCTCACCCTTGCGTCCGGCCGACGAGACCACGCCCCCTGGGGGTGCGCCGTCGCCCGACGTCTGGCCAGTGGCCATGGCCGCCTCACGGTGAATGCGCTCGTCGGAGGACACCTTGTAGGGCAGGATGTCGCCCTTGTAGAGCCATACCTTCACGCCGATGCGACCCGCCGTGGTACGGGCTTCGCGGAAGCCGTAGTCGATGTCAGCACGCAACGTGTGCAGCGGCACGCGGCCTTCGCGGTACCACTCGGTACGGGCCATCTCCGAACCACCGAGCCGGCCTGAGCACTGCACCCGAATGCCGAGCGCGCCGGCCTTCTGGGCGTTCTGCACGGCGCGCTTCATGGCTCGCCGGAAGGCGACGCGACCGGCGAGCTGATCCGCAACACCCTGAGCGATGAGCGCTGCTTCGAGCTCGGGCTGCTTGATCTCCTGGATGTTCAGCTGGACCTTCGGGTTCCCCGAGATCTTGCCGAGCTTCGTGCGCAGGCGGTCGGCCTCGCTCCCGCGGCGGCCGATGACGATGCCCGGCCGGGCCGTGTGCACGTCGACCCGCAGGCGGTCGCGGGTTCGCTCCACCTCGATGCGGCTGATCGCGGCATGCGGCAGTTCAGTCCGCAGGAAGTCGCGGATCTTCCAATCCTCGATGAGATAGTCCTGGTACTCCTTGTCGGCGTACCAGCGGGACTTCCAGTCGGTGGTGATTCCCAAGCGGAAGCCGTACGGGTTGACCTTCTGACCCATGATCAGTTCCGTTCCTGGGGGTCGGCAGCTTCGGGGTCGCCAGCGCTGGCCCCGCTGGCTTCGTCGATTTCATCGGTCACTTCGATCTCGTCGGCCGCGGCGGCCGTGACATCTGCGGTCTCGTCGGCTGATCCGGCTGCTTCCTCGGCGTCGGCATCGCCCGTCGCGGCATCGGCAGCTACGGCGTCGACGTCGTCTCCGTCGTTGACGTCTTCTGGCACAGCCTCGTCAGCCTCATCTGTGTCAGCGGCAGCGCGGCTGGCGGCCACGCGGGCTGCTCGCGCAGCCGCGGCGGTCTGGGAACCCGAGGCAGCCAGGCGGGCCTCGCGCATCTCGAGCTCCTCAGGGCTGAGCTGAGCCACGATCACCGTGATGTGGCTGGTCTGCTTGAAGATGCGGGTGGCGCGGCCCCGTGCCCTCGGGCGCCAGCGCTTGAGCACCGGACCCTCGTCGGCCCAGCACTCAGCCACGTACAGCTCATCAGCGTCGAGCTGCTCATTGTTGGTGGCATTGGCCACCGCGCTCTCGAGCACCTTCGACACGACCTCGGCGGCGCCGCGCTCGCAGAAGCGCAGACGGTCGCGGGCGAGCGACAAGTCTTCGTCGCGGATGAGGTTGAGCACCACCCGCGCCTTCGACGCGGACAGGCGTGCGTACTTGTGCGTCGCCTTCGCGCCTGCGATGACATCGAGGTCGATCAACCCGCTCATCGCCTGCTGCCTTGCTCTCGTCCGGCGCGAAGCGTGAACGTCTGCGTTGTGAGGTACCCGCTCATCGCCGACCCCCACGTTCCTGGCCGGCGTGGAACTTGAACGTCCGCGTCGGGGCGAACTCGCCGAGCTTGTGGCCCACCATCGACTCGGTCACGTACACCGGCAGGTGCTTGCGCCCGTCGTGAACCGCGATGGTGTGACCGATCATCTCGGGGATGATCGTGGAGCGCCGGCTCCACGTCTTGATGACCTTGCGCTCACCGCTCTCGTTGAGTTCGTCGACCTTCGAGAGCAGATGGTCGTCGACGAACGGGCCCTTCTTGAGACTGCGCGGCATCGCTTTACCTCCGGGACCCGCGCGTCCGGCGGCGGCGGACGATGAGGTCGTTGGACTTGCGGTTCTTCGAGCGGGTGCGGCCTTCGGGCTTGCCCCACGGCGACACCGGGTGGCGCCCGCCCGACGACTTGCCCTCACCGCCGCCGAGGGGATGATCGACCGGGTTCATGGCCACGCCACGGGTCTGGGGCCGGACGCCCTTGTAGCGATTCCGGCCGGCCTTGCCGATCTTGATGAGGTCGGCCTCGGCATTGCCCACCGAGCCGATGGTGGCGCGGCAGTCGATCGGCACCCGGCGCATCTCGGTGGACGGCAGGCGCAAGGTGGCGTACGCGCCTTCCTTGGCCACGAGCTGCACGCTGGCGCCTGCCGAGCGGGCCATGCGGCCGCCGGCGCCCGGCTTGAGCTCCACGTTGTGCACGGTGGTTCCGACCGGCACGTACCGCAGCGGCATGGCGTTGCCGACACGCACCTCCGCCTGGGCGCCGTTGGCGAGCTTGTCGCCCACCTCCAGCCCAGCCGGTGCCAAGATGTAGCGCTTTTCGCCGTCGTGATAGTGCAGCAGCGCGATGCGCGCGTTGCGATTGGGGTCGTATTCGATGGTGGCGACCGTGGCGGGAACGCCATCCTTGTTGCGCCGAAAGTCGATCACCCGGTAGCGCTGCTTGTGACCGCCGCCACGGTGGCGAGAGGTCTTGCGGCCGTAGTTGTTGCGGCCGCCGGTGGAGTGCTGCTTGGCGATGAGCGAGCGCTCGGGCTTGGTCGCGGTGATGTCGGCAAAGTCTGAGACTGTCTGAAACCTTCGGCCGGGACTGGTCGGCTTGCGTACTCGAATGCCCATGACGCCCCGCCTAGGAATTGAAGATCTGGATCGAGTCGCCCTCGACGAGGGTGACGATGGCCCGCTTGGTGTCCGGCCGCTTGCCAATGGTGTTGTTACGCCGGTTGCGCCGCTTCTTGCCCTTGCGGTTCAGCGTGTTGACCTTGGCGACCTTGACGTCGAAGATCTCCTCCACCGCTTGGCGGATCTCGGGCTTGCTTGCAGACGGGTGGACGCGGAACACGTAGACGCCCTCTTCGAGGAAGTCATAGGACTTCTCCGAGATGACAGGAGCAATCAGCACGTCGCGGGGGTCTTTCACTGATGATCCCCCTCGTTCGCTGCTCCGTTCGTGGCTGGTCCAGTGCTGGTGGGCCCAGCGCTGGTGGGTCCAGCGCTGGTGGGCAGCGTGTCGCGGGTGAAGACCAGCCAGTCCGAGCGCAGGATGTCGTAGGCGTTCAGCTCGGCTGCGCTGACCGAATGCACCGACGGGAGGTTGCGGAAACTGCGATCGGCAGTCTGGTGCGCCGTGCTGTCGCCCAGAACCAGCAGAACCTGTCCGGAAAGGGACAGGTTCTCGAGCACTGCGATGGCATCCTTCGTGCGCGGCTGGGCAAAGTTCCATTCGTCGATGACCATGACGCGTTCGCTGCGAGCCCGGTCGCTGAGAGCGGAGCGCAGTGCCAGTCGCACGGTCTTGCGGTTCACCTTCTGGCGGTAGTCGCGCGGCTTGGGTCCGTGCGCCACGCCGCCGCCGACCCACTGCGGTGAGCGGATCGAACCCTGGCGAGCCCGACCGGTGCCCTTCTGCCGCCACGGCTTGGCACCGCCGCCGCGTACCTCGGCACGGGTGAGGGTGCTGTGAGAGCCGCTCCGGCGGGCGGCGCGCTGGGCCGTGACGGCCTGGTGCAGCGCCGCCATGTTCGGCTCGATGCCGAAGATGGTCTCGTCGAGCTCGACGGTGCCGGCTGTGCCGCCGTCGGGGGTGCGAACGTCAAGCGTGAGCGGCATCAGAATCGACCTCAGACCTCAGCCGACGCTGTGTTGTTTGACGCGCCTTGCGGCGCTGTGCTGTTGGACGCGCCTTGCGGCGCTTTGACTGCATTGCGGACGACAACGGTGCCGCCCTTGGGACCGGGGACCGAGCCGCGCACCAGCAGCAGGCCCCGCTCGGCGTCGGCCTCGACTACCGAAAGGTTGAGCGTGGTGACCTTCTCGCCGCCCATGCGGCCGGCCATGCGGGTGCCCTTGAACACCCGTGAGGGTGTGGCGCATGCGCCGATGGCGCCCGGCGCCCGGTGGACCCGGTGCGCACCATGGCTGGCGCGCTGACCCGAGAAGTTGTGCCGCTTCATGGTGCCGGCGAAGCCCTTGCCCTTGGAGGTGGCTGTCACATCGACAAGCTCTCCAGGACTGAAAAGGTCGGCACCCAATTCGGTGCCGACCGATACTTCGCTCACATCGTCGAGCCGCAGCTCTACGAGCCGTACGCCAGGGTCGATCCCGGCTCGCTCGTAGTGGCCGTTGGTGGGCTTGTTGACCTTGCGGGCCTCACGGTGGCCATAGGTGACCTGCACCGCGGTGTAGCCGTCTTGCTCGTTGGTGCGCACCTGGGTGACCCGGCAGTCGTCGACGCGCAGCACGGTGACCGGGACGACGCGGTTGTCGTCGTCCCAGAGCTGTGTCATGCCGACCTTGGTGGCGACAAGCGCCCTGTTGGCCATGTGCGCGTCTCTCTCGTGCTTTCGCCGTGCATCTCACTGCCCGCATCGCGAGCAGTTTTCCCTTCGGCCGCCCGCTCAGCGGGCCGCTGTCTCTATGGCCGCCCGCTCAGCGGGCCGCCATGCGAACGCTCCGCACGGCTGTGCCGGCGGAGCGGTTCTGGAGGTTGTGCCGACCGGTTCCGAACACCCGACCCATTGTGGGGAGGCATCCGGCCTTGCCGGACGTCAGTTCGACGCAGGAAGTCCGCGCCGCGAATGAAGCAGGCTACCGATCCCCCACGACCGCCCCAACCTCGCGCCTGTTCAACCAGCGGGTTGGGGGCGCCCTCGTTGATATGCCGCGAACAGCATCACCTCGGCCGCCAGGACCAGGTGGAATGCTGTCGGCAGGTAGGCAGTGAACCACTTCCCGGCAGCGAAGCGCTCGTCGCCGAACGCGCCGGCATCGCCGAGGAGCCCGACCGCCAAGCGCGCCGACATCACGGCGAAGTAGACGACGCCGAACCAAGCGACTGGTCGCCTCCAGCGCCGCCCAAAGAGGTTCCGGCCCGCTCGCATACGCAGCGTCGCCGCCGCGATGATCATCAGGATCACCACTTGGGCCGCGAACAGCGCAGGGAACGGCAGGCTGCTGCCTTGCCAGGCGTCTTGGGAAGGCAGGAAGGCCACGTCCCACCAGCGCTGCACAGCTTGACCCGCGACCCGGGCCAGGAATGCGAGGCCCAGTGCGAGGCTGGCCGCGGCGAATCGCGCGTCGTTCACCTGTCTTCCAGCGGCACCAGGACGGCCGCGGGATCGAGCCGCAGACCCAGCCCCCCGCCGCTGCGATCGGGCACGTCGCGTCCGTGCAGCATTCCCCCGTAGCCCCACATGATCGTCTGATCGGTGAGATCGCGGGCCAGCAGATGCGTCCCGAAGGCACCCTCGGCCCCCACAACGGCACCCGGAGCGCTTGCGATGACGGCGAGCGCCGCCCGGGTGAGCAGGCTCGTCTCTCCCACTTGGCATCCGACGATGACGTCAATGCCGGCGCGCGCGGCAGCAGCCACCACGTCCAGCGACCGCACGATCCCGCCCATCTTCGACACCCGCACGTTCGCGATCCACGCCGATGGCGCCGCCAGCGCTTCGAGCTGCCGGGCGAGCCGCAAGCTCTCGTCGGCGATGATCTTCACCCGGCATTGCTGCGCGACGCGCATGCAGCCGTCGACATCACCCGCCTGCAGCGGCTCCTCGACGGCGAATGCGACACCGCCCAGTGCATCCAAGTGCGCTGTGCACTGCTCGGGCGTCTCCCAGAGGTTGTTCGCATCGAGGCGAACCGTCGCCGGGCTCGACCCGCGGGAAACGAACGGCGCCAGCTTGGCGCGGTCACGCCGCAGCGAGCCCGAGAGCTTCACCTTGAAGTCGGTGAAGCCCCGAACACGAAATCCGCGTAGCTGCCATCGATACAGCGGCAGACCCATGTCGCCCAGGACAGCGGTATAGGCCACATCGGGTGGGCCCGAGGCAACACCCAGCAGCTGCTCGATGTTGCGGCCGCTCGCCTTGCCCAGCAGGTCGAGGGCGGCAAGCTCCATCGCGCAGAACGCGGCCGGGTTCTCGTCGATGGCGTCGCTATGGGCGTCGATCCAGGAACGCAAGTCGTCCACGCTCCCGACTTCCGCGCAGAACGACGCGGCGTGCTGGTTGACGAAGGAGGCGCAACCCCCGACCGTCTCCCCGGTCACGTACAGCCGTGGACACCCTTCCCCGTAGCCGATCGTGCCGTCATCAGCGTGGGCCGCGACGATGAGGTTCTCGGCGTGGCGGCGGCTCGCAGAGGCATGCCGAAAGACGCGCTTGAACGGCACGGGGAAGGTGAACGTCTTCAGACGGAGAATCTGCACGCATTCACCTCGGCCAAGCTCGCTCAGGCCGGCGCTGCGAAGTCGTCGAAGCGGAACGAGCAATCGGCGCTGTATTGCAGCCGGAGGTACTTGAACTGCACGTCACGCTGACCGCCTGCGACGCGCTGGCGCCTGAATTCATCGCCCGTGCCCGCTGCGAGGAACCGGACGCGCAGCGGCGCCAGCCGGCCGCTGGCTCGCTTCTGGTCGTACTCGACATTGGCCTGCCGCAGCGCTCGTTCGACCCTGTTTGACAGCTCGCCGGCAAGATCGGCCCTCTGTGGGCCAGCCGGCGTGCTCGCCAGTTCCACATTGAGCGTGTAGCGGGCCTGTGCCACGTCGGCCAGCATGATGAAGAACGGCGCCACGGTGCCGAACTCGGCAACAGCAGCGGTCACGGCCGACATCACCTGGAACTCGTACAGCTTCTCGCCCGTGATGCTGGTGACGCCCTTGCCCTTCTGAACGAACGACAGGACCGGCGTGCGGTCGACGAAGCCCGTCACCCGCACGATGTCGTTCATGTCGTAGCGGTACAGGCCGTCGGCCGTGGTCACGATGACGTAGTAATCGCGGCCGGCCTCGAGATCGGCCAAGGTGCACGTCTGCCGGCCACGGTCGGCATCGTCGGCAGCAGCCTCCCACCCATCGCGTTCAGCGAACTCGAAGAAGTTGTCTTGCAGGGTCGCGACGCAGGCGCCGGCAATCGGATCGATGTTGACAGTGCCGCTGACTTCGCTGGCGAGATAGCCGAGCTCGAACACCGGGCAATCGGATGTCAGCATCGGCTCGAGACGCTCGATCGCCAAGCCGCAGCTCCCCCCGGTCCACGTCACCACCGCACGCAGATCGCTCCAGATGTCGGCATAGGTGAGTCGGCCTGCGGCCTCGAGGCGTCGACCGAGCGCCGCCGCTCGCTTCGGGTCTGCGCGGAGTCCGAGCTGGTCGTCGCGCCCAGGCACGTTGCAGCCAGCGGGCAGCCGCCCGGCGGCCACTGCGTCGAGCACCACGTCGGCCGAGTCATTGAGCACGTTCATCAGCCGGATGAACGTCGAGGGGTTGGCCGTCGCCATCGTGGTCACGGCGCCGTCAGCTGCGCCCAGCACCGCCATGGCCAAGTAGCGGGCGTCGTAGTCGGCGATGTCCGACACCGGCGCGGGCAGCACGTACCGGCGACGCAGCAGCTTGCCCTGGCTTGCGTACAGCAACCCCGACGCCGAGCCGTACGGCGTGCCTGCCGGCATGGTGCCCTCGTGCGCGGCACCGGTCACTGCGAACACCTTGCCGCCGAGCGCGGCCGTGCGCCGCGACAGCGCGTAGGCCGCGAGTCGCTGCAAGCGCTGGATGCGGGCGAGGCCGGCCTTGGTGAGCGGGATGTTCTTCGGCTCGGCGACGGTGCCGCTGGTCTGGTTGAAATAGACCGGCTGCTCAGCAGTGAGGCACTGCTGGCCGGTGGCTTCCTGCCGCTCGATCGCCTCCCTCAGGTCTTCGTAGGTCTGCACCGGCACGGCACGGCGGTAGTCCTCGACGCCGGCGATCGAGCCGAAGCGGTGATCAGTGCCGAACACCGAGCCGGCGTTATCGGAGAGGATGCGCTGCAGCACCTGGTGCTGAACCGCCCCCGGATCGGCGCATGCACGAACAAGCCCGCGGTAGGTGCGCCCGCTGGCCGCTGCCAGCCCGGCCCGAAGCAGTCGGTAGCTGAGGCCGTCGGTCGCCGATCTGGCGGTCACGACGGCGTCGCCGTGTCGGCTGCTCGCTTGTCGAGTCCTCGAATAAAGGGGGTGCGCATCTGGGCCAGGAAGCCTGCCGGGTAGTCGCGGTTCAGCAGTCCGAGCCGTCCGACCGCTGCGTCGTCGGGAAGGTACCGGGTGCCGAACAGCACGTCCCAGATGATGAGGTTGTTGCCGAAGTTGTGATCCGACTCCGCAGGCAGTTCCGAGTGATGCCAGCGATGCAGCTCCGGGCCGCTGATGAGGTAGTTGAGCCACCCGAGGCGCACATCGCAGTTGGAGTGCTGGTAGAAGCCGTTCAGCGCGTAGAACACGAAGTACGCCGCGAGCACCTCGCTTCCCACGCCCACCAGCACGAACGGCAACGCGTCGACGCAGAACTGGACTGCCTTCTCTCCTGGGTGGAAGCGCCCGACATTCAGCCAGTACAGCCGGTGCGGCGAGTGGTGCACGGCATGCCAGCGCCACATGAAGGCTGAGCCGTGGAACGCCCGGTGCAGCCAGTAGCGGAAGAAGTCGGCCACGGCCATCATCAGCGCCGCCTGCAGCGCAACGGGCCAGCTGTGCGGCCACAGGCCCCCGAGGGTCAGGTCGCCCTCGCGCAGCCATCCGGCG
The DNA here is from genome assembly GCA_022824805.1 of Acidimicrobiia bacterium. Lineage (GTDB taxonomy): Bacteria > Actinomycetota > Acidimicrobiia > Acidimicrobiales > Poriferisodalaceae > Poriferisodalis. The sequence goes on along the minus strand of JAJDZE010000002.1, from coordinate 14,429 downwards.
AACGCCGCCGTCGCTGCCAGCGACCCCAGCAGCGGCAGCACCACCTGGACGGCCACCATGAACGCCACATCGGCTCGCACTTCAGCACCCTGGGGGCGCCATTCGGTGCGGTAGGGCAGAGCGATCTCGTGAAGCGTGACCAGCCCCGCCCCAGCCAGCACGGCAACGTATGACGCCGCCACAGCCGGCATCCCCAGCGATGCGGAGGCGGCGTAGATGCCCACTCCCAGCAGGATGACGGCCGGATAGGAGACCCGAACGGCGAGCCTGCCCGCTGCGGTAGGCCGCTGCGGGCAGTGGGCCAGATGCTCGGCCTCCATTCGCCCCGGCGGATCGGTTGCCGTCATGAGCCGAGCCTATGTTTCGGCGCGCCATCGGTCACCGACAGCCGAGCGGCTGCGATCATCCGCCCGCCGCGGGCGTAGCGGCAGGAGCGGAGCGTGGTGGTGCAGGCATGAACGTTCCGTCAGTGCTGAGCCTGAGCCAATTCGGAGGCTGCTCACTCGGCTGGTCCGCGCAGAGCCTCGCCACACTCATCTCGACGTTCAGATTCGCCACGTCACGACGACGGAGATGTTCGCTCAGGTGACGGTAGATGAGATCTGCTGCGGCAGGGTCGAAGCGACCGGCAACCATTTGGTACTGGCTACCGAAACGAATCTGTCTCACGTCGATCTGCAGATAACCATCGTGTTCGACGAAGCACCACGACAGCAGTTCTGCGTTGTCGCCGAATCTGACCTCGTAGTCGTCCGCGTCATCCCAAACGCAACCCGTCAACGCGCCGACAGCACACAAGACGAGTAGGCACCGTCGAGCACTTTGCCGGATTGCCGACCGTGTCAAGATCGGAATATCACCTTGAACTCGAAAAGCGACTTCCGAAAGGCGTGTCGTACCCCGCGTAGTCCTGCACATACTGAAGAATATAGGTGCCGTTCTCGTCGGACGGATTCTTGTGATCCACGAGCAACGACACGACACCTTCTGCGCCGCGCAAGTGCGCGCCGGCCAAAAGGCCGGAAAGCGTTACCTCTACCTTGTTGTCACGTTTTCCGGGCGGCGGATTCACTGGCGGATCCAGTTGATCCCAATACACATATGTTCCGAGATAGTCCCCAAGACTCTTGCCTCGATCCTTGAGGCCAGAAACGATGCCTTCGTACTTGTTCGCGAAATGATCCTTGATCACCAAAATGTGCTTATCCGGTGTGGTGAAGTCTTCATAAGTGTTGATGCCGTTCTTGCCCGTGAAAAAATCATCACGAAAAACGACGACGTCACGTACAAGTGTGGACACATCGACGATCGGAGGATAGGCAAAGAATTGTCTGACGCCGTTTGCCCAGTTGCTGTTCGGTACGTCAACATAGTGGATTGGGTAGGTGGTTTGCATCATGGTGATCGTCTCATACTCGTAGTATCCAAGATCCACAAGATCGGATTCTTGGAACTGAAAGCCGACGAACCCGAGGTAGTTGATCACATTCGACTGGATGAGCTTCCAAGATGGGTTAGGATCGTTCGGATGATATAAGTCGCCGATGCCAATGACTTGGAAGAGTTCTTCGATCGTGAGGTTGTATGCCTCGACAGGATTGCCATCATCATCACGAATGACGCGACCAGGGAAGTCGACTTCGGGGTATGACTCCACGACAGGGTTATCCCAGTTCTCGTTGTAGTAGGACTGCTGCGACGGGTCGATGTCGGACTCAAAGGCCCATACGGCATCAATGAATTCTTCGTAGGTCTTCGAAGGCGCAATGACTTTAGCGTCTTCCGCTCCTGCCGGATGCGCGGTATACCCCACGAATGCGCTCAACAGTGCAGTGACGAGTAACGACATCGCAAGCGGTCGGCGAACACTTGCGTTGCGCTGGCGCGGCGACATGTGTTGGTTCATTGATTCTCTACTCCTGGTGTCATTGGGACATCGAATGGGGGCTCATGAGCAGCGGACGCAGACGCCAATTCGGACGCAGCCGACGGGTCGGCAATGACTGTGGCGTTGGGATGCAGTTGAAGTGCGGAGGCGGGGATCGATTCGGTGACTGGGCCTTCAATGGCCCGAGCGAGTGCGCATGCCTTTGAAGGCCCGCAGGCAACCAGCAGCAACTCCCTTGCAGCGAGGATGGTGGCGATGCCTTGTGTGATCGCTGTCGTGGGCGGTTCAGTGCGTCCCGCGAAGAACCGGGCATTGTCGGTTCGCGTTTGCTCGCTCAGCTCGACCACGCGAGTCGTGCTCGTCAACGCCGAGCCGGGCTCGTTGAAGGCGATGTGGCCATTGGTTCCTATGCCGAGAAGTTGGAGCCCGATCCGCGCGCCGCGCACTTCCTGCTCGTAGCGGTCGCACTCAGCACCCAGATCTGTCGCGTGCGGATCCGGCGAATGCACTGCCGCAACCGGCACGTCTGTCTGAGACACGAAACACCGATCAACAGCGGTCCTGAACGTGTCGCGACCACCGGGTTCGAGACCGATGTACTCGTCAAGCAGGTAGATCTCAGTGCGAGCCAGACTGAAGGCGCCGCGCCGGTGACGTCGCACAACTTCGGCGAGAGGTTCCTCCATGGTCGCACCGGTGGCGATTCCCAGCGCAGCCGGTGCTGCGGCTCTGACGAATCGTTCGATGATGTCCGCCGTGAGCTTCGCCGCGGAAGCTCGGTCAGGTGCAACGATGAGCTTCATTGCCGACCCGACTGATTCGACGCCGAATCGAGCCGACCCACTGCGGCGGCCGCGCCCACGATCCCAGCATGGACTCCCAGATGGGCGACGCTGACAGGCTTGGACAGATCGAGCCGGGATGCATATTGCTGAAAGTTCTCCGTGAGGCCACCGCCGAGAACCCACCGGCCTGGGTTGAGGAGCGTTTCGAGCAAGTCGAAGTAGGGCTGCGCACGTTCAGCCCATTGGACCGGCGTGAGGTCGTGCTCTGAGATGGCACGCCCCGACGCAACGTCCTCGAACCGACCTGAGCCGCTCGTGATCTCGCCGAGCTCGGAGTTCGGGATGAGATGACCGTTGTGGAGCAAGGCACTGCCGATGCCGGTGCCGAAGGTGAGCACCACAGTGAGGCCGTCGGCGTTGGGCTGAGGACCGCCATAGATGAGCTCGGCGAGTCCTGCCGCGTCGGCATCGTTGATCAGCACGGCTGCGGCGTCTGCGCTGACGAGCAGGCAGTCCAAGGCACCGTCGCGCTCCCAAACACCGGAGAGATTGGGCGCATGGCACAGTCGCGATCCGGAGATCACGCCTGGCAATGCGATGCCGATGCCGTCGATCCAGCCTTCCGCCGCTGCGATCTGCCATACGAGAGCAGCGACTTGTTCGGGAGTTGCCCCCTGAGGAGTCTGCACGTTATGGATCTGCCCGGCGAGTTGGCCGCTGCGCAGATCGACGATTGCTCCCTTGATGCTGGTGCCGCCGACGTCGACGCCGAGTTGCGTGCGCCGCCTGTCGCCGCCCGCGGTCGTCGCGGTGGCCGGTGCAGCCATCGCGTCCGCCGCCGACATCGGGCTTGGGCGGCTCATGAGTGGGCCTGCTGGGACTTCGCGCCGGTGATGTAGCCGACGAGGTCGTCCTTGGTGACGTCACCGACGGCGACCTCGGCGGTCTTGCGTCCTTGGCGCAGCACGACCGCCCGGTCGCAGACTTCGCTGACCCGATCCATGTTGTGGGTGATCAGGAGCACCGCCGCCCCGCCCTCCCGCAGGTTCAGGATCAGTTCGAGCACACGCGCCGCCTGTTCCACGCCAAGGGCGGCTGCGGGCTCGTCCAGCATGACGATCTGCCGTCCCCACGCGGTGGCCCTTCCGATGGCGACAGCTTGGCGCTGCCCGCCCGATAGCGCGCCCATGGAGTGTCGCAGCGACGGAATGCGAATGCCGAGCCGTTCGAGTATGTGCTCGGTCTCGCTTCGCATGCGCTTCTTGTCGAGCACGCCGAGCCAGGCGCCGATAGGCCCTCCGCGGGTGTGCTCCCGGTTGAGGAAGAGGTTCTCCGCAACGTCGAGCGTGTCGATGACGGCGAGTGTCTGATGGACGGTCTCGATGCCCAGCGCGCGGGCCGCGTCGGGGGTGGTGATCGACGTTGCGACACCGTCGACTCTCAGCACTCCCGCATCGGGCGCGTACACCCCGGCGACGCACTTCACGAACGTCGACTTGCCCGCACCGTTGTCACCCAGCAGGGCCGTGACCTCGCCGTAGCGGAGGGTGAGATCCACATGATCCAGGGCTCGCACCGCTCGGAACGACTTGCATAGGCCCTCCGCCTCGAGCGCTGCAGCCGGTGCGGCGGCGTTCATGCCGGCTTCCCGAACTGGACAGGGTCGCCGAAGCCGTTCCAGACTCCGACAACTCGGGGCTGGCCGCCTGCCACACCGGCGACACACGTGACGAACGCCCGGGTGACAAAGGCCTGCACGCGGAAACCGAAGATGACCGTCGAGCCCTCCTTGAAGATGCGCCGGCTTTCGGGAACCAGCCTGGCGTAGTAGTCGATCGCTGCCGGGCTGGGCATGTCAACAGGCACGGGCTGCGTCGAGATCTCTGACGGGTCGTCGGCCACAACGGCCCGAACCTGGTAGTCGCCGAATACCGGGTCGACGTACAGACCGCCGCCGAAGCACAACGGCGTGCCTTGATGCTGGTGTGCGATCTCGCTGAGATAGAGCACTGCCGGCAGCTCGGGCAGCTCGCGGATCGCATGCAGCGGAGTAGTGCCGCTGAGGCCGTGTCCGGGCTCTGCTTGGGTCGCTCCGGCCTCGGCCAGCAACGGAAGCACATCGGTCGAGGTAGTGCCGGGGGCGTTGAGCTGCAGCTGCTCGGGGCAGGCACGATGGCGGCGGGCGATGTCGGCAGCCCTGCCCAGCGTTCCCATATTCGGGGTGATGCGGGCGCTGCGGGACGACTCGTCGTACAGCAGCGCAGGGAAGGTGGTGAGCCCGGCGAAGGTCGCTCCGTCAAGCGAAGCAATGTGGTCGATCATCGCCGGCAGATCGCTCAGCGCAATGCCGCCTTCGTGACCTGGATAGAACTCGTCGTTCTCGTCGAAGACGCGCACCAACAGCGGTTGTGAACGGCCGTGGCTGCGGGCGGCAGCGGCGGCTTCGCTGGCCTTGTTGCGCGAGAACACCGTCCAGTAGTCGGGTGCCAAGCCGGCGGCCTCGGCCGCCTCCCCGCGAGGCACTTGCACGAGGTGGCCGAGATGGCCGACGCCGTGGCCGCTGCGGACAATCGGGCGCGCGCACGCCATGTCCACCGCGACGAACCCGTCGGCGCCGCCGGCTGCGATCGCATCCAGTGCTGCAGAGGCGCGACCGATCTGCTTGGTCATCGCGTACACGGTGAGGTGCAGTTCGTGAGCACGACGGCACAGGCCGGCCGTGTTGGCTTCGATCGCGTCGAGGTCCAGCACATAGCTGTTGGCCGGGATGAGACCGGCTTGGTGCAGTTCGACCGCAGCGCGCACGAATCCCCGATTGCGCTGCAGGAGCGTGCCCAGGAACACCTCAGGTCTCCTTCTGCTCTCGCATGCTCAGCGCGACAGCGAGGATGATGATTGCCCCGCGGGCGATGAGCTGATCTGCGACGCGCAAGCCCATCAGGATGAGGCCGTTGTTGAGCATCGCCATGACGATCGATCCGGCGATGGCGCCTGCGACCGAGGCGCGTCCGCCGAACAGGTTCGTGCCGCCGATGACGACGGCGGCGATCACCGTCAGCAGCAGGTTCTCGCCGAGGTCGTGCCGACCGATGGCGAGCCGGCCGGCCAGCAGCATCCCTGCGAGCGAGGCCGCTGTGGCGCTGGCGATGAGCGCAGCGATGCGAACTCGGTCCGTCTTGATGCCCAGCGCCCCGGCAGCGGAACGGTCGGCGCCGACGGCGAGCACGTGGCGGCCCCAGCGCAACTGGTGCAGCACCAGATGGCCGACAACACCGACGATGACGGTCCAGATCAGCAGTGATGAGATCGGGCCCAGCGATCCGGCGCCGAACACGTTCAGGTAGGTGTCGTTGCGGATCGGCAGCGATTGCAGGTTGTTGAGGTTCCGAGCGACGCCGCTGACAATGCCGAGCGTCCCCAGCGTCACCAGAAACGACGGGATGCGGACCTTGACGGCGATGAAGCCGTTGACGGCGCCGATCCCCATGCCGATCGCGAGCGTGATGGCGACACCGGCTGCGAATCCGAGGCTGCCGACCGCATCAGCCACCACCAACGACGACAGCGCGGCGACCGAGCCGATCGACAGATCGATCTCGGCTGCACCCAGCGCGAATGCCATCCCGACCGCCATCACGGCGATCGGGGCCGCTTGGCGGCCGATGTTGAGCAGGTTCGAAGCCGTGACGAACCCGTCATCGCGCAGCACCACAGCGAACAGGCCGAAGATGAGAACCGCGGCGGCATAGACCACGTACTGGCGAGGCGCAGCGAACTGCCGACGCTGCAGAGCCCGTTTGATCACTGATTCAGTCAACTGGACGACCGCAACTCACTCGTGTAGGCGCAGATGGAATCCTCGTGCCCCGCCGACGAGTCTCGCCGACGGGGCACGAGCCACGGGAGGGTTTCCTCGTCAGCGGTCCAGCGCGTCGAGCACTTCTTGGGGAGGATCGGCCGCCAGCGACTGCTGGTAGCCCTCGACGATGTTGTCGGCGGTCACGCCGATCGCCGGCACCACGACAAACGCCGGCGCCGACTTGCCCAACAGCCCGTAGGCCCCTTCCAGCGCCATCGTGCGGCCGAGGTTGTAAGCCTCGTCGGCCGCGATTCCCACGACGTTGCCTCCCTCGACGAGATCCAGCGACACGTTGGTGTCAAGGTCCATCGTCACCAGCGCGACATCGGAGGCCCCCGCAGCACGCAGGGCCGCCAGGACCCCGTCGGCTGGGCCAGCCGACCACGGTGCATAGATGCCATCCAGATCGGGGTGGCGCGTCAGCATTGCCGTGGCGATCTCCTCAGCGGCCGCCGGGTCTGCGAGCCCCTGCTCAGCGACGATCGTGATGCCGGGGTAGTTGATCTCGATCCACGACTTGAACGCCTGATCGCGCTGGTTGGTCACGTAATAGGCGGCATCGTGGAAGATGTAGCCCACCTCGCCTTCACCGCCGAGGGCGTCGGCAAGCAGGTTGGCCGCGGTGATGCCCATGGCTGCCAGATCATCAGTCACGATGCCCACGTAGTCCTCACCGTGCACGTAGCCCTGCGGGATGTTGGACAGGAACACCAAATGCACCCCCGCCTCCACCGCCGGGCGGAACGCCTCCGCGCCCGCATCGGGGCCGATAGCAAGGCTGATGATGATGTCCGGCTGCTGGGCCATCACCGTTTCGACGTCATTGGCCTGCTGGGCGGCATCGAAGTTGGCGTTCGTCTCGGCAATCACCTCGATACCCAGCTCTGCAAAGGCATCGCGGGTGCCTTGGCTGACCGCATCGGTGAACGCACCGGCTGTGTGCCACAGCAGCGCAGCCGTGTAACCGCCCTGCTGCACTTCGGCGATCTCGTCATCGCTCAGCGTGATCTCGTCCGATGCGATCGCCTCTTCGCCACCGGGGCCTTGCGTCTTGGGCGGCTCGGGCGCAGGCTCAGGCTCAGGTTCCGGCTCGGGCTCCGGTTCGGGCTCGGGCGCTGCTGCGGCAGCGGTGGTCGCCGGAGCTGCACCGTCGTCGTCATCGCCGCACGATGCGGCGAACAGCGCGAACGCTGCAATCAGCGACACCCACAGCAGCAGCCGGGATGCCCTTCTGTTCTTGGTCATGTCCCCTCCCAGGGTTCCGTTTACGGATCAGTGATCTCGCACCACTCGGCGATGAAGTGGGCCAGCGTGCGTGTCGCCGTCACGAGCTCATCGATGCTGAGCCGCTCAAACGGCGTATGGCAGTTCGAGATATCGCCCGGCGCGAAATAGACGCTGGGAATCCCCAGGTCCCGCAGGAACGACTTCTCCGACCAGAACGGGGCACCGTCGATGCGCGCCGGCTCCCCGGTCACGGCCTCGATCGAGCCGGCTAGCACCCGTACGCCGGAATGCTCAGTGCTGACCTCGTCCGGCGTGCCGCCCACCGGGTGGTCGCGTGCAGCGTTGAACTCGACCTCGCAGTCCACACCCTCGGCCTTCGCCACGCTGGCAGCGATCGAGCGAATCTGCTCCGCCGCATCGTCGAGGTCTTCACCCGGCAGGAGCTTGCGAATCAACGACAGATCGAACCGTCCAGGCACCGCGATGTTGCCGCCGGCAGTTACCGACGTGACCAGCAAGAACGCCTTGCCCAGCAGCTCGTGGGGCGGCACGGACTCCCGCAGCTCATCCGAACAGTCCCACAGCTTCGCCAGCAGCGAGTGACCCGCCCGCAGCGCGTCGACACCCAGCTCAGGCCTGCCGAAGTAGGCCGACACGCCGGTGTAGGTGATATCGGCGATCAGGAAACCCATCTGCGCCGTGTAGATCGCCGAGGTTGTCGGTTCGGTGTAGATCGCGAAGTCCGAGCTGGGAACCGGACCGCTCCCTCCGTGCACTGCCGCCCGTATGCCAGCCGATACGCCACTACCGGGCTGGCCCGACTCCTCGTCGCATACGAACAGCGCCGACACTTTGCCGGCGGGCCGAAACCCGGCGCGCCGGACCGCGCTGACCGCCTCGACGATGGCGCAGATTCCCGCCTTCTGGTCTGCGACGCCGCGGCCCCAGATCTCGCCGTCGATCACATGCGCGCCGAATGGGTCGGCGCGCTCAGTGCCCTGCCAGTGCTGCGACCAATCATCGATGGCGACCGTGTCCATGTGGCCAGCGAGCAACAGCGACCGGCCCGAATCACCGCCAGCCGAGCCCCACACATTGGGCCGGCCAGGTTCGAACTCCGCCGAGCCCGTGACGTCGAAAGCGCCGGTGGAGTCCATGGTCTCCAGCACCCATCGGGCGAAGGGCCCTTCGTTCGGCGTCACGCTTGGGATACCGGTGGCTGCCCGCACCAGCCGAACCACCTCGTCGCCGTCCACTGCAGCGGCGGCCCGCTCAGCCACCGAACTCACTGCTGCTCTCCGAGCACTTCTGAGATCAGCGACTCGCGCACGTGCCGCTGCGACACGGACGCAGCGCCGATGAGTGTCGCCCGCTCCCCCAGGCTCGACGCCATCAGGGCGGGAGTTACCGTCACAAGATTGTCAAGACGAACGCGCACCGCTTCCACGAACCGCTGGTCCGCGCCGACCGGGCCGCCGAACACAATGCGAGTCGGATCTGCGATGAGGCAGAGATGCGATGCCGCAAACGCCATCGCATCGACTACTTCCCTGAACACAGCAGCAGCGGCCGAATCGTTGTGGCGCGCCGCGGCGAAGATCTCGGCGACATCGGCACTCAGATCCAGCGCCGACTCCTGGCCTTCCTCGATTGCCTGACCCAAGCGCTTGCGAATCGACGGTGCCGACGCCACGTCCTCGAGCGTCACTGGCGCCGCGTCCAACTCGGGCATCGCCACCACCAGCGACCCCAGCTCACCCGCCGAACCGGTGCCGCCGCGGTACAGCTCTCCCCCGACCACCAAGCCCAGACCGATGCCGGTCCCGGCGAACACCGCGGCGAAGTCTCCCCCGCCGTCTTCATCGTCCAGGCACGTCAGCTCGCCCAAGGCGGCCAAGTTGACGTCGTTCTCCACGAACACCGGGGCACCGAATTCGTCGCCCAGAAGCCGGGCCACTGCCACATCGTCGAAGCCGGGCAGGCTGAGAGACTGCTCGACCCGATCCAGTTCTGGCCGGTAGATCCCCGGCACACCGACGCACACCGCGTGGCACGGCGATCCAGCCGCCTCGAGCATCGGCGACACTGCCTGAATCAGCCGCTCAAGGGCCGAGGGCGCATCGGGACCGGTCTCCACCACGGCCTCTGCAACGATGTTGCCCAGCAGATCTGCAAGGCCGACTCGCAGCGTTGTCGCTCCGACGTCGGCAACCACACAGTGACGAGCCGAGGGCACCAACTCGTACGGCGCCGCCGGTCGCCCGATCGAACCCGAACGGGTGCTGCCTTCTGCCAGGCGGACCAATCCGACCGACTCCAAATCCGCCATCAGCGCCGACACCGTCGGCTTCGACAGTCCGGTCGCGCGAGCAATTTCTGCGCGAGACATGCGCCCCGGGTGTGCAGCGAACAGCGCGTCAGCAATGCGCTGGCCGCTCAGCAGCCTCAACATCGAGGTGCCCGATGCTGCCACCGGCACCGCCGTGCCCGATACTTCCGGCATATTGTTAGTAATACTACCTTACAAATAGGTGATGTCAAGACCCGCGCGGCAAACCGAGTCCCTCCCGTCTAGGTCGTGCCGACAGTCGCCAGCGCAACTATCGTCCGCTGCCGGGAGTACCGCCGCCGGACGGCAGCACTGCCGATTCCGCCGCTATCCGCCGCACACGAGGGAGATGCGCCGCATGAGATACGCCGCGCCGACCACTATTGACGAGGCCAGAGACTTGCTGGCTGCCGACGGCGACGCCGTCGTGTTCGCGGGCGCAACCGACGTTGTGCCGCAGGTGCGCGCCGGGCGGCCTGAGCCGTCGATGGTGATCGACCTCAAGAAGATCGACCGTCTCATGTCGGTGAGCCTCGACGGCGACACCTGGCAGGTGGGTGCTGCGGCCCCCAGCTCGGCGCTGACAGCGAACGCAGCCTTTGCTGCGGACTTCCCGGGCCTGACTGAAGCTGCCGGACTGATCGGGTCGGACCAGATCCAGAACCGCTCGAGCCTCGGCGGGAACCTCTGCAACGCCTCCCCCGCTGCCGACTCCGTGCCTGCCCTTGTGGTGAACGATGCGGTGGCCGTGATCGCTGGCGCTGACGGCGAGCGGCGGGTGCCCGTCGCCGACGTGGTGACCGGGCCCGGCCAGACGTCACTAGCGCACGACGAGATCGTGGTGTGCTTCGAACTCGCCCGGCCGGCCGCCGGCACCTCCGATGCCTATCTGCGACTCATCCCTCGCACCGAGATGGACATCGCCGTGGTGGGTGCCGGCGTCCGGCTCACGCTGGACGGCGACGGCACGGTGAGCGCGGCCTCGGTCGCGCTCGGCGCGGTCGCGCCGACCGTGGTGCGGGTGCCTGCCGCCGAGGCGGCGCTCGTGGGCAGCAGCCTCGACGACGACGCGCTGGCAGCCGCCGCCGCAGCCGCCAGCGATGCCTGCAACCCCATCGACGACAAGCGGGGCACGATCAACTACCGGCGCCAGGTCGCCGGGGTGCTCACCCGTCGAGCCGCCGGCATTGCCGCCGACCGGATACGCACACGCAACGGACAGAACGGAGCGTCCTGATGAGCCGTACCCATGTGAACTGCGAGGTCAACGGCGACGCCGTTGATTTTCTGACCGAAGACGGCGAATCGCTGCTGAACGCGCTGCGAGACGAGTTGGGGCTGATCGGGGCCAAGGAAGGCTGCGGCACTGGTGACTGCGGCGCCTGCTCGGTCATCATGGACGGCCGCTTGCAGTGCGCCTGCCTGATCTTCGCTCCGGAGGCCGACGGCGCCGCCATCACCACCTGCGAGGGTCTCGCCAGCGCAGATGAACTGCACCCGCTGCAGCAGTGCTTCCTCGAAGGCGCTGCGCTGCAATGCGGCATCTGCACTCCCGGGTTCCTCATCGCCGCCAAGGCGCTCCTTGACGAGAACCCCGATCCCACCGAGACCGAAGTGCGCTACGCGCTCGCCGGCAACCTGTGCCGCTGCACCGGGTACGACAAGATCGTGCGCTCGGTGCTCGAGGCCGCCGTCCAGATCCGTACCCCAGCCTGATCGACCTCGGCTGGCTGAGACTCACCCGACTTCGCACAAGGACACCTGAACATGAGCACCACCGAAGCTCCCCCGAGCACTGGCACCAATGGCAACGGAACCAGCGGGTACCGCTGGGTCGGCACCCGTCCCGTCCGCCACGACGGACTCGACAAGGTCGCCGGCAAGGCCCGCTATGCGGCCGACCTGAACCTGCCGGGAATGCTGTACGGGCACATCCTGCGCTCGCCGCATCCCCACGCACGGATCGTTTCGATCGACACCTCGGCCGCCGAGGCGATGCCCGGCGTGAAGGCCGTGGTGACCGGCGCCGACTTCCCCGAGGCACCGCCCAAGGGCGCCACCCGCAACCTGATGTGCACGGTGATCGCCCGCGACAAGGTGCTGTACAGCGGCCACGCCGTGGCTGCGGTGGCAGCGTCGACTCGTCGTGAGGCCAAGGCAGCGGCGGAGGCCATCGAGGTCACCTACGAGCTGCTCCCCCACGTGCTGAACATCTCCGACGCGATGGCCGACGACGCACCGGTGCTGCACGACAAGCTGTTCACGCGCGGTGTCGAGCCGCGGCCCACCGAGCCGTCGAACATCGCGGCCCGCACGGTGTACGAGCGCGGCGACGTCGAGCAGGGGTTCGCCGAGGCCGACATCGTGATCGAGCGAGAGTTCTCGACCCAGGCGGTGCACCAGGGTTACATCGAGCCGCACGCCTGCGTGGTCGACTGCGACCAGGAAGGCAAAGCCGTCATCTGGGCTTCGTCACAGGGCCACTTCAAAGTGCGGTCGGCGACGGCTGAGGTGCTGGGCTGGGATACCTCGCGCATCAAGGTGATCCCGGCCGAGATCGGCGGCGGATTCGGCGGCAAGACGACCATCTACATCGAGCCAGTGGCGGCGCTGCTGTCGACGAAGGCCGGCCGCCCGGTCAAGATCGTGATGAGCCGTGAGGACGTGTTCCGGGCAACCGGTCCCGCGCCTGGGGCGATCATCAAGATGAAGGTGGGCGCCCGCAACGACGGCACGATCACCACGGCGAAGGCCTGGCTGGCATACGAGAACGGGGCCTTCCAAGGCATGGCCGCGATGCTCGGCTGCATGTGCGTCGTGTCTGCCTACACCCTCGATCATCTCTATGTGGAGGGCTTCGACGTGGTGCTCAACCGGCCGGTCAACGTGGCCTACCGGGCCCCCTCGGCGCCTGCAGCAGCGTTCGCCATGGACTCGGTGGTCGACGAGATCGCGGAGCGTGTGGGCATGGACCCGCTCGACCTGCGCATCCAGAACTGCCCCTCGCAGGGCGACCCGACGCCGTACGGCCCCAAGTGGCCGATGATCGGCCTGCGCGAGTGCCTCGAAGCGATCCGCGACAGCGACCACTACCAGTCGGAGCTGCCCGAAGGGCAGGGCCGCGGCGTGGCCAGCGGGTTCTGGTTCAACATCGGCGAGGCGTCGAGCGCGACGGTCAACTTGAACGAGAACGGCACCGCCACGGTGATTACCGGCAGCCCCGACATCGGCGGCAGCCGGGCGTCGATGGCGCTGATGGCCGCCGAGGAGCTGGGCCTCGACGTGCACCTGATCCAGCCGGTCGTGGGCGACACCGAGGTCGTCGGCTTCACCGACGTGACCGAGGGCAGCCGCGCCACGTTCGCGACGGGCATGGCTGTGGTGGAGGCCTGCCGCGATCTCAAGGAGCAGCTGCGCAAGCGTGCGGCGAAGACCTGGGACTGCGACATGGAGGAGGTCGAGTGGGTGGACGGCTCGGCCGTACACGGACCAGGCGAGCAGGAGCCGCTGACGCTGGCCGCCATCACCGGCAACGCGAAGCGCACCGGCGGCCCGCTGGGCGCCACCGCGTCGCTGAATGCCCGAGGCGCCGGCCCGGCCTTCTCCGTGCAGGTCGCCGACGTGTCGGTCGACCAGGAAACGGGCCGGGTCACCGTCGAGCGTTACACCACCGCGCAGGATGCCGGCACAGCCATTCACCCGAGCTACGTGGAAGGCCAGATGCAGGGCGGCGTGGTGCAGGGCATCGGCTGGGCGCTGAATGAGGAGTACATCTACTCCGACGACGGCAACCTCGAGAACCCGGGATTCCTCGACTACCGCATCCCGGTGGCATCGGATCTGCCGATGATCGAAACCTGCATCGTGGAGGTGCCGAACCCGTCGCATCCCTATGGCGTGCGCGGTGTCGGCGAGGTGGGCATCGTGCCGCCGCTGCCGGTGATGGCCAACGCCATTGCCGATGCCACAGGCGTGCGCATCAGCGACCTGCCGCTCTCGCCGCCGCGAGTGCTGGCAGCACTGACGGCCGCCGACAGCTGATCGCAGCCCGGGCTCGCTGAGCCGATTCGTCGGGGCCACTCGATGGCGGTCGTTCACTTCTCGACCGACCAGCGCCAGCACACCGGCGGCACACCTGAAGTCGCCATCGACGCTGCAAACGTGCGCGACCTGGTGCGCCAGCTCGCAGAGCGCTACCCGTCGCTCAACGCACACCTCGTCGAGACATCATCCACCGCAGTCGCCATCGACGGCGAGATCATCCCGGACCCTTGGCTCGAAGCTCTCACCCCAACATCAGAGGTGCACTTAGTCCGCCCGCTCGCGGGCGGATAAGGCAAG
>JAJDZE010000068.1 GCA_022824805.1 Acidimicrobiia bacterium | reverse complement strand
ACCGTCTTGCCCACGCCGGCGCCGCCGAACAGGCCGATCTTGCCGCCCTCCACGTAGGGCTCGAGCAGGTCGATGACCTTGATGCCCGACTCGAACATCGTGGCCTTGGGCTCGAGGGTGTCGAACGCGGGTGCCGGGCGGTGGATCTGCCAGCGGTCGTCGATGCCGTCGGTGACGTCTGCGCCGTCGAGCGGTTGGCCGAGCACGTTGAAGATGTGCCCGAGCACCCCGTCGCCCACCGGCACGGTGATGCCCTGGCCGGTGTTCACGACCGCCATGCCGCGTGTCAGCCCGTCGGTGGCCTTCATCGACACGATGCGGACACGGTTGTCGCCGATCTGCTGGGCGACCTCGCCGGTGATCGTGACCGGCTGGCCCTCCAGCTCGACGTGCATCTCCACGGCGGTGTTGATCTCGGGGATCTCGCCGGGCGGGAACTCCGCGTCGACGACGGGTCCGGCAATGGCCACAACCCGACCATCGGCGTGCTCGGCTGCGTCTGCGGCAGTTCGTTCTTCGGCTGTGCTGGCCTCAGTAAGGGTCATGTCTGTCACTCCTTGGAGCAGAGCGGAGGCTCGGTGGGGTTACTCGCGTGCACGGAACAAGTCCGTCGTGCGGGCTTCGATGGTGTCCGAGAGCAGGTCGACTTCGCCGCCGGTCTGCGCAAGCGCCTCGGCGCCGCCGACGATCTCCATGATCTCGGTGGTGATGGCGTCCTGGCGGGCACGGTTCATGACGCGCGTCAGGTTGATCTTCAGGTCCTCGGCGTTGTCGGTGGCCGCCTTCATGGCCCGCTGGCGGGCTGCATGCTCTGATGCCGAGGCTTCGAGCAGTGCCGAGTAGAGCCGGGCCTCGGCATAGCGCGGCAGCAGCCGTTCCAGGATGACGGCTGGTTCGGGCTCGAACTCGTACCCGCCCTCGGGACCGCCCGCCGAGCTCTCGCCGCCGTCTGCTTCGTCGAAGCCGCCCACCTCGAGCGGCATGAACGGCACGATCGCCACCGACTGATTGCCCATGGAGTGGAACTGGGTGTAGGCCAGCATGACCCGCTGGCAGCCGTTCTCGAACAGCTCGGTTGCCGCGGCGGCTACTCGCTGGGCGTCGGCGTAGCTGGGCTGGTCGCTGAAGCCCTCGAAGCCCGCTGCGATGCGGTAGTTGCGGAAGCGGAAGTATCCGAGCGCCTTGCGCCCCGACAGCACCAGCTCATAGTCGCGGCCCGCCGCTGCGTCGGCAGCGATGGCCCGCTCGGTGGCCCGCAGGACATTGTTGTTGTATCCGCCGCACAGGCCGCGGTCTGCGGCAATGGCCACGTAGGCGACCTTGGTCACCTCGGCCGGCTCGCGCAGCAACGGGTGGTCGGCTTCGCCGCCGGCGGACGCCAGGTTGGCAATGACCGCGGTCACCTTGTCGCTGTAGGGCCGTGCTGCCCGTACCCGGGCCTGCGCTCGGACGATGCGTGAAGCGGCGATCAGCTCCATGGCGCGCGTGATCTTCTTGGTGGCGTCGATCGACCTGATGCGACGCCGAAGAATGCGCTCCTGACCGCTTGCCATCGGTGCTCAGTCCCCCGCTCAGTCCTCGCCGCCGGCGTCGGCCGACGCACCGTCGCCAGCATCGGCTGAACTGTCGCTGCCTCCGGCAGTACTGGCGAACTGGGCTGTGAAGGCTTCCACAGCCGCCTGCAGCGCAGCAGCGTCGACATCGCCAGTGGAGCGGATGTCCGACATCAATGCGCTGTGGCGGGTGCTCATGTAGGCCAGCAGTTCTTCCTCATAGCGGTTCACGTCGTCGACCTCGATGCCGTCGACGTAACCGTGGGTGCCCGCATAGATCACGACCACCTGCTCTTCGACGGGCATCGGCGAGTTGAGCCCCTGCTTGAGCAGCTCCACCAGCCGGTAGCCGCGGCCGAGCTGGGCAGCCGACACTGCATCGAGCTCGGAACCGAACGTGGCGAATGCCTCGAGGTCGCGGAACTGGGCGAGGTCGATCTTGAGCGTGCCGGCCACGCTCTTCATGGCCTTGGTCTGCGCCGCAGAGCCCACCCTCGACACCGAGATGCCCACGTCCACCGCAGGCCGCACGCCCGACTTGAACAGGTCGTCCTGCAGGTAGATCTGGCCGTCGGTGATCGAGATCACGTTGGTCGGGATGTACGCCGAGACGTCGCCCGCCTTGGTCTCGATGATCGGCAGCGCCGTCAGCGAGCCCGCGCCGTTGGCATCGGACAGCTTGGCGGCACGCTCCAGCAGACGGCTGTGCAGGTAGAAGACATCGCCCGGGTAGGCCTCTCGGCCAGGCGGCCGGCGCAGCAGCAGCGACAGCTGGCGGTAGGCCTCGGCCTGCTTGGACAGGTCGTCATAGACGATCAGGGCGTGGTCGCCGGTCTCCATCCAGTGCTGGCCCATCGCGCAGCCCGCATACGGCGCCAGGTACTTGAACGGCGCGGGGTCTGACGCGGGCGCCGAGACCACCACCGTGTACTCCATGGCGCCGCGTTCACGCAGCGTGTTCACCACCTGCGCCACCGTCGAGCCCTTCTGCCCGATGGCCACGTAGATGCACTTCACGCCGAGGCCGGCCTGGTTCAGGATCGTGTCGACGGCGACCGAGGTCTTGCCGGTCTTGCGGTCGCCGATGATCAGCTCGCGCTGGCCCCGGCCGACTGGTGTCATCGAGTCGATGGCCTTGATGCCGGTCTGCAACGGCTCGTGCACCGGCTTGCGGCCCATCACGCCGGGCGCCTGGATCTCCATGCGCCGCTCGACGGCACCGGTGATCTCGCCCTGGCCGTCGATCGGCTGGCCGAGCGCGTTCACGACACGTCCCAGCACGGCGTCGCCGACCGGCACCGACAGGATGCGGCCCGTGGCCCGCACTGCCTGGCCCTCCTCGATGTGCTCGACGCTGCCGAGCACGACGGCGCCGATCGACTCCTCGTCGAGGTTCAGCGCCAAGCCGACATCGCCGCTCTGGAACTCGAGAATCTCGTTCACCGAGCAGCCGGGCAGGCCCGAGACACGGGCGATGCCGTCGCCGACCTCGAGAATGCGTCCGACGGTGCCCGACTCGATCGACGGATCGAAGCCTTCGAGATTCCGGCGAATCGCGGAGGTGATGTCGGCTGTGTTGATGGAAAGATCGGTCACGACAGGCGCTCCTTCATCTGGTCGAGCCGGGTGCGAACCGAGCCGTCGAAGACTGTGTCGCCGATCTGGGCGGTCAGTCCTCCGATGATCTCGGTGTCGACTACGACATGAACGGTCACGTTGCGGCCGCTGGCACGGCTCAGCGCCTCGGCCACCCGGGCAATCTGCTCGTCGGTCAGCGCGACTGCCGAGCGGACTTCGGCCACTGCCTCGCCTCGCGTGGCTGCGGCCAGTTCCAGCGCTTCGGCTGCAATGGCCTCGAGGTCGCCGCCCCGGCCGGCGCCCACCAGCATCGCCACCACATTCAAGGTGACCGGTGAGGCCGTCGAAGCCAGCAGGTCTTCCACGATGCCGATGCGACGTGACGCCGGCACCGTGCGATCCGACAGCACCCGGCGCAGCTCTTCGTTGCCCGATGCAGCCCGTCCTACCGACGCCAGCTCAGAGGTGACTCGGTCGAGCGCGTCCTCGGCCTGGGCGATAGCGACCACGGCACCGGCGTAGCCCTCGGTTCGCTCGCTCATCGGTCGATCCTGATCATCAGTTCAGCTCCTGTGGGGTCCGCCGCCTGTCGTTGCAGCCAGAGCTGTGCTGCGGACGACGGCGGGACCTTCGGCGGGATGGCTCAGTTCCCCACCCGCTCGATGTAGTCCTCGATCAACTGGGCATGCGCCGCCTCATCGATGCTGGCCATCACTACCTGCTCGGCGGCGCCTACCGCAATCGAAGTGATATCGGCCCGCACCTCGGCCATGGCGCGCTCGCGGGCGGCCGCGATATCGGCCTCGGCCTGCGCCCGTCGCTCGGCGATCTCGGGCTCAATGGCCGCGAGCCGCTCCTGGCGGACTTCCTCGGCCTGCGCACGCGCTTCCTCGATGATGCGTGCCGCCTCCGCGTTGGCCTCGGCCAGACGCGCGTCGTAGGACGCACGCAGCTCCTCGGCTTCGGTCTTGGCGGTGGCTGCGGCGTCGAGGTCGCCCTGGATGCGCTCGGTGCGCGCCTCCATTGCCCGCCTGATCGGCGGCAGCGCCAGCTTCCACATCACGATGAGCAGAAGGAAGAACGCGATCGAACCCCAGACCACCTCGAACCATGCGGGGATGATCGGGTTGGACGACTCGCCCTCCGATGCTGCGAGCAGGCCGGATAGTGCGTTCACTGCCGCCTCCTAGGTGAAGTTGAGCAGGATGAACACCACGAAACCGATGAGGGCCAAGGCCTCGGTGAACGCGATGCCCAGGAACATGGTCGTGCGGACCATGCCTGCTGATTCGGGCTGGCGAGCCATTGCGGTGATGGCATTGCCGACGACGAGGCCGATGCCGACGCCCGGGCCGATGGCCGCGAGGCCATAGCCGAGGCCGGCGCCGAGCGCCTTGAGGCCGTCAACTGCGTTGTCCGCTTGTGCGAGCAAGTCCATTACTCGTTTTCTCCTGTGTTGTACGGGATCTTGGGGCAGGGGCCGGAGCGCCGGGGCACTGTGCGGCCGGTGGTGAATGGGGGTTGGGTGATCTGGATCGGGGTCGGGACTAGTGCTCAGGGTGCAGCGCGCCGCCGATGTAGACGGCGGTGAGGATGGTGAAGATGAACGCTTGCAGGACCGCCACCAAGATCTCGAATCCCGTGAGACCGATCAGCATCAGGAACGGGGCCGGCGTGATGATGACCAGCCACGTGGGCGTGTCGTCGGTGAGCGCAAGCCAGAACACCGTGTGAGACAGCACGGCGAAGGTCACCAGCAGCAGGTGGCCGGCAAGCATGTTGGCGAAGAGCCGCACCGCCAGCGAGAACGGCCGCACGACGAACGTCGACACGAACTCGATGAGCGCCACCAGCGGGAGCAGCGCCTTGGGCACGCCCGGGGGAACTACCACGTTCTTCAGGTAGCCGAAGAAGCCGTGATGCTTGATGCCGATGCCGTTGAACACCAGCCACACCAAGATCGCGAGCGTGACCGGCATCGCCATGCGCGCGTTGGCCGGGAAGTGAATCAGCGGCACAACCTCGGTGATGTTGGAGAAGAAGATGAACAAGAAGATCGACAGCAGGAACGGCAGGTAGCGCAGTCCGTCGGGGCCGATCGACTGCATGATGATGTTCTCGCGGATGAACCCGACTGATGTCTCCGCCACGTTCTGGATGCCGCGAGGAGCAACGATGACCTCGGAGCGGTCGTAGCGACGCTTGGCCGACACGAAGATCAACACCGGCGCCACGAAGGCGAAGAGGTAGATGATGCCGACCTTGTTCAGCGCGTACCAAGCGTTGGTTCCGTCGTCGTGCCCGAAGAGGCCTGGCCACTCCAAGAGGTGCGCGATGTCAGGAAAGGTCAGCGCTAGCAGGTTCACTTCTGCTCCTTGCCGGGACGTTGGAGATCAAGGCCTGGGGCTGCGAGCCGCAGGGAAACATAGCGGATCTCCCACCCAAGCAGACCGAGATGGCTCGCGACGATGGTGATCGCGATGGGCACCGGCTCGAAGAAGCTGAGCTGACTGACCGCCAGCACGATGCCGACGAGCACCGCGAGCCGCACGATGAAGCCGCCCAGCGTGGCCCCCATGAGCGCGACGGGCGACGTACGCGCGCCCCACGCCATCAGCGCCGCAGCCGCCGCAAGATTGCCGATGACCAGCACGTAGCCGAGTGCCGACGAGAGCGCCCCGCCCATGCCCCAGACAAGGCCGCTCACGACCACCCAGGCGGGAAACACCCACAGGCTGCGGCGCGCCATGTCGAACGCAATGTCGCGTTCGGGGGCGTGGCCTGCGCCCGCACGCGCGCTGTCGCCCGTCTCGGCTTGCTCGTCGGACATCGCCGGCCTCACGAATGCGGTCGCGCGGTGGCTGTGCGTCCGGTCTGGCCGTCGACGGGCTGGGGCGTCTCAGCCATGCCGCGGAACGAGCGCGAGTCGGCGTCTGCCTCGGCGTCGAGCGAGACGCCGGTCGGCAGCGATGTCGGCTCGTTGAGGCCGGTGTCGCGATCGATGCTTCGCCGCTCGGACGGACGGCTCGCTGTCATCTCATGCTCATGATCCTGCATGCGCTCGGCGTAGCGGTACCACTCGACGACAAGCTTCACCACGAACGCGGTCATGCCGAAGCTCAGCGCAAGCCATGGCCCGGTGCCCCACCAGCGATCCAAGCCGAACCCCGCCGCTGCGAATATGGCCGGCGTCATCACGATCTCGACGGCCTTGGCCAGACCGTCCTCGCTGCCGTTGCTGCCCACGGGGCCGCGTGCCATGCGCACAGGCTACGAGTGTCAGCGGTCGTAAGGAGGGTGGGCGGCGCAGAGTTCGGCCACTTCGGCGCGCACCTGGGAGACAGTGGCTTCGTCGTCGGGGGTGCGCAGCACGCGCGCGGTGAACTCGGCGATCTTGCCCATCTCGTCTGGCCCCATGCCCTGGGTGGTGACCGATGGGGTGCCCATGCGCAAGCCGCTCGTCACGAACGGCGAACGCGGGTCGTCTGGGATGGCGTTGCGGTTCAGCGTGATGCCGGCCGCATCGAGCGCCTCCTGGGCCACCTTGCCCGTCAGGTCGGCGTCGAAGGTGCGCAGGTCGATCAGCAGCAGGTGGTTGTCGGTGCCGCCCGAGACCAAGCGGAAGCCGTGATTGCCGAGCGCGTCGGCGAGCGCCGCAGCGTTGGCGACGATGCGCGCCTGGTAGTCGGCGAACTCGGGACGGGCGGCCTCGGCAAAGCCCACCGCCTTGGCCGCGACGGCGTGGTCGAGCGGCCCGCCCTGGCTGCCGGGGAACACCGCCGAGTCGATGCGCTTGGAGTATTCCTGCGTGCACAGGATCGCTCCGCCGCGCGGCCCGCGCATCGTCTTGTGGGTGGTGAACGTGACGATGTCGGCGAACGGGACCGGGTTCGGGTGCACCCCTCCCACGATCAGCCCGGCGATGTGCGCTGCGTCGAACATGAACACCGCGCCGATCTCGTCGCAGATCTCCCGGAACGGTGCCGGGTCGATGCGGCGGGGATAGGCGGTGGCGCCGGCCACGATCAGCTTGGGCCGGTGCTGGCGGGCCAGCTCGGCCATGGCCTCGTAGTCGATGCGCTCGTCGCTGCGCGTCAGGCCGTAGCTGACGAAGTCGTAGAGCTTGCCGCTGGCATTCACCGGCGATCCGTGGGTGAGGTGCCCGCCGTGGTCCAGGCTCATGCCCATCACGGTGTCGCCGATCTCGAGCAGTGCGAGGTACACCGCGGCGTTGGCCTGCGATCCCGAATGGGGCTGCACGTTCGCGTGCTCGGCGCCGAAGAGCGCCTTCACGCGGTCGATGGCCAGCTGCTCGGCGGCGTCGGCGTTGGCATTGCCGCCGTAGTAGCGACGGCGGGGGTAGCCCTCGCTGTACTTGTTAGTGAGCACGCTGCCTGTGGCCGCCATGACCGCAGGCGAGGCGAAGTTCTCCGAGGCGATGAGCTGGATCGTGGTCATCTGGCGCCCGAGCTCGGCTGCCAGCACGGCATCGATCTCGGGATCGCCGAGCGGCGCCCAGCTCGCTGAGGTGGGGTGCGTTCGGGTCATGAAGCTGTGTCTCCTTGCGATGTTCGTCCTGCCACGTCTTGCTTCCCGCTCATGTTCGCTCCGCTCGCGGGCCGCTCGGGCCACGGCGGCGACTATCGGCCCAGCCTCTCTGGACGGTCTCAGCGCCGGCCGAGTGCGTCGATCTTGTCGACGCGTCGCTGATGCCGTCCGCCTTCGAACGCTGCTGCAAGGTACGCATCGAGTGCGGCGACCGCCTCGCCGGCATCGGTGAGGCGGGCACCAAGGCAGATCACGTTGGCGTCGTTGTGCTCGCGGGCGAGCCGGGCCGATGTCTCGTCATGCACGGTGGCAGCGCGGATGCCGGCCACTTTGCCGGCGGCCATCGCTATGCCGATGCCGCTGCCGCACACGGCCACACCGAGGTCTGCCGTCCGGTTCGCCACCGCCTTGCCGACGGCCTCGCCGAAATCGGGGTAATCGACCGATTCCGGGCCGTTGGTGCCCAAGTCGACCACCTCGTAGCCGCTGCCGCGCAAGTGCTGCGCCAAGCGGTCCTTGAGTTCCCAGCCGGCGTGATCGGCAGCAAGCGCGATGACGGTCTCGTTCGGGGTGGACGAGTCGGCCTGTGCCACCGCGTCAGTCTCGCAGCGGTCGCCGCTGCTCCGTCGCCAGATCCGGCAGGAATTTCAGGAAATTCGAGCGCTTCGGCGGAGATAGCGCCGGCTCGCAGGATGATAGGCGTGTCGCCGGTGACATCCACCACAGTGGACGCGGTTCCCCCGGCTGCCTGCCAGCTGATGATCCGCCCGGGCACTGCCATCTCGCCGGCGCTCGTTGCGAGGCCCATGGCCGCATCGGAAGCGTTGGCCGGTGTGGGATGACCGTGGAGGTTGGCGCTGGTGCCAGTGACCGGCTCAACCTCGTCGATGAGCCCCCGCAGCACCTCGATAATCGACACAAAGATCTTGGCTCTTCGCGATTTGATTCACACTGGGACGGCGAATGGAACTACACCATCACACCGCCAAACCACGCGACCTAACCCGCGGCGGACCCAAACGCGCCACGTAGACGTAGATCAGCCAAGATGCCCGCGCTGTCTAGGACTTGTCGATCTTGGCAGCAGCTAATGCTCGTTGGCGCGGGTCGTAGTTGAGTTTTAGAACAGAACAGATCGCCTGCTCCACTCGCCCCTTGCTGCGATGTGTATTCATGTAATGCTGGGTGCGAAGTGATGCCACTCGTCCAACAAAGTCATAGAGTCTGTTCTTGACCAGCTTTGCAAGCCTGTTTCGTATGCTCATTGTTAGGGCTTCAGAGTTGTCCAAGTCACAGAAATAGCCGAACATCTGGTAGGCAAGAGTTCCGTTCCGGTCTACGACTCGCTCAACTGCCTCCTGGATGCTAGGGACATTTGCAGCATGGACTGCCTGTTCAATCTGCAACCACGTCCAAATGAAGGAGAAGGCTCTTAGCCCCTGCTGGATTTCGTCGAGGTCAGCATCAGGATTCTCAGCTTTGAGGACTCCGGCGAGTTTGCGAATTTCGCCTTCGCTGCTGAGTAAACTGTTAATGAGGCGAAATGAGCTATCTGCGATGGTCTCGATAATCTCTTCGACCTGACGTTTTGTCAGATTCCCGTACTGGTTACGCAGCACTTGTCCGAGTATCTTGTTGTTCTTAAGGACGCGAAGTATCCTGCCGCCGAGCATATCCCCACTGACGTCCGGGTCCTCCGTGTCTTCACCGTCCATTTCGCGTTCAAGTTCATCTACCCGGTCGCGAGCTTTCGCTCGTTCCTCTTCCGCGGAATCCTGCGAGAGAACACTATCTGGCAGTTCCTTGACAATGTCCCCGAATCTGGCGGTCTCGGCATCGTCCAACGTGGCGACGGGTACATCGTCCAATTCCACCATCGTCCTGACAAGAATCTCATCGATAATTTTCTCATCGGTAGCATGGTGGATCGAAAATAGCAGTGTCAAATAGTTACTCTGAACAAAGCTGTCGTCGCAAAGGCGCTCTAGGTGATCTTCCGCGAGAACGGGATCTGTTGCGATCACCTTGCCCAGGAAATAGTAGTACATGTATGAGGAACGAAAACTGCCGTCCCTCGTGATGATGCCTAAGCGATCATGCGTTAGGCGATTCAGCAACGAATTTGGTGTGAAGTGATCTTCTTGGTATCGTTGTTTGAACGCCTCAAAATCAAACTCTCCTGCTAAGACGTCTTGCTCACTCAGGAATATCTCCTTCGCAAGTTGAGAAGCGAAGTTGAATGCTGCGTTCAAGGACTCGTCCGCTTCAGAGATCCCTGCATTCTGCAGACTAGTGATTATGAATATGTAATAGCAATGACCATATGAAGTAATATTCATCGAATCTCGCATCAGCGTGTCATACGTTTGAAGAATCGCGAGAACAAAGAACGGATATCGTGGAACGATCTTGTTAGTGATAATCACCGAGTTGACGCGGTCTTCCGCTTGATCGACAAATTCGTGTGTCAGCGGAGCCTCCATATCAAACGTAGCGAGGCGGTTCCATATCAACCGTTCTTGCTGACGACGGGTCAATTGCTCAATCTTGATCTTTTGGAACTGCGCGAGGCGGATTTCGTCCATGAAGAATGCCTGGAATGTGTCAGTGGGGGTAAGGAGGATTACGCTCTCGAACGTCTCTGCACAGGAATCGATGAAATCCAGAGTCCGTGGATCCTCGGACACATTGTCAACAATCAGCGTCTTGTTTGCTAAGCTCCGCCAGATGCTGTAGTCGCCGTTGAGTTGTTCGGCGAAACACGCTCGGAGATGGTGTTCATCGAATCTTGCAACTGTTGAAGCGAGATCAACGAAGAGTACCTGTTCTTCGGCTCGCGCCGAAGTGAGGAAAAGATGCTTGGCAAGCGCAGTCTTTCCTGCCTTTTCCTGTCCGTGAATGATACTGTGTCCTTGTTGAAGCAGAGTCTTGGCATCGTCTATCTGAAGCTGCCCCAAGTCATCGTCGTCCGGGTTGTCGTTTTGTACTGTCAATCGTGGGAACACGAAGATATCGTCTAGCGGGATCGGACGCGCTGTCGGAATGTCGGCACTGTCGAGGTCTCGGAGAAATCCGGGCTTGGGGCTGTGGGTTGTTCGCAACTCGGTTATGACTGCCTTGACGCCGCAATAGACCTCTTGCCACGCGGCATCCGGATCGCTATGGATTGAAACTGCTCGCCCGTCAGCGGGTAGTGCCTTGCAATCATCGCTGCCAAGGAAGTCGATCCAAGCGCATTCGCGAATCACGATCGGGACGCGGAAGACTGGTCGCTCACCAGACGCCAACTGTTTCGCTGCATTCCATTCCTCAATGCATGCATCGGATGCCAAGAAATCGCTGCTCAGGAGGAAAACTATGATGTCAGCCTCTGACAGGTTTTCCGCGATTTGTTCTGAGATGCTCTGTCCGGGCAGTATTTCAGCGTCGGACCAGCTTTGTAGCACCCCCTCATGTTCTAGGATTCGAAGGACTTTCTCCATCTCTTGCTTGTATTGCTGATCTGTATGGCAATACGAATAGAAGAGGCGGACGCTCAGAGTGTTCGGGGAATTCGACATTGGTGCTCCTCGATGCTCAGTGCCCTCACGGCGACGAGTACTTGTGGACAGAGTTCTGCGTTGATCGTGGATCAGCGACAGTAGCCGGAGCGCAACGTTCCGAGGGTGGATGTCGGCGTCGAATCGCGGTCGCGAGGCAACTCGACTCCGGCGATGTGGGCTTCCCCCCGAATTTAGGAGGGTTTGGTCAGTCGGTTGGCTTGTTCGTAGTCGATGGGGCTGGTCATGTCGAGGGTGCTGTGTAGCCGTCGGGGGTTGCACCAGTCGGTGATCGGTCTGGCGATGTCGCGTCTGGCTTGGCGTCGCGTGGCCCACCGGCGTTTGCGGATGAGTTCGTGGGTGAGGGTGGAGAAGAACGACTCGGCTGGGGCGTTGTCCAGGGCTTATCCGGCCAATCGTGGCTCCTGGTTGTTTGAGGCGTTGTCTGCTGATCGGTCAGCTGGCGTTGCGGTGCCGGTGGGTGGTGGTTCGGCCTTCGAGGTGGCGGAGTCGTTCTTCTTGGTTGCTGATTCTGTCGGCTTGGGCTTGGAGGCCGGTGCAGAGGTGTGCGATCTCGGCGGCGAGTCCGGTGAGGGTGTGGGGGTCGTGGGTGTGGCTGCGGTGTTCCTCGACCACGGCTCGGAGCTGGGAGTTGCGGTAGAGGGTGGTGCGGCTGATGCCGGTGTGGTCGGCGACGGCGGTGAAGGTGATTGCCTCGCCGTTGTTGGCGAGGCGGGCGCAGGCGGCTTCGACGACTTGGAGGTTGGTGGTCATGCGGTGTCGGCGATGAGCGTGTCGAGGCGGTCGAGGAGGCGGCGGTGCCGGTCGGCTTCGTCGATCCAGCCTCGGGTCTGGGCGTCGGCGAGGAGTGCTTGGGTGTCGACGCGTTGCGCGGAGAGCACGGCGACTGACGCGGCGTCGGTGCGGAAGCTGGGGCAGTGCTCGCAGATGTTGGCGTAGGGGCAGGCTCCCTGGGCGGGGGCGCGCAGGCAGTGGCCGCCGGCGAGGCGCGCTTTGATGGCGGGCGCGTAGCGCAGGCTGTTGGGGACCGTGTGCACGACGCACAGACTCCTGTTGTCAACCTGTTGGTGGTGAGCGTGGCGACCGGGGGCGTGTTGGTGGAAGCCGATGTCGCTTCGGCTGGCTGTGGGCTGGGTCTGGCTGGGTGTGTGGGGTCGGTGGATCGCCGGGTCGTATGGGGTGCGGTCTTGCCAGCAGCGCCACAGGACGCGCGGCCAGCTCGAGGCGACGGCGCGCAGGGCGGTGTGCTTGGTGGCGCCGCGTTCGCAGGCTCTGGCGTAGCGGTCTGGGGAGACGGGGTCGATGCGCTTGAGGGTGTAGGCCCAGCTGGTGGTGGCCGCTCGCAGGCGACGGTTGCAGGCCCGCCGGATCCGGACGCGTTCGATCTTTCCTGACGACAGCGTGACCGGCGCGGCGCCTGCCTCGGCGAGCAGCGTTTGCGCTGTTGGGTAGCGGCTGCGGTCCTCGCCGATCTCTGAGATGAACTCGGCTGCGGTGACGCGGCCCACGGCGGGGAAGCTGGCGACGATGCGGTGGTCGGGGTGGCAGGCGAGGAGCTCGTCGATGCGCCGGTTGCAGGACCGGAGCTGGTCGTTGAGCAGCTCGAGCTGATCGGCCAGCGCCAAGGCTGGGTAGCTGTGCCCGGCGACGCTGCCCGGGGCTGCGCTGAGCAGACCGGCGCGAAGCCGGTCGACGAGCACAGCAGCGGGGACCCGGCCCGAGTAGCCGATGCGACCGCAGAAGCCGGCCATGGGGGCTTCGCCGACCCGGCCAGCAGCCTGCGGAGTCGGGTAGTCGCGCAGGAACGAGATCGTGGCGTCGCGGTCGACGCTGGAGAACAGGCCGGCCACGGCGGGGTGGTAGGCGATCAGGGTCTCTCGCAGCTGTGCCTCGGCGACGATCTGGTTCTCGACGCACTGACGTCGATGCCGCGTCACTGCCCGCAGCTCGGCTTGATGCGCCGACTCAGGCGACAAGGGCCGCCACCGCCAGCCGTCGGTACGCCCCAGATCGGCCAGCACGAAAGCATCGAAGCGGTCGCTCTTGCGAGCAGCGGCCTGGTGACGCTCCCGCGCCCGCGCCGAAACCCTCGGGCTCACCGCGAACACCGCGATTCCCGCGCCGTGCAGCCGCTCGACCAACAGCCCCTCACTGCGCTCGATCGCCACACCGGCGAGCCGTCCGTGATCGGTCACAAAAGCGACGAGACCGTCGATGCCCGCCCGGTCATGAGCGAAACGCTGGCTGGCCAGCTCCCGCCCGATGTCATCAACGACTGCGGCCTGGTGATGAGACCCGCCCCAGCCGATCCCGGCGAATGTTGTCATGTGCTGTCCTGCGTCGAGGTCGGCTCATCCGTCTCGACAGGCCGCCACCGTCACTCGTTTCGGCGCCCCCAGCGCAATTCCCGGTTCGCAGTTCGAGGCACGCCATCGACGACAGGAACAGGTCTGCGTGTGGACCTCGGGGGTCGGTCTGCACTGGTTCTCTCCCGCCGACGCGGATGACACCCCGAACCCTTCGGGGCCAGCCCATCATGAACTAACGACGTCTGCACCGTCGCTTGGGGCCAGGTCGCCCGGATCGACTCGGGCAGCCCCCGCAGCCCGTCGCAGCACACGACCGACGCGTCGGCCAGGCCGCGGTTTGTCAGCTCGGTGACCATGGCCGCCCACTGGGTGGCGCCCTCCCCGCCGGCTGGGCCCAGCCACAGGCCCCCCACGTCGCGTTCTCCTTGAAGATCCACGCCGATCGCCACATACACGGGCCTGTTCGCGACCTGGGAGTCGCGGACCTTCACGACGATCGCGTCGAACCCAGCACCGCGTAGACCGGCTCGAGCGGTGCGGTTCTGCCACACCGCCATGTCGGCGACGATCCCCTCGGTGATCTTCGAGATCGTCTCCCGGCTCACCGTGGTGTCGTAGATCTCCTCGAGATGCGCCTGGATCTCGCCGGTCGTGAGCCCCTTCGCATAGAGGCTGATCACGTTGCCCGACAGGCCGTCCAGACGACGCCGGTGC
>JAJDZE010000185.1 GCA_022824805.1 Acidimicrobiia bacterium | reverse complement strand
AGGCCACCAGTCGCTGCGGGTGGAGCTCGACAGCGGTCCGGTGGTGCTGACCGGAGACTGCGTCTACTGGGAGGACGTGCTCGACCGGATGCTGCTGCCGCCGTTCGGCTACGACCACGACATGCAGCTCGAATCGATGCGCAGCCTGAAGTCGCTGCGCGACGAACACGGCTGCCGCCTGCTGTATGGGCACGACGAGACCCAATGGGCCATGCTGCCCCACGAAGGCATCGGGCTGACCTAGCCGGCCGGGCGGACCCAGCACACAACCGCAGGTCAGATCTTGGACTTCATGATCGCGTTTGCGCGACAGCGTCCCTTCTCAGGACTGCACGGTCAACGAGGAATCGAGTAGCGTGAATGACCCCAGCAAGCGCTCCTGGTCCGCAAGACCTGCCTGGCGCAGTTTGCCCCGCCGGTCGACGGCAGCCAGCGGCCACGGCGATGGCTGAGACTTCGAGCCGACCTAGACCCGGTTCTCGGGGCAGCGGCGGTCGCCGTGGCCCGCTACGCGGCTGTCATGAGGGGAGGCGCTGCGGGCGAATTCCGTTGGCCTGCACGTGGTAGAAGAACGGTCCCGGTCGAATGCACGCTGAACGAATGGCGACCAAGTTGTCGAGAAAGCGATCTGCCATCGCCTGCACCTTCAAGCCTTGGGACGGGTGCAGGCAGAAACAGCGAACAGCGTGGAGATTGACGGCCCATCCCTCGCGCGTGCGAACCCGCCTGTCCTTCATGAACGCGATCCAGTTGTGCTGAGCCACGAGTTCGAGCCAAGCCTCGTCTGCAACGTCCTCGTCAGCAGGCACGCCGTAGTGCTCGGCCAGCGTGACCACGCGCAGCCCGGCAGCGCGAAGCCGATCCGGCACACCCTTGCGCCCCAGACTTCGGTCCAAGAATATGTCAGGCAGCCCAGCTGGATGTTGCACGCAGGAAGTCCCAGAGATGCTCTTCGGGCATCCCGTATTCCTCGCTCACCGTTCGCGCCGACTCGCCGGCGTCGAGCAAGCTCTTGGCATCGACGACGCGAGCGCCGCCGCGGGCGAAGATGGGCGCACCGGCAGCCCGCTTCGGGTCAGCGACGATCACGCCACTGTCGAAGGGCGGAACGCGGATCCGCTCAGCAAAGCCATCAGTCGCATAGTCGATGCGCTCGAGATAGTCGGAGATGACCTCGGCGAAGACCCCTTGGCCATTCCTGACGACCACGAGCTCCAAGGCGGCATGACCCACCTCGGTGTCGCAGAATCGACCGCCGTAGTCGAAGAGAATCTCGGCACCGTCGGTATAGAGCCTCCGCGACGCCAAGGCGTATTCGACCCCCAGCTCTTGGATGAGCGTCTCCAGCGCTGGTCTCACACGTTGCAGTGGCACGCCTCGACGGCGAACGGCAGCCACTACGAGCGCTTCAGCCGTCCCGATGAACGGGATCGAGGGCATTCCGCGCGAACTTGGCTTTAGCGATGTGATGATGGGTTCACCAATGACCGGGCGACCGTCGCGAGGTTGGCGGCGATAACCCTTCACCCATGTACCCATTGTCGAGGCGGGGACATCGACGATCTGGGCCGCCTCGGCGATCGTGTACAGCGCCCGCTCGGTTCGCAGCGGCCACGACGACAATTCCGACATCAGAATGCGCCTTACCGTCGGTCTCTCATTTCCCGAGATTAGCGGCGCGACGATTGAACGCCGGGTTCATCAATCAGCGCGGGCGGGCGGGTCGACTCGGTAGAAGCGGCGTGCCGTGCCGGCGAACAGGTCGGCGCGCTCGGCGGCGGTGTAGCCGGCCTCGTCGCAGATGCGCTGGAAGGCGTTGAACAGCACCGTGTACGAGCAGCCCTGCTTGTCGACCGGGAAGTTGCTCTCGAACATGCAGCGGTCGGGGCCGAAGGTCTCGATGCAGTGGCGGATGTCGTCGCTCCAGGAGGCTGCGACGTGCTCCGAGGACGGCGCCTGCGGCAGTCGCTTGAAGCCCACGCCGTAGATGCTCATGCCGATCCCGCCCACCTTGACGGCGACCTGCGGGTGGCGGGCAAGCGCTTCGAGCGCCGGTCGCAGGGCGGCGCGCACCTCGTCTCGGCGGTCGGCATAGGGACCGATGCCCAGCGGGCCGCCGAGGTGGTCGAGCACGACGGGGGTGTCGGGCACCGCATGAGCGAGGTCGACCAGCTCGCGGACCTGTGTGTGGAACATCCAGCCATCAAAGCTGAAGCCCATGCGGCCCAGCGTTGCGTAGCCGGCCCGGAAGTCCGGGTCGGCGAGCAGCTCGGGCGGGGGCTTGGTGTGGCTCTCGCGGATCTGGTCGCTGCCGTCCCAGGCGTTGGCGTGGCGGATGCCGCGGAAGAGCCCTTCACCGGCCTCATCGTGTGCTGCGAGCACCTCCTCGACGGCATTGCCCAGCGTCAGGTCGGCGAAGCTGACGATGGCCGAGATCGTGGCGCCGTCGGCCTCGGCGGAAATGGCCGCCTGCTCGCGCACGAACTCGGTCTCGCCCACCGGGCGCATGTGCTCAGGCCCGCTCGTGTGGTAGCCCGCAGCACACTCCACAAAGACGGTCTGGGTGACGTTGTGGCCGGCACCCGTGTCTTCATGAAGTTCGGGCACGAGGTAGGTGCCTGCTGGAAAGTCCCACAGATGGTGATGCGGATCGACGATCTCTTCGTCGGCGTCGATCGGCTGCTCAACGGTGGCTGCCAGCCACGCGTCCTTGTCGCCTGCCGAATTCTCAGACACTGCCACTCCCCCTTGATCGAACCTGTGCAGCAACGCGGGGCACTGTAGGCGGCACAGGCACACGAGGCAGTTGTCGCCGAAACAGCGAACCGGCAGAGCGTGACGAGCTCAGACGTAGTGCCAGGAGTCGGTGGGTTCGAGGCCGTCGGGGGTGAGCTGCCACAACGACGGTGTGGCGACCCCGTCTTCGATGTCGAGATAGCCGACAGTGCCGAGCTGGGCGCTGAGGTTGCGCGGGAACGTGGGTGATCCGGGATTGACGCACAGCACGCCCGACAGGGTGTCGATGCGGTGGACATGCGTATCTCCGTACACGCACACGTCGAGCCGCTCGTCGGCGCCGAAGTGCCGTTCCACCGCATCGGCCACGGTGTAGAAGGACATCTCGGGGACCGGCAGGTGGTGGGTGAGGCCGACCCGAACGCCGCCGAAGGTATGCGCCCAGGCGTTGGCCAGCAGCGGATGATCTGGCTGCACGTCTCGCCCTGACGATCCGTCGTCGCCGTTGCCGCGGGCCGCCCAGGTGGGCGCTATCTCGTTGAGGTGGTCGACTACCGAGATGTCGTAGATGTCGCCCGCATGCAAGATGGCATCACAGCCCTCCATGGCCTCGTACGCCTCGGGCCACAGCTCGGGTGCGGCTTCAGGAATGTGCGTGTCCGAGATCAGCCCGATGCGCATCCGACCACGCTACGAGATGGGGCAGCGAACGGACCGGCTCGGCTCGGGAGGATGGTGTCAGGCGGGTGCTTGCACAGCCCGGCCTGCACTGCAACCCCGTGGCCACGCCGCCAAGAGCAGTCAGCCGAAGCGGGTGCCGGAGGGCAGGCGCGCTCCGCGCAGCCAGTCTTGGACATCGATCGCAACCCGGCCGGCGGGCTGTACGACGGCCAGGCGGATCATGCCGTCTCTCGTCGCCACGGAGTCGTCGCGCAGGGTTCCGGGCGGATCGTCGGGCCCGTCCGCCAGCGGGTTCGCATCGCGGACTATGAAGCGCTCGCCGTCGAGCGTGGTCCATGCTCCGCCGACGCGGATCTGCCGGTCGATGAAGGCCGCCGGCTGGGACCAGTCGATCTGACGGTCGGCGGGGGTCAGCTTGCGGGCGTAGGTCGGCTCGCCTGATTGCGATTGGGACGTACCAAGGCCCCCAGCCAGCGATTCCGCGAGGCGCTGTGCGCCATCGTGCGCGAGGCGCTGGCGAAGTTCTGCCGCTGTGTCAGCGGGGCCGATGGGCACTTCGTGGCGCCAGTAAACGGGTCCCGTGTCGAGCGTCGCTTCCAGCGCCATGAGCGACACGCCCGTGCAATCGTCACCGGCCAGCAGCGCCCGCTCGACCGGGGCGGCGCCCCGCCAGCGCGGCAGCAGCGAGAAGTGCAGGTTGAGCATGGGTGTGACTGCCAAAAGGTCCTCGCTGACGAGCTGCCCATAGGCCACCACGACCGCACAGTCGGCGCCGCAGCTTGCGAGATCGGCTGGATCGTGGCTGACCGGCAGGCCCAGCTCTCGAGCAGCAGCGGCGACCGGGCTCGGGGTGTCGCTGCCGCGGCGACTTCGGCGGCGTGGCGCGCCGGTCACCACGACGGGGATCTCGAATCCGGCTTCGATGAGCGCGTGCAATGCCGGCACTGCGTCATCCGGGGTGCCCGCGAAGGCGATCCGGCGTGGCGTGTCAGGCGGCAGCGGCAAGCCCGGTGACGTCATCGGACGATCGCGCTGTGGCCGGGCGCGGTGGTTGGGGCAGGTGCCGTGCTGGGCGCCAGCGGAGATCTACTGCTGCGGCGAAGCTCTACGCGCCGGTGCATTGCGGCTCTGACGATGTCGCAGTGCGCGAGTCGCGAAGCGGGCGCCCGGGAGTGCTCAGTCCCCCGCGTCATCGCGGCCCACGAGCGGGACGGGACCGCCTTCTGCCGGTCCGACGACGCCCGATTGCAGCTGCGCGAGATGGACTCGCCACGCCCGCAGTGCCTCCTTGCGCTCGGCCTTCTCGAGGTGGTCGACGAGCAGCACGCCGTCGAGATGATCCAGCTCGTGCTGGAACAGGCGCGCCAGCAGCTCATCGGCCTCGATGCTGACCTCGTCGCCGTCGAGGTCGCGTCCGACGATGTGCACCTGCTTTGGCCGGACGATCTCGAAGGTCAAGCCCGGCACCGACAGACACCCCTCGGTGTAGGTCCACTCGCCGTCGCTCTCGACGATCTCGGGGTTGATGAGCGTCTGGGGGCCGTCGCCCTCGTAGAGGTCGAAGATGAACAGGCGGCGCTGGATGCCCACTTGGGGAGCGGCGAGGCCGATGCCCTCGGCCTCGTACATGGCCGGCAGCATGTCGTCGACCATGCGTGCCACGCGGCCGTCGATGTCGGTGATCTCGGCGGCGCGCTGGCGCAGCACCGGATCGCCCATGAGCCGGATCTCGAACGCGCCTCCCATTGATTTCGGAGGCTACCGGCGCGCCCGCGCACGGCTCGTGAGCGCGGGAGCTCAGGCATGGCCGGCAAGAGCGGGAAGTGAATGCGGCGTGTCGAGCAGGCCCTCTTGATCCGCCCGCCCAGTCAGGCTCGCAGAGGATCGACCGCTACTCGCAGCCTCCCCGACGGTCGCTCTGCGGTTGCCAGAGCGTTCAGCAGCGTGTCGCCGTCGTCGCAGCGAATGCGCCATGTTCCGTCGGCGGGTCCCGCTATGTCGAGCGAGCTGGCATGCAGGCCCGCCGAGAGAATGTCGATGTAGCCCGGAGCCGCGGTGCCCGACACCAGCGCCCACGCCGCAGCGGGCGGCTGGCGCATCGCCCGACGACGCTCCACCTCGGCTCGCAGCCATTCGCTGGGATCGGCTGCGGCTGCCGCCGCCAGGACCGGATGATCTGGCAGCCGGGTTTGCACCAAGATGTTGCCGCCGCCCGTGCGCAGCCCCACCAGCCGTGCTGCACGGACGAGCAGTGCGAAGGCCTCTTCACCGGCCCGGTAACGGGGTGCAGTGAGCTCCTGATCGAAGTCGACGAACGCAACTGCGTCTGCCGATGGCACCCGGTGCAGAACGGCCTCGGTGCCGATGTAGAGCGCTGGCTGCCGCTCCTGTGGTCGCGGTTGCCGGCGACGTGACGATGCTCCGGCGCCAGCGTCGTCAGCACCGGGGCCAGTGCCGACGCCGGTTGCATCCGGCGCTGCGCCGCCGACGACCTGGACGACGGGGCGGCGAGCCAAGCGCTCCATCTCCTCAGCGACTCCCTTCACACCGACCCGAGCACGCCGGAACTTCATCGCTCCGCAGAATTCGCACACGGCGGGGCGCATATCGCCGCTGTCGGGGTCGGTGAACTGCTGCTTCTCCAGCAGCAGGGCACGGCCGCTGGTGCGCGAGCGCGCCAGCTCGCCGCACGAGGCGCAGTAAGCGAGACGCGCCCGGCCGGTGCGGTTCAACACGCACACCACCGTGCCGTCGCTGCGCAACAGCTCGGCGAGGGCTTCGCCGCACCACTCCCCCGTCGCTGGATCGTCGTGGCGACGATCTGCAATCTGCACTCGCGGCCACGCCTCCCGCTCATCTGGCCTCGCAGCGGTGATGATCGTCGACGACGCCGCCGCAGCCGAACCGACGCCCGAGCCCGAGCCCGAGCCCGATTCCGGGCCAGCGTCGGGCTGCGGGTCGGCATCTGGGCCTGCCGCAGCGCGCCCGCCGAGCACCAGTGCCTCCGGCGAGGGCATCGGCCCCACCAGCAGGCAGCGTGCGCCGTCGCGGCGGGCCCGCTCGACCGCCACATCGCGGGCGTTCCAGGTGGGCGCAGCTTCCTCTTGATACGCCTCGTCGTGCTCGTCGAACACGATCACCGTGTCCAATGGCTCGCACGGCGCCCATGCAGCGGATCGGGTGCCCACGACAGCGTGCGCTGCTGCGGCGCCAGCCCAGTCGCGCGGGGCCAGAGCCGTTGTCACACCGGCCTCGCGCAGCCGGCCCGACAGCCTGGCCGCCCAGGCCACCGTGGGCACGAGCACCAGCAAACGGCCGTGGCGCAGTGCTCCGACGACCAGCGGCCATTCGTCGGCGCACGGGCCGAGACGCACGACGGTCGCCAAGCGGTTGCCGCCAACTGGGCGGGCGACGGCATCGGCGGCAGATTCGGCGCCGCAGGCGTCGCTGACCCATGCGGGGATGTCGGCTCGGTCTTTGGGCACGATGTCCGGCAGGCTCACCGAACGGCTCGCCGGCAGACCCTTGACTACGCGATCCGGGCTCGCCGTGCGCAGAAAGTGAGCCCGGGTGCCTGCCCATCGCCATGCGGCCCAACTCGCCAACTCGACCACATGCGGCGGCGGCCCCACGCCGACGACGCTGCTGATCGACGCCAACTCCAGGTCGGCGGGCATCGGTGCATCGAGCGCGGTCACCCAGCCGCGCAGGCGACGGCGGTTGAGCACCACCCGCACAATCGTGCCGACGGTGACCGGCACGCGGCCTGAGACCCGCTCCGGCGGCAGCAGGTAGGTGAACTCGCGGTCGATGGCCGGCTCGTCGACCAGCACCTGCACCGCCCGCTGCATCGCAGAAGTCTGCCCCGCCTCGGTTGGGCGCCGAGCGTCGCATTCGCATCCCCGCAGCCCATGCGGGAACTCGCTGTGCTTCGATCGGGCGAGGTCGCGCCCGCGGACTACAGACCCAGGGCGGACCGGAGATCGTCGACGCGGTTGAGCTGCTCCCAGGGGAAGGTGTCGCCGTCGGGCACACGGCCGAAGTGGCCGTAGGCGGCCGTGGTCTGATAGATCGGCTGGCGCAGATTCAAATCGGCCAGCAGCGCCGCCGGTCGCAGGTCGAAGACCTCGGCCACTGCCGCCGAGATGGCCTCCGGATCGGCATGGGCGGTTCCGAACGTCTCCACCAGCACCGAGACAGGGTCGGCACGCCCGATGGCATAGGCCACTTGCATCTCGCAGCGGTCTGCCGCCCCGGCGGCCACGAGGTTCTTCGCGACCCAGCGTGCGCCGTACGCCGCCGAACGGTCGACCTTTGACGGATCCTTGCCGCTGAAAGCGCCGCCGCCGTGACGGGCATAGCCGCCGTAGGTGTCGACGATGATCTTGCGCCCGGTGAGCCCGGCATCTGCGACCGGCCCGCCGCTCACGAAGCTGCCCGACGGGTTGACGAGCAGCTCGAAGTCGTCGTCGGCGAAGGCAGCAGGCAGGGTGGGGCCGATGACGTGCTCGAGCAGGTCGGGGCGCATCATGCCCTCGATCTCGATTCCCTCCCTGTGCTGGGCGGAGACGACAACGGTGCGGAGCGCGACCGGCTCGCCGTCGCGGTACTCGAAGCTCACCTGCGTCTTGCCGTCGGGGCGCAGGTAGGGGATGCAGCCCGACCGGCGCGCCTCGGTGAGCTGCTCGGCCATGCGGTGGGCCACATGGATCGGCAGCGGCATGAGCGCATCGGTTTCGCGGCAGGCGTAGCCGAACATCATCCCTTGGTCGCCGGCGCCCTGATCAGGGATGTTGTCTTCGTGCGCGGCTGCCTCGCTGCTTCCGAAGACTCCCTTGGTGATCTCCGGGGACTGCTCGTCGAGCGCGATCATCACGCCGCACGTGTTGCCGTCGAACCCGAGTTCGCCATGGTCGTAGCCGATGCCGGTGATCGTGTTGCGCACCACCCGCGGGATGTCCACATAGGCCTCAGTGGACACCTCGCCTGCGACGACGACCAAGCCGGTGGTGACCAGGGTCTCCACCGCTACCCGGGCGTGGTCGTCCTCGGCGATCAGGGCATCGAGGATGGCGTCGGAGATCTGGTCGGCCATCTTGTCGGGATGGCCCTCGGTCACCGATTCTGAGGTGAAGGTCCACTGGTTCACCGTGGCTCCCGATTCGGTCATGTTCTGTCGGTCGTCTGGGCCTGTCGCTGCCGGTACTTCGAGCAGCGCGGCAAGGCTAGACGAACGAGGTCGCGACGCAGCAGAGGGTGAGACGGCGCAGAGAACTATCGGCGCAGCTCGGCGACCGTGTCGAGGAGGGCGTCGGCGACTTCGCGCTTGGAGCAGATCGGAAGCGGGCGCACGCCGCCGTCGGCCAGCAGGATCGTCACGATGTTGGTGTCGTGCGCGAAGCCGGCGCCGGCCGCTGAGACGTCGTTGGCCACCATGACATCGAGATTCTTGCGGGCCAGCTTCGCGGCAGCGTTGTCGAGCACGTCAGCGGTCTCGGCGGCGAATCCGACCAGCACCTGGCCCGCTGGCTTTGCCGCCCCGAGGCCGGCGAGGATGTCGTGGGTGTGCTCGAGCACGATGACCGGCGCTTCGGCGCGCTCGGCGGGGTTGCCCTTCTTGATCTTCTGCGGGGCAACCTCGGCAGGCCGGAAGTCGGCTACTGCCGCAGCCATGATGATCACGTCGGCGTCAGCGTGCGACGCCACAGCGGCCTCCATCTCGGCTGCGGAGGTGACGCGCACTTCCCGAATGCCCTCAGGCGGTTCCAGCGGGGCGCTGGTAACCAAGGTCACTTCTGCACCGCGGTCGCGAGCGGCAGTGGCAATGGCGTATCCCTGCTTGCCCGACGACCGGTTGCCGATGAAGCGAACCGGATCGATGGCCTCCCGGGTGCCTCCGGCGCTGACGGTAACGCTGACGCCGGCGAAGTCGCGGCGCGGCGGTGGTGACTGCCGGGCAGGGTCTGGCTCGGGCAGCTCAGCGAGCACCTCGGCCACGGCTTGGAAGATCGTGGCCGGCTCGGCAAGGCGGCCCGTGCCGATGTCGCCGCCGGCGAGACGGCCGGCCTCGGGCACCACCATGCGCACTCCCCGGCCCCTCAGCACCTCGATGTTGTGCTGCACGGCGGCGTGCTCCCACATCTCGGTGTGCATCGCAGGGCAGACCACCACAGGCGCCCGCGTGGCGAGCAGCGTGGCGGTGAGCAAACCGTCGGCGATGCCCGCCGCGTAGCTGCCGATGACTCGTGCCGTAGCGGGCGCCACGACCACCACGTCGGCCGTCTGGCCCAGCGTGGTGTGCGGGATCGGGTCGTCCTCGCCGAAGATCGACGTCTGTACGCGCTCGCTGGCCAAGGCGTCGAACGTTGCGCGGCCCACGAATCGCTGCGCCGCTGCTGTCATCACGGGGGCCACATGGGCACCCGCGTCCACCATCAGCCGGCACAGCAACACTGCTTTGTACGCAGCGATGCCACCGCTGACGCCCAGCACCACGCGGCGCCCGGCGAACGGAGACGCCGCAGCGTCAGGCAAGTCAGGCCTCGAGGTCGGGAACCACTTCGAGCATGGCTGCGTCAGCCTCCGCCGCGGCAAGCGCTTCGGCTTCGAGCCGTGCTCGCTCTTCGGGGTCGAACCGCTCGAACGTGATCTTGTCGGCGTCGATCTCCTCGAATGCGATCGACAGGGGCTTGCGAGCAACCGAAGCAACCTGCGGCGGCACAACCGATCCGATGCCGCCGTCGAGCTGGTTGTAATACGAGTTGATCTGCCGCGACCGCATGGCAGCGAGGCTCACCAGCGTGAACTTCGAGTCGACCTTGGAGAGCAGGTCTTCGAGCCCTGGGGTGATCATGGTGTCGGTTGACTCAGTCATCGCGTGTCGCAGGCTACCGGCGTGAGCGGGTGCGCTCCACGAAAGCGGCAATCTCGGTCACCGTGCTCGAGATGTCGCGGTTCACGACGATGAGGTCAGCCATCCGGTAGCCGACAGGCAGCTCCTCGTCGGCCTTGGCGAGCCGGCGTGCCACGTCGGCATCGGGATCGCCCCGGCGGCGCATGCGTCGCTCCTGCTCGGCGCGGCTCGGCGGCAGCACCATGATCACCAGGGCGGCTGGATCCCGATTGCGCACCGACACTGCGCCCTGAACGTCGATTTCGAGCACCAGATCCCGGTCGAGATCGGGCGGCGGCATCGGAGTGCCGTAGCGGTACTCGAAGAAGTCGGCCCACTCCAAGAAGCCGCCTGCTGAGATCCGAGCGTCGAACTCGCCGGCGGTCACGAACGTGTAGGCCTCAGCCGGCTCCCCTACCCGGCGAGGACGGGTGGTCCAGGATCGGCTCAGCGCCAGCATGGGATCCAGCGCCACCAGCTCGGCCACGATCGTGCCCTTGCCGGCCCCACCCGGCCCGCACACGACGTACAGCGTGACGCCCCAAGGCGCGGCTGGGCTTGCAACGCCGCCGGGCGCTGGGCTGGTCATGCGACGGCAGTCACGCGCCCCAGAGGCTGAGCAGGCAGGCGAAGCCGTGGCCCGAGCGGCCCGTGAGCGGAGCGAACAAGAGCGGGAGACAATGGTCGAGTGACGAGAGGGGCGCCAAGAACGCGTGATCTCTCAGCCGGAATCCTGTGCGAAATGCTCGCTCAGACGGCGCCGTTGCGTCTCGCCGAGACCTCGCAGCCGCCGGTTGTCGGCGATGCCAATCTCAGCCATCAGTCGGCGGGCCTTGACCTTGCCGAGACCGGGCATCGACTCCAAGGCAGCGAGTGCCTTGAGCTTGCCCACGTTCTCGACAGTGTCGGCTTCGGCCAGCAACTCGTCGAAGGTGAGCAGGCCCATCTTCAGCCGATGCTTGACGTTGGCGCGGACCTCGCGGGCCTCCTTGGCCTTGGCCAGCGCCTCGGCACGCTGCTCGTCACTCAATTCAGGCAGCGGACTCATTGAGGTGCAGTGTAGCTATGCGCCAGATAGGCCCTAGCGACACCGGGCTCCTCTGCGCCTGTGCTTACAGCGAATCCACGGCGGCAGCGACCTCGGCGACGATGGCTGCCGCAGCGGCGCCGGGATCGGGCGCTGCGGTGACCGCTCGGCCGATGACGAGCACATCGGCACCGGCTGCCAGCGCCGACGCCGGGGTCGCGACACGGCGTTGATCGGCCGACGGCGCCCCGGCAGGGCGAATGCCCGGGACCACCCGCAGCATCCCGGGCACCGTGTCGGTCACGACGGGAAGATCGGGTGCGGCGCACACGACGCCGCCGCAGCCGGCTCGCTCGGCCAGCCGTGCGCGGCTCGTCAGCACCTCCGACGGGGCGTCTGCGTCTGAGGTGAGCACGGTGACGCCCAGTGCGATCGGCGCCTCCTCGGCACTCGGGTCCGCGCCAGCAGCAGTCGAGCCTGCATCAGCAGTGCCGCAGCGTGCGGTGGCCGCACCGTCGCTCAGGCCACGAGCACCCGCGGCCAG
The DNA here is from genome assembly GCA_022824805.1 of Acidimicrobiia bacterium. GTDB lineage: Bacteria > Actinomycetota > Acidimicrobiia > Acidimicrobiales > Poriferisodalaceae > Poriferisodalis. Next base: position 41,295 of record JAJDZE010000185.1, on the reverse strand, counting down.
CATCTCGGGCCCGCCCTGGGTGTGCAACGTGAGCAGCCAGACGCCCAGTTCGCCCGCACAGCGAGCAGCGTGCTCCACCGTGTTCGGTATGTCGTGCAGCTTGAGGTCCAGGAACACCCGGCTGCCCGTCGCCGCGATGTCGCGCACGAGTGCGGGCCCCTCGGCGATGAACAGCTCGAGGCCGACCTTCATGACCCCGAAGTCGCCGCCGAAGCGTTCTACGAGTGCCATGGCCGCCATGCGGTCGGGCACATCGAGCGCGAGCGCTAAGCGATCACGCGCCGGCACTCGCCCGATCTCCGACGCTGTTGCCGTGGCTGTTGGCGGATTCACGTAGTCTCCCCTGAGTCGGTCGTCGGCCGGTTCATCCCAGCACGGTTCAGTCGTCGGATAGATCGGCAGAAGGTCCAGACCTCGGGCCGCCGGCAGTGCCGGATGCGGCTGCTGACCGATGGGCGCGGCCAGTCAGCTCAGCAGCAGCAGCGACACCGTGCTGCTTGCACCAGTTGCGCAGATCGTCGAGCACCCCTCGGGGCGCCCTGGGGTCGTAAAACGACGCCGTGCCGATCTGGACGGCGCTCGCGCCCGCTGCCATGAGCTCTGCGGCATGGGATCCCTTGGCGATGCCGCCGACGCCGACAATCGGTACCTCGCCGAGCGCCGCACGGATGTCGTAGACGGCCCGCACTGCCACGGGCCGGATTGCGGGGCCCGACAGCCCGCCCCCGCCGATGCCGAGCGTGGGCTTCGCTGTGACAGGGTCGATTGACATTCCCAAGACCGTGTTGATGAGCGTGAGAGCCTCAGCTCCGGCTTCGAGCGCTGCGGCGGCAATCTCGACGAGATCGGTGACGTTGGGGGTGAGCTTCGCCCACACGGGCACGCCCGCAGCAGTCGAGGCAGCGATGGCATCAGCCGTGGCCGACGGATCGCACGCGAACATCCGGCCCCGGCCTTCAAGGTTCGGGCAGCTGACGTTCACCTCCAGCGCCGTGAGCCCGGCACCCGCGAGCGCCTCGGCGGCTGCGGCGTAGTCAGCCGCCGTGCGTCCCCAGATGCTGCCCACGACGCGCGCACTCGTGCGCTGCAGGCGCGGCAATTCGTTCTCGCGCCACGCTTCGACACCAGGATTCTGCAAGCCGACAGCGTTGAGCATCCCCGCTGAGGCCCCCACCACCCGCGGCGCGGGATTGCCGTCCCAGGCGAACGGCGACAGCGACTTGGTGACGAACGCTCCCAGCGACGCCAGGTCCATGTACGCGGCCAACTCGGCGCCGTAGCCGGCGGTGCCCGACGCCGTCATCACCGGATTGGCGAGCTGCACGCTGCCGATCTGCACGGTCATGTCGACGCCGGGTCGCTGCGGCGCGCCGCCGAGGCGTCGCCGGACGCCAGGCCCCACGCCCGGGGGCCCAGCAGTGTCAGGACCCAAGGAATCAGACATCGCCGCGTCGCATCGACGCATCGAGCTCCGCGTGGAATTCCTGCAGCGGCCGCACCTGCAAGTCGCTGGCGAGCCACTCACGCAGGCCGGTCGCTGCGGCGCGGGCCGCGGCCACGGTGGTCAGGCACGGAACGTGATGTGTGCGTGCCGCCGCCCTGATGTGTCGGCCGTCTATCTGCGCCCCTCGACCCCTCGGCGTGTTGACCACCAACTGGATGCGACCCGCAGCGATGAGCTGCACCGAGTCCTCGCCGGGCGAGGTCTCGTGGCCGTCCAACGACAGCTTCGCCACCTCGGTCGCGACCGCAATGCCGTTGCGCCGCAGGTAGTGGGCCGTGCCGGCCGTCGCGGCGATGTCGAAGCCGAGCCCCGAGAGCACGCGGGCCGCCTCGAGCCCCTCGGGCTTGTCGCGGTCGGCCAGCGTGAGCAGCACCGTGCCGCCGGACGGCAGCGCGTCGCCCGCGGCGATCTGGCTCTTGGCGAACGCCAGCCCGAACGTCGCGTCGATGCCCATGACCTCGCCCGTCGAGCGCATCTCGGGGCCGAGCACGGTGTCCACCGAGGGGAACCGGCCGAAGGGCAGCACGGCTTCTTTCACGGCGACATGGCGCGGCGCCGTCGGCCCCTCGGCGGAATCTGCCGTCGCGCCGTCGGCGAACAGCCGGCCGTTGCGTGACCAGCCGGGCAGCATCCCGTCTGCGACGAGCTCGTCGAGCGTCTCGCCCGCCATCACCCGTGACGCCGCCTTGGCGAGCGACACCCCGTTGGCCTTCGCGACGAACGGGACCGTGCGCGACGCCCGCGGGTTGGCCTCGATCACGAACACCTCGCCGGCCTTGACGGCGAACTGCACGTTCAGCAGCCCCACCACGCCGAGCGATTCGGCCAGGCGCTGGGTGTAGGTCACGATCGTCTGCTGGGTCTCGGCGCTGAGGCTCGGCGGCGGGATGGCGCAGGCGCTGTCTCCCGAGTGCACGCCGGCCTGCTCCACGTGCTCCATGATCCCGCCGAGCATCCACGCGCCGGTGCGGTCGCGCAGCGAGTCGACGTCGACCTCGATGGCGTCTTCGAGGAAGCGATCCACGAGCACGGGCCGTTCGGCCGACAGGCCGCCTTCGCGGCCCAGCGAGGAGAACTGCGCCAGCTCGGCCATGGAGGCGGCCAGCTCGTCGTGGTCGTACACCACGGTCATGGCCCTGCCCCCGAGCACGTAGCTGGGGCGCACCAGCGCGGGGAAGCCGATGTCGTCGCAGATCGCCGCTGCCTCGGCCGGCCCGGCTGCGGTGCCGCCGGGCGGCTGGGGGATGGCGAGCGCGGCGCACAGCGCGTTCCAGCGCTCGCGGTCTTCGGCCAGGTCGATGGAGTCGGCGGGCGTGCCGCACACCAGCCCGGCGGGCAGCTCCGACGCCAGCTTGAGCGGCGTCTGGCCGCCGAGGCTCACGATGACGCCGACCGGATCCTCGGCATCGATGATGTTGAGGACGTCTTCGGTGGTCAGCGGCTCGAAGTACAGGCGGTCAGAGGTGTCGTAGTCGGTGGAGACCGTCTCGGGGTTGCAGTTGACCATGACGGTCTCATAGCCGGCCTCGCGCAGGGCGAAGCTGGCATGCACGCAGCAGTAGTCGAACTCGATGCCCTGGCCGATGCGGTTGGGCCCCGAGCCCAGGATGATCATGCGGGGGCGGGTGCCGGGGCGGATCTCGTCCTCGTCCTCGTAGGCGGAGTAGTGGTACGGCGTGCGGGCATCGAACTCGGCGGCGCACGTGTCCACGGTCTTGAACGTGGCACGCACGCCCGCTTCGAGGCGGGCTGCCCGGACGTCGGCCTCGCTCGCGCCCCAGAGCCATGCGAGCTGCGCGTCGGCGAAGCCGAGCTGCTTGGCGCGGCGCCACGAGCGGCGGTCGAGCTGGCTGGGGCTGCCGACCGCCTCGAGGCCAGCCCGCTCGTCGATGATGGCGAGCATCTGGTCGACGAACCACGTGTCCACGCCGGTGAGGGCGCTGATCTCATCGGGGTCGACGCCCCTGCGCAGCAACTCCCCCATCTCGAAGACTCGTTCTGGGGTGGGCGTGCGGACCGCGTCGAGCAGCTCGGCCGTCGGGCGCTGGGCGTACTGCGCCTCGCCGGCGTCGGCATTCAGGCCGAAGCGGCCCTGCTCGAGGCTGCGCAGCGCCTTCTGCAGGCTCTCGGGGAAGGTGCGGCCGATGGCCATCACCTCGCCGACCGACTGCATCTGCGGTCCGAGCACCGGTGCTGCGCCGGGCAGCTTCTCGAAGGCCCAGCGAGGGATCTTGGTGACCACGTAGTCGATGGTCGGCTCGAAGCTGGCAGGCGTCTCGCCGGTGATGTCGTTGGTGATCTCGTCCAGCGTGTAACCGACGGCGAGCCGGGCGGCGATCTTGGCGATCGGGAAGCCGGTCGCCTTCGACGCCAAGGCAGAGCTGCGGCTGACCCGCGGGTTCATCTCGATGATGATCTGCTCGCCGTTGGCGGGGTTCACTGCGAACTGCACGTTCGAGCCGCCGGTCTCCACGCCGATGCGGCGGATGCAGGCGAACGCCGCATCGCGCATCTGCTGGTACTCCACGTCGGAGAGGGTCTGGGTGGGGGCGACCGTGATCGAGTCGCCGGTGTGCACGCCCATCGCATCGAAGTTCTCGATGGAGCAGATCACCACGCAGTTGTCGGCGCGGTCGCGCATCACCTCGAGCTCGAATTCCTTCCAGCCCTTCACCGACTGCTCGATGAGGATCTCGCTGATCGGGCTGGCGTCGAGGCCTGCGGCTGCGGCGGTTTCGAACTCGGCGGGCGTGGTGGCGAAGCCGGTGCCCTCCCCGCCCAGGATGTAGGCAGGACGGATGATCACCGGCAGGCCGATTCCCTCGATCGCCCGGCGGGCCTCGTCGGGGGAGTGCGCAATGGCGGAGCGAGCGCAGCGCAGGCCGATCTCGGTCATCGCCTGGCGGAAGCGGTCGCGGTCCTCCGCGGTGTTGATGGCTTGTTCGGACGCGCCGATCATCTCGACGCCGTAACGGTCGAGCACGCCGCTGTTGGAGAGCTCGGTGGCGAGGTTCAGCGCCGTCTGGCCGCCGAGCGTGGGCAGCAGCGCATCCGGGCGCTCGCGGGCGATGATCGCCTCGAGCACGGCGACGTCGAGCGGCTCGACGTAGGTCGCATCGGCGAACTCGGGGTCGGTCATGATCGTGGCCGGGTTCGAGTTGGCGAGGATCACCCGGTAGCCCTCCTCGCGCAGCACCCGGCAGGCCTGCGTGCCCGAGTAGTCGAACTCGCAGGCCTGGCCGATCACGATGGGCCCCGAGCCGATGATGAGGATCGAGTCGATGTCGTCGCGGCGCGGCATCAGCGAGCCTTCCCGTGACTGGCGGCGGTGCCGTGGCCGGCGCCGTTGGGGGTCGCGCCCCAGAACGACGACATGAGGTCGGCGAACCGGTCGAAGAGGTAGCGCGAGTCGTGCGGGCCGGGGCTGGCCTCGGGGTGATACTGCACCGCGAACGCGGGCAGGTCGCGGCAGGCGAAGCCTTCGAGCGACCCGTCGTTGAGGCAGACGTGCGTCTCGTCGACGCCGGGCACCGAGCCGGATTCGATGGCGAAGTTGTGGTTCTGGCTGGTGATCTCGACGCGGCCCGTGGACTCGTCGCGCACCGGCACGTTGCCGCCGTGGTGGCCGAAGGGCAGCTTGTAGGAGCGGCCCCCCAGCGCGAGGCCGAGCACCTGCTGGCCGAGACAGATGCCGAAGATCGGCACCCGGTCGAGCAGATCGCCGAGCGCGCCGATGACGCTGCCCGCCATCTCAGGATCGCCCGGGCCGTTGGAGAGGAACACGCCGTGGGGTTCGCGAGCGAGCACCTCGTCTGCGGTGGTGTGCGCCGGCACGACCTCGACGGTGGCGATGCGCCCGAGGTTGGCGGCGATGGCGCGCTTGATCCCCAGGTCGTAGGCCACCACACGCCACGGCCCGTCGCCGGCGGTGTAGGGCTCGGCGGTGGTGACATCGCCGACGAGGTCGACACCTGCGGTGCCGGGCTCGGCGGCGGCCGCGGCCGCGAGGCGTTCCAGCGCCTCATCGTCGGGAACGGGCCCGAACGCACCGGGCATGGCGCCGTGGTCGCGCACATGGCGTGTCAGGCGGCGCGTGTCCACGCCTGCGATGCCGGCGATGCCGTGGCGGGCGAGATAGGCGTCGAGATCGCTGTCGGCGCGCCAGTTGGAGCGGCGTCGGGCCAGGTCGCGGATGACGACGCCCCGGCAGAACGGGCGGCGAGATTCGGCATCGGCGGCGGTCGTGCCGTAGTTGCCGATGTGCGGGTAGGTGAACGCGATGATCTGGCCTGCGTAGGAGGGGTCGGTGATGACCTCCTGGTAGCCGGTCATCACGGTGTTGAACACGACCTCGCCCGATGCGATGCCGCCGGAGAGACCCAGGGGCGCGCCGATCATCTCGCCCTCGAACGCGGTGCCGTCGGTGAGCACGAGCGCACCGGCAGCGGGCGCGGCGGGGTTGTCTGCGGTCGGGATCATGGGCGTGACTCCTGTGCGAACCAAGACCACCTGCCGTGGAACCGGTTCGATTCTCGGTCGCCGGCGAGGTCGTCGGGCATCTCGGGGTAGCTGGAGCGGACCGACCGTGAGCCCTCGATGATCGTGTCGGTCACTTGGGCTCGCATCGGCCGGCGGTGGTGGGGCGACACCCGCGCAAAGCTCTTTCTTCCTCGGTCGAGCTGTGTCCATGGCCGGTCGAGATCGATCACCACGAGGTTGGCCGGCCTTCCCGGCTCGATCGGGCCGCCGCCCAGATGTGTGACTCCGGCCAGCTCGGCGGGCCGCCACGACAGGGCGTCGAGCGCCGCATCCAGTTCGATGTCGGGGTGGCCCAGCACGATGGCTGCGCAGGTTTCCAGCGAGGCGAATCCGGGCGGCGCCTCATCGAAGGGCAGGTCCTTGTCGTGGGGCGGCAGCGGCGTGTGAGCGCTGACCACCGCGTCGATGGCGCGGTCGTTGACGCCCGCCACCAGCGCCGTCCGGTCGGCGGCGGTGCGATACGGCGGCTCCGCGCGCAAGAGCGTGTCGAAACCGGCTGCGTCGGCATCGACGAACAGGAGATGCTCTGCGGTGACCGACGCCGAGACATCGAGGCCGTCCGCCTTGGCGGTGCGCACCAGCTCGACGCTGCCCGCCGCGCTGATGCGGTCGAGGTGCAGGCGCCCGCCGGTGCGGCGCGCAGCGCTGATGGCCGCCGCTACGGCAGCACATTCGGCGTCGGCAGGCTCGCCCGCGACGCCCATCCGCGCCGAGACCGCACCTTCGTGCATCGGCGCCGCCATGCCGAGCGCAGCACCCGACGGGCGCACCGCGACGGTCGCTCCCAGCGGCGACGCGTACTGCAGCGCCCGGCACAGCAGACCCCAGTCGGCCTGAGGGTCCGCATCGGTGAACCAGCGGACGCCCGCGTCGGCCAGTTGGGCCATCGGTGCGAGATGCGTGCCCGCTCGTGCGGCGGTGACCGTCGCCGCGGCGACGACGTGGCAGCTTGGCGCGGTCGCTGCGAGGTGCCGCATCTCGGCCAGCTGGCCGAGCCGATCCAGCGGCGGGTCGGTGTCGGGCTGCGCGACGAGTGCGGTGTAGCCGCCCATGGCCGCCGCCATGGCAGTGACCTGCATCATGTGGCCGTCGAGTGCAAGCGGCTCGGCCACACGTGCGCACAGATCCACGAAACCCGACGCGACCACACACCTCGTCGCGTCGACCAGCTCAACCGCGCTCAGCAGCGGCTCGCCCGAGGCGGCGCCTTCCCCGAGCTCGGGACCGAGGTCGTAGATCGTGTCGACCCATGCGTGTGCCGCTCCCGGGGCCGCTTCTGAGCCGGTATGGGAGATGGTCGCGAGCGCGCCTCGCTCGCGCTCGATGACCTGTGCGAGCGGGCCTCGTCCCGGCGGGTCCACGCGCACGATGCGCCCGTCGATCACCGCGATGTCGGCATGGCGACGACGACCTCGCTCGACGACCTCGCCGCCGACGATCACCAGCATCGGCTGGCCCGGGGGGCCGCCCGGCTGCGTTTCAACCTCAGCCACCGTCGTCTGCTCCCAGCGCCGTACCCGATCCGATGAGGCGGAACAGCACCGCCATGCGGACGGCGACGCCATAGGTGACCTGCCGGGTGACCAGCAGGCGATCCTTGGCAGCAAGATCCTCGATGGTGTCGCCCGCGATCTCGATGCCGCGGTTCATCGGCCCGGGATGGGTGACGACCGCACGGCCGAGTCGGTGTGCCCGTTGGAAGGTCAAGCCGTAGCGGGCCACGTACTCGGGGATGGACCCGATCAGGCCGTCCGCCATGCGTTCGCGCTGGCAGCGCAGCAGCCCGACCACATCGAGGTCGCCGAGCACATCATCGAAGTCGTGGGAGATCTCGACGCGTTTGGCCGCGTCGGGCCCGAGCCAGCAGTCGATCCACTCACGGGGCTGAGCGGGCAGCAGCGTGGGCGGTGCCACCAGCACGATGCTGGCCCCGAGCGCGGTGTAGGCCTCGATGTCGCTGCGGGCGACGCGGCTGTGCACGATGTCGCCGACGATGCCGATCCGGCGTCCTGCCAGCGTGGGTTCGTCGGCGACTTCTGTGCCTGGCTCGCCGTCGACCATCGGGGTGAAGTGGCGCCACAGGGTGTAGGCGTCCTGCAAACCCTGTGTGGGATGGGCATGCCAGCCGTCGCCGCCGTTGAGGATCGACACGCCGTCGTCGGCCCAGCGGGCGATCTGGGCAGGCACGCCGGCGCTGCGATGGCGGACTACGGCGGCATGGATGCCCATGGCCTGGACGGTCTCGAAGGTGTCGCGCAGCGATTCGCCCTTGGCGAGCGACGACGAGGCCGCGGAGAAGTTGAGCACGTCGGCCGACAGTCGCTTGGCGGCGGTCTCGAACGCCAGTCGGGTGCGGGTGGATTCCTCGAAGAACAGCGTGGCCACGGTGCGGCCGCGCAGGGCGGGCACCCGAGGGATCGGCCGGCGGCCCACCTCGACGAAGCGGTCGGTGAGCGACAGCAGCTCGGAGATGCCCTCGGTGCCGAGCTCGCCCAGCGTCAGCAGATGCCCGCTCACTTGCGCATCTCCCCCAGCAGCACCCGCGCTTGCCGTGGGCGTGCTGCTTCGGCCGCGGCGCGCACGCTCACTTGCGCATCTCCCCCAGCAGCACGCCCTCGAGCGTGACGTCCACCATCTCCTCGCGGCTGGTGGGCAGGTTCTTGCCGACGAAGTCGGGGCGGATGGGCAGCTCGCGGTGACCGCGGTCGATGACCACGGCGAGCTGCACCGCCCGGGGCCGCCCGAAGTCGTTGAGGGCATCGAGTGCTGCACGGATGGTGCGGCCGGTGTAGAGCACGTCGTCGACCAGCACGACCGTCATGCCGTCGAGGTCGAAGGGGATGTCGGTGACGGCCTCGGCCATGACGGGGCGCAGGCCGATGTCGTCGCGGTGCATAGCCACGTCGAGCGTTCCGAAGGGCACGTCGGTGCCGTCGATCTCGAACAGCAGCCGCACGATCCGCAGGGCGATCTGCACACCGCCGGTCTGCAGGCCCACCACGAGGACGTTGTCGAGACCCTCGTTCCGCTCGATGATCTCGTGGCTCACACGGGTGAGCGCCCGGTGGACGCCGCTGGCATCGAGAATGGTGGTCCGGGCAACGAAAACGCCCCCGTAGGGGGGCGTCATGCGTCGCTCGCGGTCTGCCACGCGCAGGTCCTTCCTGTCCGTTCGGGCCTCACGGGACCCGCTTCACGGTCAGAACCGCACCCTAGCGCGGGCCTCCCGCGACCCGGCGCGCAATTTCGCGCTCGCGCAGCGGCAATTCGTCCCGCGCTGCGCGCCTGAGCAGGTACCCCGAAAATGGGGCCCTGCTCTACTTGGGAGGGATCGAGGTTCTCGAACCAAGCCGCGATCTCATCAGCCTCCGCGAGGATCTCGGCGTCTGGACGACGAGCGGTGCTCATGGGCGAAACGCACCCCGCGCCGGCATCGCATGGATGATGACGTCGTGCCCCTCTCCCTCCTCGGCGATGCCGTGCTTGAAGGCGCTCGCCGCGATACTCGGGATCACCGTCTCACGGCGTGGAACGTGATGAGCCGCAGGCGGGCAGGGCTGTGCCGGCGAGGTCGGCGACATCGAGCGCTTCGAGGCTGAGGGCGTGGCGACCGTGGGCAGGCGCGAGGCCCCGCAACACCACCGGCGACCAGTCCAGCGACACGTCGGCTTGGACGGCGTCGCCGCGCCAACAGACCTCGCAGGCAGGTGCGGTGCAGCCCGGCGGCGGCAGGCAGCGGCGGCTGGGATCGTTGCTGAGGGCGCACGAGTCGAGCGTGCTGATTGCGGTCCGACGAGCCTCGTCGGCGGCTTGGTTCCGCAGACCCATGACCTGCGCTGTGTCGCCGGCTGCGGCGCTGAACAGCGCGCACATCGCGGCGAGCGCCAGCGCAACGAAGGGCGTGCTCATGCCGCTCGCCCGCCGTCGAGTGCGGGAGCATCGAGCCGGGCGGCGACGGCGCTGCGTGTCGTGCTCATCGCTAGGGAGTGAGTGCCGGTGGGACCGGGACGGCGACGCGGGCGATGACCACATCGCTGAACATGGGCGAGACCGCCAGTGGGCAGGTCACGTCGACCGTCACGGCGGCAGGTGCGGTCCTGGCGGGAAGACGGTGGACGGCGGCGGTGACGCTGTAGCGCTGATCGGCAGTGTCGCAGTCGGAGATGGCCGCGGCGCCGACGACGCGCTCGGCGATGCCTGCGGCGTGCCGGTCGATCTCGGCGTCGGTAGCGGCGGCCGGCGGTGATGCGAGCGCGCTGGCGGCGTAGTGCGCCGCCTCGACGCTCGCCGCCCGGATCGCCCCTGACGCACGGGTGGCGTCGCCGGAGTAGTCCACCAGCCAGATGCCGAACACGAGAACTGCCGCCGCGCTCAGCATCCCCACGGCCTCATCCATGAGCCGACCTCCCCGCGTCGGCACCGCGACTCGCGACCCTGCAAGACGGCCTTCCCGGGAGCCGGCTGCAAGCCGCGGAGCGCGGCAGTTGCCTCGCAATAGGCCGCGCTCTGCTCAGCACGGCGGTGCCACCGGTGCCCACAGCGCAGCACCCTCGGCGGAGGGCGGGCGACGGCAGGCCACGCCGAGCGCCTCGTCCCGGCCGAGCCAGCCACCGGAGGAGACGCGTACTGACACGATGACCGAGCACGACGGGTCGGCATGTACCTCGACGGCGACGGGCTGGACGGCGGCGAGCTGCGCGGCGCGGTCCACCGCGACCCGTGCCGCTGTCGCCCGGGCATCGACAGGCAGTTCTGCTTCGGTGCAATCCCAGTCCGCCGGCACCAGATCGATGACAGCGATGGCCGCGGCGTCGGCCGCCCCCTGCGCCGCGGCAGCGCCGACCTGGCGGGCGAACAGCGAGATCACCAGCGCCATGAACACCACCAGCACGCTGAACAAGCGCAAGATCGAGAGCGAGCTGTCCATCGTCGCTAGAGACCTACTTTCGCACGCCTAGCCGGGATGTCTCGACGCACCACAAGCCAGCGGGAGACGGTCGATCCCACCGTCAGCTAGCCGCACTTCGGCGTCTTGTTGGAGTCCCACTTGCCGCCAACGGCCATGCACAGGTTCTCGGATGTGATCTTGGACCTGTCGACCGCGCTGTCATGAGCTTGGGGGGCGTTGTTGCCGAGGGTGGTCCACATGACCGTCACCACGAGAATCGAGGCGGCGACGGCGGCGGCGATGAAGATCAGCTTCGTTACTGGTGAATCCATGTGTTTGCTCCTTGCCCGCTGCTGCGGGCGCTTGGGTTCGTTGGGGTCTTCGGGATCGGAATGGGGTGCCTGGCTCACACCGAGGGCAAGGTCATGACGACGGTCACCATGACGACAGCCGAGGCCACCACGGCGAGCAGCGAGGCGGATGCACCGACTGAACGGGCGAGGCGGTCGATGGACTCGCGGCGGCGGTCGTCCATGGCTCGCACCACACGGTCCAGGACTCGATCGAGCAACTCGGAGGCCGCCGCTCCCGAGCGCTCGGCTGCCTCCACGGTGCGCAGCAGCGATGCCGTCGGCGAATCGCCGAGTTGCGCCGCTACGGCGGCAAGCGGGTCGCGCCCGCCAAGCACCGCTGCGTTGACCGCGCCGGCCGCGGGCGCGAATGCCGGGTCGGTGACGCGCTCGGCCGCATCGAGCACCGCCACGCTGATCGGGTGCCCTGCCGCAACGAACAGACGGATGCGGCGAAGCCACAGCAGCACGGCGCCATCGGCGCGGCGCCGGTGACCGGCCAGCACGGCGCCAACCATGAGACCCGGTACCGCCCAGGCTGCCGCGACAGCGGCCAACAGTGACCATGCCAGGGCCGTCGCCGGCGAGGCGCCCTCGCCTGCCGCCAACCGGCCAGCCGCCACGAATCCGACGCCGACGGTGCACAGCGCCACGATCGACGTCAGGCTCGCGAGCCGGGCCGGACTCCAACCCAACGCCGTCAGCCAGCGGCGGTTCCGTCGACGACGCTCGCTCGACGCGAGCAGCCCGATGGCCGCGCACGCACCGGTGCCGGCCATGAGCCACATGGCGAGCACGCCCACCGGCGGCACCGGAACGCTCATCTGCGTAGCTCCCGCTCGAAGCTGAACGGGCGGGCGCTGAGCACTGGGAGCCTCGGAACGCTCACCGGAGCATCTCCCAGGCCGAGCTGAGCGGCCGGACGCTGATCGCCACGGCGACCACGGTCGCCGCTAGTCCGACGCGCTGTCCCTGCGTTCCCGACAGCCACTCCCACGCATCGGGGCTGACCAGCGCGCTGCCGAGAGCGACGGCGGCGCCGAGGGCGGCTGCGAGCCCCAGCTGGGGCAAGTTGGCGGCGACATGGCGGTGAAAGTGCCGTGCGGTGGCGGCGGCCTCGGCAGCTTCGCCCTCCAGCACACCCAAGATCGGTACCCATTGACCACCGCTGGCTGCGGCGACCGCCACCACATCGGCCAGCCAAGCGGCAAGCGGGCCGTCAGAGCCAGCCGCGAACTGCTGTGCTGCCGCCTCGACACCTACGTTGCGGCATTCATCGACGAGCCTGGCCGCAGTCTGGGCGATCGGCCCAGTGGCCAGCGGTGCTGCGGTCTCGAGCGCGTCCACCACGGTTCGCGAGACTTGGGCTTGATTGGCCAGAATCGAAGCAAACTGGGCCACAGACTCTGCCGCATTGACGCGTTGGCGGCTCCGCACAATGCAGGCAGTGCACCACGCGCCGACGCCGACCACCGCGCCAGCGAGGCCGGCCGCTGTCGGCCCGAAAGCCAGGCCAGCCACGAGTGCGACGGTGCCGGTAACGAGCAACGGCCAGCGGGGCGCCTCATCACCGTGCCCCCTGTTGCCGCGTCGGGCGCCGATCAGCGGCCAGAGCGCGGCCGTGCAACCCGCCACACCGAACGCCGCGAGCTTCAGCACGCTGTCTCCTCGTCGACGAGCGGCTCGTACGGCGGCGGATCGTCGATCGGCACCAGCGGACCGGGATCCCACAAGACCTCGTACGACTGTCCGCTATCACGCCCGGGCAGGCTTGAACGCGATCCCGCTGTTCGCTGCGGTTGGGCCGGCGGATCCACTGGCTCGTCGCTCTGTGAAGATGCCACTGCTTGGGGATGCGACGCCGCGAGCGGCCCGGCCGCTTGAGGCTGACCTGCTCTCGGGTGTTGTTCCGGCCGCGGCACCGGCGGCCGCGGCGAGGCCGCAGGCCGCTGTGATTTCTCCGGTTGCTGCGCCGTGGCCTGCGCCGCCTGAGCCGGCTGCGCCTGCACGAGGATCGACGGGTCGGCCGCCGCCGTCACGCCGCCTGCTGCGGGCACCGACGCGGGTACATCGACGATCTGCGAGTAGGCGATCGGCAGCTCGGCTTCACTGCCCGATGTAGGGAGACCGGCCGACGCATACACCTCGGACATGCGGCCTGCGGGGCGGCCGGCTGCGGTCGCCCAGCGGTCGCCGGGTCGCAACGCCCACAGGCACGTCGTCGAGATGACTCCGGTTAGATCGTCGATGCCGGTGAGCTGGGTGACGTCGGCCACCACCCGCTCACCGGCGTCATTTCGGCCCATCCACACGCACAGGTCAACCGCCGCGGCGATCTGACGTCGCGCATAGTCGGGTTCTGCACCCTCGGAGCAGGCATAGGCCACGAGCTTCTCGAGCACGCCCTTGCCCGGCTGCGAGTGGAGCGTGACCAGGCACCCGTCCAAGCCCGAGGACATGGCATCCAGCAGGGCCTCGCAGCCCTCGCCGCGGATCTCTCCCACTACCAGCTTGGCGGCGTTCGCCCGCTTGGCATCACGGATGTGGTCGGCCATCGAGTGACGGCCGTGGCCGTCCTGATTGGCGTCGCGGGTCAGCCGCTCGTAGGTGTTGGGGTGGATGCCGTACTCAGCCAGCCGCAGCTCGGGCGTGTCCTCGATGGTGTCGATGCGCTCGTGGTCGGGCACCGCCGCGAGCAGTGCCTGACACAGCGTGGTCTTGCCGCCGCCCATCGCCGCCGCGACCACCACGTTGGCGCGCACCCTGCCGGCTATGGCCTCGATGAGCACGCTGCCGAGTTCGTTCGAGGCGATGCCCAGGTCGTCGAGACGCATGCGGCCCGCCATGTTCGAGCGGAGCACGACATTGGGCGGGCTAGTCACGAACGCCTCGGCGTGCAGGCGCCAGCGATCGCCGACACGCACATCCAGCCGGGGATCCAGCTCGTCGAAGCGCTGAGGTCGGTCACCGGAATAGCTGGCCAGAAAGCGCACCGCCTCGATGAGGTCGTCGTCAGCGGCGAACGGTGACGGCCGTCGCTCCACCCGGCCATCGGCGTACTGAACGAGCATCGACTCCCCGCCGCGAATCTGGAACTCCTCGATGTCGGGTTCGTCGAGCAGCTCCGAGAGCGCATCCGTGGCGGCGCGAGCGGCGGTGCGGCGTCGAACCGCGCCATCGGTTCGATCGAGTCGCTGCGGGGCGCATGCAGACGATGCCAGCGAGCGTCCGAGCCGGTGGAGCTGCCGGTAGGAACTGCGAGCGCCGACCCGCTTGATGCGCACCACCCGGTTCGCATCCAGCGCGGCAGACAGCTCGCCCGTGGGATCACCGCGCCCGCCGTCCGCGGCCGGCAGCCATACAGCAGTGCGTGGCACCCCGCTCGACGCTGCGGCGTGCCACACATGTGCGGTGTGGGGGTTGCCGGCCGGTCGGGTTGCGGCACGAGCCGCGGTCACGCCGAGCAGCAGCACCACCTCGCTCGACGCGGCGGTCGCTGCTGCGATGGCATCGGGCTCGACATCGCTGGTCAGCCACGCCACATACGGCTCTCCCGCCTCGTCGGGGCGCGGCATCGACACCACGTCGGCGGCGAACCAAACTTGGCCCGCGACCGCAGACAGTCCGGCCCGCAGCGCGTCGCGCACCCAGTCGCGCGTCGCCGGGTCGACGGCGTCGTCGCACAACACGAGCAGCACTCCTCAGCCTCCCGCCGGATTCGCGGATGGCGACGGAGACGACGGAGATTCGTTGCCGAATCCCGGCGGCACATTGCTGCCGAACATCGATGAGACTGCGCCCGCACTGCTCACCGGGCGGCACGCGGGCCAGCCGTCGGGCGGCGCCGGCCAGACCACGAGCCCGTCCAGATCGGCGACGCGCACATAACGTGCAGCGCTCGCCGCGTCGACATGCACCACGATGGTGCCGTCCGCACCGCCTGCCAGCGTCGTCACGTCGAGCGCGCAGCCGCCCAGCACGCCTGCGACGACGGCACGGCTGCCCGCACGAGGACCAGGCTCTGGCCACGCTGAGGTGTCTGCGCGCAGTCGCATGACGGTGTTCGCACCGATCACCGCATCAGGCGAACCCAGCAGCGCCGGCGTGACGAAGGTCCCCGCGGGGACATCGAAGGCCGCGATGCTGCTCGCGATCAGGTCAGGATCAGCGAATTGGCCGGCGAGGTCCACGGGAACGTGCACCGTCTCAAAGGCGCCCGGCGGCTGGCCTGCGAGCCACGCCTCCGATGTCACCGCCGCGAGCGCTTGCGGCGGCTCTTGGTGCGGACGGCCCCACAGCCAGATCGCCGCTACGACAACGGCGACGATCACTGCTGAGACACCGACACGCCACGGCTCGATGCCGGGGCGTGTCGCGCCTGGCGAGGCCGGTGCCGGGTCATCGGACCCGAATCCGGTGCGAACCGACGGCGTCACGGCCGCGTCCCGCTCTGTGCAACGGTCACGCGACTATCGGCGTAAGCGCTCACCGGCCGGACCCAGTCCACGCCCGAGGCCAGCGTCGCCCAGCAAGCGCCTGTAGGCAATCCGCCGCCTCTGGTACTTCGCTGTCCCAACGTCGGTGTCGCTTCGAAGCACACATCGAAGCGCCACGCGTATGCCGCGGGGTGCGCGAGCAGCCAGCCGCAACGCGATGATGCGGTGGCGCCGGTGGCGTCGGCGACCGCGCAGGTGACTTCCCCAGGAGTTGCGCCCACTCGGTGCCACTGGCGCAGGAGCTGCTGCTGGTCGGCGCTGAGCGCATCCCAGCGGTCCGCCAAGTGCCTCGCGCCCGGCTCGGCCTCGATCAGCAGACGCTCGGCGGAAATCCACGGCCGCAGCTCCGACCATGCCGTGCGCAAGTGCGTCGCCGTCCACACGCAGCTCGGATCGCTGACCTGCACCGTGCGGTGCGCGCGCAGCCATCCGCGCCCGGGTGCCACCTGCAAGAACCGTCCAGCGCCGGGCATGTGCTTCTGGGGTGACGAGGCCGCGTTCGCTGGGCGCACGTGCGACTGCCATACCAGCGCCGCGGCGTCGGCTGCGCCGAGCGGAAGCGGCGGAAGCGGCGGGCACTTCGGTCCGGGCGCTGCTGTGGTCGTCGTGGGCAGGGTGCCGGCCACGGTCGTAGCAGGCGGATCGTCGGGATCGCCGCCGTCGTCGGGTTCGTCCTCGTCTTCGTCCTCGTCGATCTGAGCTGACGTGGTGGTGGTCGTCGATTCGGCAGTGGTAGTGGTGGCAGCTGTGGTCGTGGTAGCGGTGACGGCTGTGGTCGTGGTCGTGGTAACGGCTGTGGTCGTGGTCGTGGTGCCGGGCTGCGTGGTTGTCGTGGAAGAGGTGGGATCGTCGTCCGAGTCAGGCTCGGGTACGCAGGCGTAGTCGTAGGAGCCGTTGATGCGCGTGCGCACGTACGACGGCAGCGAGCCGAAGTCGGAGCAGTCGAAGCGGCAGACGCGGTAGGTCTCCGCCCCGCGCCGCGGATGGACATGCTCCTCGAGCCGCGTGTCGGCCAGTTCGCCGATCGCGGGGCAGTAGGTGCGAATGGTGGTGTCTGCGCACTGCCCGGGCGTCGTGCATTTGTTCAGCACGTCGGCAGGCGTAACGCAGGAGCCGCCATGGTCGGGCCGATAGACCGTCCCCTCGATGTCGTCGCAGGCATCGGGGTCGTCATTCCACGTACGACCCGGAAGCTCACTGCACGGCACATAGGACAGCAGCCCGTTCGAGCACCGGTGGATGCCCAGCTCGGCCAGCCGCTCGTCGCTCTCACCGGCCAGATGCAGCAGCGACCGCGCCGTTCCGTCGGGGCTGTCCTCTGGTCCGCCGCTGTCGTCCTGCTCCGTGCCGGTGTCTGTGTCGGACCCGGGAGCGGACGACTGGCAGGTCAACGCCGAGGGGCCGTTGCCGCCCAGCGCGTCGCCGTAGCGGGGCACCGAGCCCGACGGGCAGCTCTGCGCCGGCGTGGCAGACGGCGGGCCGAGGACGGTGCGCGAGCACTGGCTGCCGACGGGCTGCCAGCCTGACGGGCACGAGCCCAGCGTGGCCGATGCCGTCACCCAGGTCACCACGGTCTCGTAGATCGGCACGGTGGTGTGGTGGATGGTGGGCACCCGGTCCCAGTAGCCGGTCTCGACCTCGGAGTAGACCGGGGTCTCGCTCCAGTAGCCGGGGATAGTGGCCGTGCGCGAGGTCCGGTACTCGTAGACGGGAACTTCGGTGGTGACGGTCTCGGTGATCGGCGGGCCGGGTATGCAGCACTCGAGGCGCGTCCGCGTCACCGTGCGCGTTTTGGAGACGGTTTCATTCCAGCACTGCCGACCGGCTAACGGGTCGAAGGTGCAGCGCTTGACCGTACGCGTGGTCGTGACCTCTGCTTGGTAGCTGACCTCGTAGAGCACGTCAGGCCCAGGGCGCGTCACCACCTTCGACTCGGTGCGTGTGCCGGTCTGCACTCGCACCGGCGGCACCAGCGGCTCGATGACCGTCTTGGCAGGCACCCAGACGCGGTTCGTTCCCGTCTGCACTCGCTTGGTGCCGGTCGGCACCCATACCTTGTCGTAGGTCGTATGGCTGTACACCTGCTGCGTCCGCCCGGTGTCCACCTGCTCGGTCACCTTCCTCTGACAGACGTGGCCGCCGTACTGACCCGCCACTCGCACCGACCCCGCCGAGCAGCTCGAAGGGCGCAGCGACGTCTCGGTGCGTGGAGTCAGGCACTGGCCGCTCGAACTGTCGAGCACCATGCCGCCGCCGCAGGCCAGCACAGGTGCGACAGATGTCTGTGCTTCAGCGGGGTCGTCGGGCGCTGCCACGATGCCAAGCGCCGCAAGCACCACGCACGCGCCCGCGAACCAGCGCCGTGCCGAGAAGGTGCGCTGTGAGTTGCTGCGGCGACTCATGACGTCGCCCCTGCGGTTTCGTCGGCCGACCTGTCACCGCCGGCATTGGCCAGCGGTTCGGCCTCAGGCCACCAGAACTGATCTGTCTGCGGTGGCCAGCCGGCCTCGGGGCACGGCGGCATCGGGCGCGGGTAGGCATGCCCGTCGGGGGTGAGCGGGAGCGAGCGCGGCGGCCATGGCTTCTTTGCCCGCCGCTCAATCGGCCGTGCGAGCGCCTCCTCGATGAGATCGGGATTCGCAGGGCAGCCCAGGACCTGTTCGAACGACTTGAACTGCGAGAGATACATGCGCTCGTGCCAGCTCGCATCTGGTTCCCAGTGCGTCGCCGAGAGCTCGCTTGTCACTTGGGGCGCGGCTGCCGTGGCCTCGACCAACGCCGACCACTGCCCGGGAGTGCAGTGAGACACCAGCTCGGGCCGCAGCAGCTCGCCGTCGACCAGTGCACCGACGGGGATGCCGACCTGGCACCAGAACCGCAGATGCCAGCTGTGATCGCGGTGCGCCTGCCAAGCCTCGTGCTGGGGCACCTCCACCCACTCGCGCACGGCGATCCACTGGTTGCGCACGCCCGAGCCCCATGCACGGGGTTCGCTCCAGTCGATGGCTGCGGCGTGAGCGTCCTTGCGTTCGTGCAGCCACCGCGTCGCGGAAGAGAAAGCGTCGCTGTCGCAGTCACCCTCGAACAGGGCATTGCGGAGCACTCGATAGCTGAGCCGCGACCAAGTGAGCCACATCGCCTCGACTTGCGCTCGGTGACGGGTGCCAGCATCGAGACGCTCGCCTGTCGAGGCATCGACGAGGAACGATTGCCCCGGCGCGTGGCAGATCACCGCCAGCGCGTGGCCCGCGGCACTGAGATCGGCCACCCAGGCCCGCTCGACGGCCGGCGCCGTGAACTCGAGCCGCAGCCCACGAGCCCACAGCGACTCGAGCTGTCGGGTGCGGTGCGACTCGGTGTAGACGCCCGGAATGATGGTGGCCAGATCGCTGCAGGCTTCCCAGAGTGTGGCGGGGCCGCTGCTGACAGCAGCGTGCCCGATGATCGAGTCCGTGACGGCGCCTTGGGCCGCCCTCTGGGCAAGCCAGCGCTTCGCCTGCGCCGACCAGTCGCCGGGGAAGAATCCCGCATCAGTCAGGCTGTGGCCGCCAAGGGCAAGCTCCATCGGCTCGCCGGGGCTGTAGACGAGCAGCTTGGCGACCTCATTGACCGTCGTGCCCCACGAGTGCATCGGCCGACCCCCGGGCGAGCGCATCCCGGTGATGAACGATTCGATGGCCGCGCCGGCCCGGTCCTGCTCGGCATCTGCAGCGCTGGGATCCACGCCGAGCGAGGCGGGTGTGGGATGCGGCGGGCACAGCGATACGTGGTCGTAGGCGATGCTGCGGTCCGCATGAATGCGGGTCTCGTAGTCGAGTCCCGCTGGATCGACCGCCAACTCCCACGCCGTTTCGGTGCCTCCGCGCCGGCGTGCCACCCGAGTCCCTTCGGCAAACGCGGTCCGAGCTTCCGGCAGGTAGGGCGGCATCGCTTCCCACTGCGCGCGTTGGCGGACGATGTATTCGTGACCCCGGCCGATGTCGCCGAGCAGCTCCGAGTGCGAGCCGGCCGCTGCCGATTGGCTATGACGTGGTGGGTCCAAACGCGGCGCCGGATACGGCGGCCAGGGAACCCAGATGCGGCCGCCGCCGATCGCGACGGCCGACTGCGGTTCGAGCGGTGAGCGATGCGTGCCCGTGATCGGGTACTCGCCAGTGCCCGCGACGATCAGCCGTGCCTCGCCGGCGGGACGCTCGCCCAGCGCCGAGCGCTGCTCACCGTCGGCGCTGTCAGCGTCGTCGATGGCGGCGTCGCCGGTGCCCACCGAGATCGACGGGACAGGATCGACCGGTTCACCGCCGCCGACGCTGCACGCTGCCACCAGCACCCCGACAACGGCCACCAGCGGGCCCAGTGCGGTCACGCTGCGGCGCCTTCGAATGGCCATCGCTCATCTCCTTCGAACTCGTCCTGTGACGTCGGATTCCTTGGCGTCTCGTTCCCACGAGGTCGCCGGGAGGACTCGCAGTGAGTTCTAGACGCGTTGTTTCAGATCATGCCAATGATTTTCTATCTCTTTGAATCTGCAAAGGAATGGCCTCGAATCACGCATGTCTTCGCGCGCTCTCCGAGCGCTGCGAGCGTGAGGCCGCGAGACGAGCTCAGGGAACGGCTTGCGCGACGACGGGCTGTCAGGCGCGGCCGCTCAAGATGCCGGGGAGCGATGCGCGGGAACAGTCGGCTGCCGGTGCCGATGCGCCTACAGCACGCAGGCCAGGCTGATCGCTCCGTAGGCGGCGCACGCGGCGACGAACGGCGTCACCGGGCGTCGGAGGCTGCCAGCACGCCGTTCACCAGGGCGCCGCTGCGACCGGTGGCACCCAACCGGTGCGCCAGCTCGAGGGACTGTCAGACGCGGCCTCGCTCGCCGGCTCGGGTTGCATGCGGGGTTCGCGGTGCGTCTCGCATTGAGGTTACGGCCGGTATCGCTCGGTTTGTGACACCCGACGCCTACTGTCGTTCGCATGACTTCGACCGCCCCCCTCCGCTGATGGCCCTGCTGCTGGACGAGGGTTCGCGCATGGCGCAGAACCGTCCGATCCCGGGCACTGGTTTTCGGCAGATGGGGCTGTTCCCGGTCCATGACCAGCAGGCGGGGCCGCGCGCAGCGGAGTTCTTCGCCGGCATGGGGTTGGTGCGTGCTGGCCTTGAGCGTTGCGGTGTCCGAACCGTGTTCGCGAACGACATCGACGAGACCAAGGCAGCGCTCTATCGAGCGAACTGGGGCGAGGAGCCACTTGTTGTCGGGGACATTCGTGACATTTGTGGCGAACAGATTCCTGATGTCGAGCTAGCTACGGCCTCGTTTCCATGCGTGGACCTGTCCTTGGCGGGTGCCCGCGCCGGTCTCGCTGGCGAACACTCTGGCTTGATCCACCATTTCGTCCGGATCATCGCCGAAATGGGTGAGCGGGCACCGCACGCTGTGCTCGTGGAGAACGTCCCGGGCTTCCTCACGGCTAATGGCGGCCAAGACTTCAGGACTGTCGTTGAGCTCCTGGGCGACCTCGGCTACCAAGTGAGCGACGTGACGGTGGATGCAGCCGCGTTCGTTCCCCAGAGCCGCCCGCGTGTGTTCCTGCTCGCCGTCAAGGGTGCCGCGGCTGTGACGGTTGAGCCACCGCCTCGGCGAGACGACACTCGCCTAGCCGATGTAGCAGACAGCGGCGGCGAGTGGTGGACGGGCGACAAGCGCGATGCGTTCTTCGATTCCCTATCCGATCTTCAGCAAGCCCGGCTTCGCTGCTATCGGGAATCCCAGACAGTGAGCTGGCGAGGTGCGTACCGACGCACTCGCGACGGTCGTGCGGTATGGGAGATTCGCGGGGACGAGATTGCGGGGGCGCTCAGGACGACCCGTGGCGGTTCGTCTCGTCAGGCCATCGTCCGCGCAGGACGAGGCACAGCGGATGTGCGCTGGATGAGCCGAGACGAGTACGCCAGGCTTCAAGGGGCCGGTGACCTTGACTACGGGGCTGTTACGGAGCGACAAGCGATGTTTGCGTTGGGCGACGCTGTGTGCGTACCGGTCATCGAGTGGCTCGGTCATCACTGGCTCGCTCGGGCACTGAGCCGATGGTGGACGAGCCTCTTGACGTCACGGAGCTCTACGAGGGCGTCGACCGCGTCCTCAATTTGCTTGGAGAGGATGGCAGAGCCGCAGGCGACTGCAAGGTTGGCGTGTACCTGTTCATCGACTATGACGGAGAACCGATCTACGTCGGTCAAACCAGAGAGCAGCTGCGAACGAGAATCAGACGGCATCTGACGAATCAGCGCACCGACGCTGTGGCGATGCGAGTCCTCGACCCTTTTGAGGTCGCGGAGATCGAGATGTGGCCGTTTTGGGACCTGCAAGAAGCGAGCGACGAAGTCATCAAGGACACGCTCGACCGCGCGGAGTTCACCGTGTACCAACAGGCGTTGTCGGATTCTCTGTTCAGCGCCGTGCTCAATGAAGGCGACATTCCAGAGGCCGAGTTGATTGAGCTGCCCAGTTCGGTGCGAGGTGAAATCCTGCCGGACGCGTCCCGCACGAAGCGTGAGCACCCCGACATTCGAATCGCTCGGCGCGCACGGACCATTGCCGATCTGGCGCGCGTCATCAGCGAACGGAAAGTTCAGACGGGGATTCGCCGCACGCTCTGGGTCCAGGCTCAGCGGCTCGAACATCTCGCTCGCACACGGCTAGAGGAGGTCACCTAGGTGTGCTGCTGACGTAGGCGGTTGAGGTCAGGGTCTCTCATAGGGGGTTTGGCCGTCGAGGCCGCCGTGGGGTCGTTCGAAGTTGCAGGTTGTCCTCCCAGGCGCGCAGGCGGTCGTTGAGGATGTCGGTGTCGTCGATGCCGTCGCCGTCGAGGAGCCCGCAGAGGACTCTTCGGCGTCGATGCGGTGTGAACGCTCAACGTTGCCGTTGAGACTGGGCGCGGCAGGCGTGATGCAGATATGGGGCTCTTCGCACTCATACTGGTAGCTGTGTCTCTGGCATGGTGTGGGCTTGGCTCGACTCTTCGCTGGCTTTGTGTCTTGAAAACGATCTGTCGGCCTGCGTCGTGTCGGGGACGCGCACCAGCGGGTCGGTTCGAATGTGACCTGATAGGAGCGTCGGTTCGAGCGCCTTGAGTGCACTGTCGGTCGTTCGGGCCGGTGGTGCACGTCGTCGACGGCCGAGTTGGCGAGCTTGATCACCCGGTACGGGTCAGCGACCTGGCGGGCGTGCGGCAGAGCGTCGGTGAACGTCATGCGATACGGCCCCGACAGGTCCATCACGCCCCAGCGGACCTGCTTGGGCCACCGCGACGATCTCGCTCGGATCCATGCGGTGGCCCCGTCGGCGCTGCGACCGGGCACGATGTCGAGCAGCCTGCCGCGGCGGGTGCCCCGCGATGGTGGTGCCCCAGTGCTTTTCGCGGTACCGGCCGCGGCGGAACATCAAAATCTCGTCGGGGCCCAAAGCAATGACCCCGTCGAGGCGTTCAGTGTCGACGTCCAGCAGCGCTGCGCCCCACCGGTGCACCGCAGCCATCGCGGTGTGCCACCCGCAGCCGATCTCCGCGGCGATATCACTGATCGCTCTGCCCTTGCCGGCGCGGCGGGTCGCGTGACGCGCCGCCCGGCTGGCCGTCCGCGCCCTGGTCGGCGCGACTGCGGGGCCCTGGTCGATGAACGTGCCCACCGCGCACGACCCTTCGGGGCACCGCCAGCGGCGATCGCGCCAACACAGCACGGCCGCCCAGCCAGCTCGATCCCGATCACCAAAGGGTCGCCGTCGCGGTCCCTCACACCGGTCACCGTCACGCCAACACTCAAGCCGACAACCACATGCAACGCGCGAATAGCGTCAATCCTCACAGGGATCCACCAGAACTCGGGATTACAACCACCACCGATTCTGGGGAGTCCCTCCCATTCAGACCGTGACCCTCACACAGCTACACCACGCGCAAGCGCGAAGCGCCGGGTTGGGAAGATTGGCGGCTGAACCAGCTCGGATTCAGAACACTGTCGAAAACGCGAAATTTCGGCACGACAGTTGGAGCTATTGAACAGCGATGTGGTTACAAACGAGATAAGAGTAGATGCCTTCTCAAGAATTGCATCGATTTCATCGCGGAATTGCATGCCGACCAAGAAGTCTGACGTATCTTGAAGAATAGCGAAGGACTCTCCATCGGTAGCTTGTACTTCCCGTTGTATGAGCACGCGAAGTTTTGCAATTCGACCGTCATCGCTTACATCATCGTGTCGGGCATAGCAGAGAAATGCCGTAGGAATGTAGTGTTCATCGATCGTCATACTTGGTTGTCTCTGATAACAACCTGTTCTGTTCTTTCCGGCAACCCGAATACATCTTCCTCCAGCTTATGAAATACCTCTGGTGTGTTTCGTAGGGCTGGTGCCAAGTGCACCAGCGCGAATTCCTTTCGGTCGTTGCCAAGATGCATGCGAGGCAGCATCTGTCGCGCTTTGTTCAACACCTCGCGATTCACCTGCCGCATGTCTCCGTGAGCCGGGTCAGGGAGCAGCTCTTCAATCGAAGCCGGAAGCTCGGAGTAACCATGTAACCGGAAGAATGTTGTAAGGACGGCGGGATCATACAGGAAGTTCTCTATCTCACGCCGAGACAATATACGCATGTTGTCATTCTCAAGGCGTATCGTTCGCACCTCGTCGGTCATATCGTCGCGATCTATCAGACGCAGAATCTCGACGCCTTCCAGAAGCGCCTCTATGACGGCAGCCAGATCTTCCGTTCGTTCCACTTGCGTGGAACCGCCGCGTGAGAGGAACATCGTGTCCCCATGAGTGCCCTCGAAAATCTTAGAATAACACTGCGCGTCAAATCCTTCGGGCGGCCTTTCGCGATTGCCTTCACAGAGGATGATCCTACTCGGTCCAACGAGGGCCGCAAGATCGTCCAGTGCTACGTGGTAGGTCCTACGCCAGAAATTCCGTCCAGCCGGGGAGGGTGTCAATACGACTGCCTCATCAAAATCATCCGCGGCGAAGTCTAGAAAAATGACCTCATCGCCTCGCTGAGCCATCCGATACGCGGCGCGCACGAATCCGATCGAGTGCGTTGCTATCCACAATTGTGATTTAGCAGGGAGCAAAGACAACAGTGCTTCGAGGAGCTTTCCCTGTATAGCGACTGCTGCATGTGCCTCAGGCTCATCGATACAGTAGATCGCATCTTTATACTCTCCACGCTTCACGAATATGTCTAAAAGCAAGTCAAAGGCGGCTTTTTCGCCACCAGACAGATTCTTATATGGAAAATCGTTGGCAGCTCCTTTGCTGAATCGAAAGCCCCCGCCTCCTGTTACTCCTCCGAAATCCTGTAACTGGAGATTCGGGAACAGGGTGCGGATCGCCTCTTGAAGTTCCCTGATTGCCGTTGTGCGGTATTGACCGAAAGTCATATCGTCTGCCGCGTCGCTATCTAGATCGGTGAGACGTTTCCATGTGAGCCTTCGGTAGTTGTCTGAGACCGCTTGGTCGGGATCGATGATCCTCTCGAATCTGCGGCTCGTATGGGCGGGCTCGACTCGGCTTACACCGGAGACGGTGAACTCAGGTTCGTTTCGATACGGCGATCTAATGTTAAATGCACTTGCCCATGAACCGCTAGCGGGCTGTCCGTCGTGAAACTGGACATCAATTTGATTCCATAGATTCTGGCCTGCCCTTCGCTGTTCGACTTCTTCTTGTGTCTTGTAGTAATACTTCTGGAGTTCGTCCCCTAGGTGCGGGTTGTGCACTCTAGGTTCATTGTTCGCCTTGAACAGAAGAGCATCGAACAGGGACGATTTGCCCGACCCGTTTGGACCTGTCAATATCACCAGTCGAGCGGACTTCGGAAGTTCTTCGATGCGCAAGTCCGTGAATCGTTTGTAGTCCCGCAAATGGATTGACTCAAGACGCATAATTCTCCTCTCCAACGCCGATAGTGCTCAGCGAGAAAATACCTGACTGTCTTGGCCTTACCCCCAGGATTAGACAGGAACGGCCTGAAGGCGATGCACTATGGCCTTGGGTTATTCTTAGCGGGCCTCTCCGGTGACACATTTGTTCGTCTCTATAGTGTCAACGAGGTAGTTCTTCGGGGATGCGAGGATACCGTTGGCACACCAGCTTCATGCTCGCTATGTCCACATGGTCGTCGTGAACGCCGCCCGGTGCCGAGCTCCCACGCTTACCTTCATACCTGAGGCTGCTCGCTGGACTTGGCAGTGCCGCGCACATAGCTGTGCTTCGCCGAATCAGTTCGATATCGGAGCTGCTTCGGCGGGACGAAGACGTGGGCATTCGTGCGCAAGCATAGAACTCATCGAGCAGTTCATCCGAGCGGGGGGAGTCGGTCGGTGAACTGGCCGTAGGTGAGGCCGCGGACGTGGGGTTCGGCGTGGAGAAGCTTACGCAGCGCAGAGATCTCGGCTTCGTCCCAGTCGAGCGCGGCGCAGACGGCAGCGTCCCAAAGTTCGCGGACTTCACACTCGCCGTCACGGAACTGCGGCACGTGCATGCGACGGGTTGCGGTCCAGCAGTCGGCGAGCGTCGAGCCGACGTTCGAGTCGGAGAGGTTCGGAATCGGAAGT
Organism: Acidimicrobiia bacterium; assembly: GCA_022824805.1. Classification (GTDB taxonomy): domain Bacteria; phylum Actinomycetota; class Acidimicrobiia; order Acidimicrobiales; family Poriferisodalaceae; genus Poriferisodalis. The sequence continues at coordinate 14,920 of JAJDZE010000185.1, read as the reverse complement.
TCGTTGTACACCGCCGGGTTGTACTTCGGAAAGTTGAGCTTGAGGCCAGGGGTTCGCATTAGCAGCAGCCGTCCCACTGTCGAATTGAGGAACACGGCGGCGCCCTTGGACTGTTCGATGGTCAGGCCTGTTATGGGCATCCAGCCGTAACCGACGTATGCGGTCCTTGACGCGACGGCGGTGACGCGCCCAGTGCTCGTGTCCTGGCCAGCCGTCACAAGCAGGTGACCCGACTTATCCAGGATCGGCGGCTTGCCTCCCTGTATCCATTCCCATTGTTCGTCAGGCACGGCCTCGATTCGCAACTGCCCGTCAGCTCCCTTGCTCTTGAGGATCGGGAAGGACGCGCGCGTCTTGGCCTTCAACCGGCGGTAGCCGCTCATGGAGTGTTTACCAGCGGCGTGGACCTGTAGACCTCGTTCCGCTAGTGGCATCAGCGCATCGTGAGCGGCGAATCGTGCCGCCGCATCGGCGAGACCAGGCGATCTCCAAATCGCGGCCGTCCAATCACCGTGCAGTACGCGGTCGGCAGGCCATTCGGATACTTCTCCCCAGCCATCGGAGAGCACCCCGATGCCGCGTTCCTCGATTGCGGCGAACACCTCTGCGACCTCAGAATCGTCCGTAGGGAAGCGGTCTAGCGCAACGAATCGCGTCGACTGCGAACCGTTGCCCGGGCGACCTAGCACGACGATGCTCTCGTTGATGTTCGTGTTCTGACTGAGACTGATGTTGCCGGGCTGATGGCAAGTCAGAATGGTGTGCACATGAAATCTCTTGGCTAGAACCCGTCGCTCATGAACTCCTGACGAGTTCGTTAGGGCGATCGTCGGGTGGATGAGAACGAGACTGCTCTTGGCTCCATGCAGGCACTTCTCCGCCAACAACACAAAGAGTGGTGCCAGCGAGTTCTTGTCGAACATGCCCTCCAACTCTGGATCGGCGGTCACCAAACGCTGTTCGAGGCCGTCCGTTCGGTTGCGCAAAAGTCGTTGAGTGGCGTCCGGGAACTTCTCGCCCATCTTCTCCCGGTTCGTAAAGGGCGGGTTCATGATCGCAATGCGGGCACCTACCACTGCTCGCGCGCCACGCTCGACTTCTGGATCGCCCAAGCTGGCCTTTACCGCCGAACCCTGGGCTGCCCCGGCAAACATCTCTAGCTCTGACCGAGGCACGAGTTCGTCTTCAGCGATCAGCTCCAGCGTCCCGGCGGCGATGGGCACCATCGGGTCGCCGGTCGGACCGTATGGCATCCGGTAGAGGCCCATCCCGCTGTACTTGATGTCGGCATTACCGGCAGTCAACTGGGTGGCGGCCAGTTGCAGCGACACCGAATTGATGTCCATGCCCTTGAGCACGTCCTCCACTGCGAGCTTCTGGAGGCTCGCCAACTTCTTGGCCGACGCGCCCTGTTCGCGGGCCCGGCGCTTCATCTCCGTCAACAACGCGGCGAGCAAGGTGCCGCTGCCGCATGCGAGATCGACGGACTTGTGGGCCCGCCAGGTGGCCGGGTCGGTCCAGTCCTGATCACCGCAGGCGTCGAGTGCCAACCGTGCTGCCATGGTGGCTGCGGGCGGACGGGTGAAGTAGGCGCCATCGGATGCCTGGTTGCCCATCACCTTGTTGAACAATGGACCGGCATGGTCGGCGCCCATGTCGGCGTAGGTCTCGGCGATGCGTTCGGCTTCGGCTGCCAGGTGCCGGAGCGCCCGCTCCAATCCAGCAAGTCTCGCTGTGTCTTCGACAGCGAAGATGGCCTCCTGAGCGGGCTCGATGACCGGCAGGAAGTCTTGGCGGGTGATGCGGTTCCAGTTGCGCTTCAGACGTTCGACGACGCGTGCGTCGTTCTTGACCACAGCGAGCGGCTCGACATCACGCAGCCATCCGCCCACAGCGATGCGCTGGTGCAACATCGCTGCGTTCATCAACAACAGCGCCGCAATGGTGCAGCCGTCGGCCTGACCCGAGCGCTTATCCGCGGCGAGCTGGTCCAGACCGAAGTGAGCATCCAGAGCTGGCTTCAACCCGTCTTGCCGGAGGTGGTGGGCCGCCTCGTTGACGCTCTCCTCGAGGACGTTCAGGTCACGGCTGACGCGGTCACGACGCAGGCCCGATTTGGCGAGCAGGTTCACCGTGATGTCGGTGCCGAATTCGCCCTCGATCAGCTCCAGCATCTGCTGGGCGTGCTCTTCCTGCTTCTGTTTCTTGTTCTTGGCGGCTCGCTTCTTCCGCTCTCCCTTTGACGGCACGGGCTTGCCCTCGCCGTCGTTGATCATCTTGCGGGCGTGCTTCTTCGTCTTATCTGCGTCGACCCGGCCGCGCGGTTCCTTTGCCTTCGGCTTGTTGCGCACAACCGTGTCGTGGCGCAATTGCAGCGAGCCGTCGGAGGTCGGGGCGACGGTGACGATCTGGGTCGGCTCGGTCTCAGGCGTCCAGTCATCGGGACGCACCGGTGTCAGGCCGTGCTGTGAGAGGGGAGTGTCGGCGGCTGCTGCCGCTTCGACCACCTCGAACACCGCGTCAATGGGGCCGCGGTGCTCGCCGTAGCGGATGCGGCCGGTCGACGCCGAAGCCACCCCAACCAGACTCGTTGTCTCCTGGTTCAGCTGCAGCGGCGGCACGTACACCTGCAGCATGTCGGCGAGCTCGTCTTCGATGCGGCTGTCGTGTGCCCGCAGCGCCAGGAGGATCTGGCCCAACTCGGACCAGCCCTCTTCAGGATTGGCCCTGGTCAGCCACCGCTCAGGGTCGTCGTTGGGCGGAATGAGGATCGGGCAGATGATGTAGCCGAACTTCTTGCCCGGCGCCGTGCGCATGGCCCGGCCGACCGCCTGCACCACGTCGATCGGGCTCTTGCGCGGTTCGAGGAAGGCGACCGCGCTGAGCGACGGCGAGTCGGTGCCCTCGCCGAAGATGCCGACGTTGACGATGCCGTGCGGATTGTCGGCCGTCGCGGCGGCGAGCTTCTGTTTGGCGTTGTCCCGCTTGGCGACGTTGTAGGTGGCGTCGAGGTGCTCCAAAGTGAACTCGGCGGGCTCGGCGCCGTCCATGCGGGACGCCAGCCAGTCGCGGACTGCGTCGGTCTGCAGGTCCTTCATCATGTTCTTGGACTTGTCGACCGTGTTCATGAAGGCGATGCACGACTCGACCGTGACGTCGTGCTCGCCGCTTGACCGGGTGGCACCGCCCATCACCAGCACGAGCGCCAGGCCGCGCAGGTAGTCGACCGTGGTGAGCTTGGACTTGCCCTTGGACTCGGTGGTGCGTGCGAGCTCGTTGGCTGCCGCGAACGCCTCAGGGTCGTTGACGCCGAGAGCGATGATCCGGTAGTCCGACAGCCAGCCGTTGCGGACGGCTTCCACATAGCTCTTGCGGTAGAGCTCGACGCCGAAGATCGTCTCGTCGTCCATGGAGCGGACCAGGAACTCGGATGCGTCGACCCTGCGGGGCGAGTTGGTGTGGTTGTAGATGCGCGGCGTGGCGGTTTGGTAGATGCGGTAGCGGGCCGGGAAGGCCTGCTGGTCGTGGCAGAGCGTGAACTCTTGGAGGCGTTCCTGCTCGTCTGCCTTGCGATGGCGGCGCAGGGCGGCAGTGCGGTGCGCTTCGTCGCAGACGAGCACCTGGACATCGGTGTCTGCGAGGGCAAGAGCTTCGGCGACCCGGCTGGCGCTCTGGTAGGTGCCGAAGATGACGTTGATGCGCGGGTCGTCGGCGCCGATAGCTATCCAGTCGGCGATTTCTTGCGGATCAGTGCTGACCAGCCCTTTGACCTCAGTAGCGCTGACGTTGCTGTTGTCCTGGGTGGGGTCAAGTGCCCGTTTGGCGCTGCCTTCCTTCTTCGGGTCGTAGCCGGCGGTCTTGTCTGAACACACGGCCATCGCCCGGAGGTCGGATTCGGCGTTCTGGAGGAATTCACGTCGCAGCTGTGCGACGAGTGCGATCGACGGGCACAGCACCACCGAGAGCTGGCCTGCATCGGTGAGCTGTTCGACGATCCGCAATGCGATGCGGGTCTTGCCGGCGCCACACGGCAGGATGATCCGGCCCCTGGCCTGTCCCTTGGGCAACCCGCCCGAGTCGGTCTCGGCGTGTTCTCGCAGGATGCGAACGCTCTGCTCTACGGCTTCGCGCTGCATGCTGGTGCGGGTCTGTGGGGCTGCTGGGTCGTCGCCGGGAGGACTGTCGTCGTCGGCCGGGTCGGCGGATGCTTCGGCCGTGAGGTCCGCCGCCAGATTCACCAACTTGATCGGCTTTCCGCTGACCTCGATAGCGCTCTCGGCGTTGGCATTGAGGGAGTTGGCGCCGTTGGTGACCAACCAGCGTTCTGCGAAGAGGTCGTTAGCGGCCGGCGTCGAGAACGCTGACACTTCGCCCTTGCCGATCTCTGCACCGGTGCCGTCGGGATTGAGCTGACGGGCTTTGCACTGGACAGCAATTGGGCGGCCGTCGGAACGCCGGTGCGCCACGAGGTCGATACCGATGTCCTGCTTCGTGGTCTTGGGGAAGTGTTCTTCGCGAGACGGCCACTCAGCCCACGGGTAACAGATCTCGACATCCCAGTCCGCCAAGAACGGAGCCACCTCGACGGTGAGTTCTTCCAGCCAGGTGCCATCGGTCGATTGGGGCGAGTACTGCTCCAGCGTCTCGGAGGCTCGTTCAAGCACGCCGGCCCGGTCGGGATCGCCGGTCATGCCGCTTGACAACCCTGCGCACGGCCTTGGGCGGACTCGGATGCCGTCCCCGTCAACCGCCGTGTGAAATTGCCGTTATCCCTCGGTGCTGATCTCGAATGACCACTGGTGAGTACGCAGCCGTCGCGCCTTGCCTGGGGCGCTCGCGGGGATCATGCGCTAGCCGTCTCGGCCCATGACAACACCTCATTTGCGGAATTCTGAAGTGGGGCTCGTGGCTATGGACTCGTCGGCCCGAGCTGTCCTGCTCACCCCATCCGACGCGCAGAATCGAATCGGGCTCTCCGGCCACGAAGTCAGCCGCAACACGCTTCGCAGCTACAGAAGCCAATGGCGCAGCTTCGTGACCTGGGCCGACGAGCGGGGAAGCCCAGCCGTCCCCGCCGAGCCCGAGCACGTCGCCGTCTACCTGGCCGAGCGCTTCGAGCAGCACGGGCACAAGCCGGCCACGCTGCGCGTCGCCGCTGCTGCGATCGCCTACGTCCACAGCAGCTGCGGCCTCCCCAACCCGTGCAACCACCAAGATGTCAAGCGAACCCTCAGGGGAGCGACTCGGGTGGCCGGCAAGGCCCAGAAGCAGGCGAAGGGCCTCACCGCCGATGCACTCGACGCCATCGAAGCGGTCGCCTGCAGACGGCGCCTCGGCAAGAACGGCAGACGAGAGAGCGCACAGAACGCCGCCAGGCGAGGCAGCGTCGACATCGCTCTCGTGAGGCTCATGCGCGACGCGCTGCTGCGGGTCTCCGAATGCGCTGCGCTGACCTGGAGCGACATCGAGACGGCGCCCGACGGCAGCGGGCGGCTGCTGATCCGGCGCTCGAAGACCGACCCCGACGGCGAAGGCGCCGTGCTGTTCGTGTCGCCGCAGACCATGGCGGCCCTTGCGTCGATCCGCAATGGCGCCCCGGCGGAGCTCCGGGTGTTCGGGCTCAGCCCGAATCAGATCTCGCTGCGGATCAAGAAGGCAGCCGCGACGGCCGGCCTGGGCGACGGCTTCAGCGGGCACTCGCCGCGTGTCGGCATGGCTCAGGACCTTGCACGCATCGGCGTAGAGCTGCCCAGCCTGATGACCGCGGGACGGTGGCGTTCCCCGACGATGCCCGCCCGCTACACCCGCAACGAGACCGCCGACCGGGGCGCAGTGGCGCAGTTCTACAACCACCCGCGGGGCACCGGCGAGCCGCCCCGGATGGGCTGATCCACACGGAGCGGCCCGGTCTCAGAAGGCCCGCGACAGCGTTGGTACCCTGCGGATTCGGCCGGTTTACCGGATCGGCTGATCTGCGATCTCGGACTGCTGGGGGGCACAACGTGAGGGATAACGGCAATTGTCCCCGTCCTCGGACTCAGCGCCGACACCTCGTCGCGGCATCTCGCCTGCGAGGCGGGTGAGCCTTGGGGCTCATGGACGCGCCGAGAAGTCTCGGGGCCGATGTCAGCAGTCGTGCCGGCACCCCGTGCCGCACACTGCGCAGCTGCGATGGCGGCCGAACGGAGCTACGGCGGTGAAAATTCTCGGGGTCGGCCAAGGGTCGGCCGACTACGGTCCAGCCGGACAGAGGCGGCTCAGCCTGCGCGGTCGTACGCAGACGCGTACGGTACGGTCGCTCAGCACAGCACGAAACTACAGAGATGAAACTCCGGCGATCCGAACAGGCGCCACGGGATGCACACATGGGGAGAGGCCAAGTGTCCATGACAGAGACGCACAGCGGCGTGCTCACGAGATCCGACGCCGTCCTGCGCATCTTGGAAGTCCTTGATGCCGAGGAATCGCGCCCGGTGGAGCGGCTGCTCCTCGAGGGCATGGCGTACATGACACAGCAGTCGGGCTACGACGAGAAGAACTGTCGTGTGCTCCGAGCCTTCGACGGCGACGACTGGCGTTTGGGTCTTCACGAGTCCATCGCGTACCTTCAGCAGATGGATCGCGTGAAGCACTCGGCAGGGCGCTACGCGTTGACAGATCTTGGTGAAGATCGGTTGAGTGCGATCGATCCGCCACCCGAACTTGACGCCAGCAATGAAGAAGACGTCATCCGGTCCTTGGCTCGGTTCGTGCGCGAGGGCCTCAGCCTCTAGCTCTCCAGCCTGATGCTGTATCCGCCCGGAGCGTATGTCCGGCGATCTGGGGCAACCAGTCGGGCACGTGAGGACGATGTTCGATCTCCGTTCGCCAAGGATCGCGACCGACTGCTGTATTCCAGCGCGTTCCGTCGCCTCGCTGGCAAGAGCCAGGTTGTCGCAAGCACTGAAATCGGGCCATTTCACACGCGATTGACTCACAGCCTGAAGGTGGCGCAACTCGGGCGACGTCTCGCGGAGCAACTCTGTCCTCATCCGGCGCCTCCCGTGCAGAGTCGCAAGAAGGGCGAGGAGCCCGAACTCCATGCGCCCGACCCTGACCTCGTCGAGTTCGCGTGCCTTGCGCACGACATCGGTCATCCGCCGTTCGGGCACACCGGTGAGCGTGCACTGCATAGGGCGGTCGACCGTCTCGTCGGTCAGGCGGTCCGCCACTATCTCGAAGGTGCCGGGATCGATCAGGGCCAGAATCAAGCCTCCGAAGCGCAACGAGTCATCGGCGGCTTCGAAGGCAACCCCCAGTCGTTCAGGATTGTCACTCGCCTCGCTCACAAGGCATTCGCTGCTGAAGAGCGTGCGACGCAGGGTGTTGACAGTTACATCGGCCTTGACCTGACCGCGGCCGCGATTGACGCGGTCTCCAAGTACCCGTGGGGCCGTAGTCGGCTGACGCTCAAGAAGTGGGGCGTGTACGGCGACGCCGACGATCCCGAGAGCGACCATGCGACGCTCAATCGCGCACGCGAGCACACGGGTGCCAACCCGAGTCCAGCAGAGAACGATGAGCGTCGCAGCTTCGAATGCCAGCTGATGGACTGGTGCGACGACGTCACGTACGCCGTGCACGACGTCGAGGATTTCTATATGGCCGGAATGATCCCGCTGGATCGGATATTCGGTACGACGGCCAGCGAAGATGAGAGCATCCGCGGCTTGAGTTCACTTCAGGGCAGCGAATCGAGCCCACGCGGCAGCGAGCCGAACACTGAAGGGCTCCCATTGCGCACTAGCGGCCATGACGTTGTGGCCGTCAGGGCGGGTAACGGCAAGAAGCCGCTGACCGACGAGTGGTTGTCGTTTCGGGACTACCTTCAAGAAAAGTGGGCGGACAAGAAGGACCACTCCGGAAGTCCGCGTCAGACTGACGATGACTTCTTGGACCGCATGCGCGCGGGTTTGATCGACGCCCTGAGCATTCCGGGCTGGGAGGCATCGCCGAACTCGATCAGCTCACGACGTCTGTCCCATCGACGCACCAGCGATCTCATCAAGTACTTCGCCGGCCCCAACGTCGGCGTGGAGGGTGCCCCGCTGCTGCACAAGGGTCGTCTCAAGCTGGATGCCGAGGTCGAGGGGAGGCCACACGTCGCGGAGCGAGATCTGCGCTATCAGTGCGATCTGCTGAAAGAACTCGCTTGGCGGTACGTCATCAACCTGCCCGGGCTGCAAACACAGCAGGCAGGGCAAGCACGCGTCGTTGACGACTTGGTGGAGATCTATGCATCTCAAGCCGACCTTCTGCCGCACCACTACAGCGAGCTTGCCGAGAAGGGTCCCGGGTTCACGCGGGTTGCCGGAGTGGACCTACCCGAAGGCTGCCTCCAGCGTCTTGCAGTGATCCGTGCTGCAGCCGACTATGTTGCCTCGCTGACCGAGCCGCAGGCCGTGGCATTGCACCGCCGCTTGACGGGCGTCTCGCTCGGCGGCTTCCGAGACATCATCTGACTGCCTGGTTCTTGTCAGCCCCAAGCCGAGAACGGGTGTCGCGCCAGAGACTCGTTGTAGTAGCGCTCGTCTTCGGTGACCTCGGGCCCACACCACGAGGGCACGACTAGCCGTTCCCTGGGCGAGGCCAACTCTGCTTCGGCAATCACCAGCCCTTCGTTCCGATCTTGGAACTTGTCGACTACCCAAAGTCGGTCTTCCGACACCAACGGGTATCTGATCTTCGTCACCACATTGGGCTCGGCGACAGCGAGCAGCTGCTCCGCCAGACCCACCGAGATGGATTCTTCGATCTCGATGCGCGTTGCCTCGTGGCGGGGCCCGTTGAGCGTGAGTGTCGCTCCATCGCGCGTCAACCTGACCCGCAGGCTCCGATGTGGCTTGTCGATCAAGTAGCCCTGCGCGATGGATGTGCCCGAGCCGGCGCCTGGCTCAGTGTCCCCAGCCCAGATCCGCGCAAAGTCAGGAACGACGAACTTGCGCTCTATCTCGGCGTGCGCCACGCAACGATCCTACGAGCGCAGTCCCATGGGTCGGCGAACTCCACTGGTGGTTGCGAGTGATCGGTCATGATGACCGTTCTTGGAACACAGCAACCACCAGTGGAGGTGTCCAGTATGGCAGCGAGGCTGAGCGCGTTGGAGCGCGTTCGTATTGAGGCGTTGAGATCGGAGGGGGTCCGCTGCGAGGACATCGCTGAGCGTCTGGGGCAGCACCCGTCGACGGTGTGGCGCGAGCTGGGCCGCGGGCGAGGCGCTGAGGGGGTGTACCGGGCCGAGGCAGCGCAGGCAGCCGCACGGTGAGCTCGTCACGGTCGCCGAACAGCGCTCCGCCGGTGGTCTCAGCGAGGGTCGCGATGGTGCCGCGTATGGCCTGTTTCACCCAGCTACTGCGGTGAGGGTCGGGTGAGGGTCGGCGATCTCGATCTCGACCATCTCGAACCGGGTCGACAGCGTCGGCGGGGCCTCGCCGTACTCGGCCAGAACCGTCGCATCTGCTTCGGCGAGGACTCCGTTGTGGTAGGCGAGGGCCTCGTCGAGGGACGTTGTAGAAGCTCCGCTGCGCAGCCGCAGCCAGCAACTGGTGCCGCACGTTCTCGGACTGCTTCGCGTGGACCCGCCCAGCGGCCAGCACGTCGTCCTTGGTGTCCGCCAGCACGCAGTCGAACCGACGCAGCACCGTCAGCGGCAAGATCACCCTGCGGTACTCATTGCGCTTGTACGGACCACGCAACAGATTGCAGATATCCCAGATGAAGTTCGCGAGCTCACCGTGCGTTTGTGCGTTCACTCGAGCCTCCGACCGTGCCGACGCGGCATGCGGGCCATCCCGGTCCGACGGCGACTGTAGTGAGAGGAAGTTCCCAGGCTCACCAAGTGCTCCGCGCCCTTCCAGCCAGCAGCGAGGCCCCCAGGCAGCCCGATCCAAAAATACGCGAAGCGCCAGAAACCGCCGCTTCCTACGGCCGTTACACCGACGGCGATCCGAAGGATCACGTCACGATCGAGACGTGATGGCAGGTGGCGGTCAAGACTCGTCGGGAATGCTGAGCATCTGCTCAGCCTTGGCGATGCGTTCCTGCGCCGCCGCTCTGCTCCGCCAGCGTCGGGTGGTTGTCAGCAAGGCCGTTGAGCGCCTCGATCACCGACGGGAAGTTGAGCTGAATCTGCTGGTTGAACTGATTGAACGACAGCTGCGTGGAAGGTGCCTCAGCCTGCTCAGCCTTGGCAGGTGCCAAGTCGCCGTTCGGGTCCTGTTCCCCTTCGGTCATTCGCTGACTTCTGGCACGTGATGCGCAGCGACGTTCCTCGCCCTCACCCCATACCGCAGCCAGCGGCTCACCACCGACACGTAGAGGTCGGCACCCTTGTCTTCCAGAAAGTTGTAGGGCGGGTGCTGCCCCTGAATGTCAAACGCCTGCGCCACGCCATCCCAGAACGTCGGCAGAGCCACGCGTTCGACGGGCCGGATCGATGCCCGGGCTGTGCTGTCACTCACGGCGAACCGAACCCTTCCGCGTAGTACACCGATGCCACACGCGCAGTATGGCGCGCGCAACACCCACGTGCTGACGCGCGTCGCCCGTACGCCGGGTCAGCGTCAACTCGCAGATGGCACACGCAAGTCGTGCCGCCCGACGAAGTTGACCGCAGCAACGAGATGCCACCTGAGCAGTCGCGAGTTCCGTCGCAGGCCGGGCGTGCGGCAGGGTCAGGTTCGGCGTTGGTCAAGAAATACTGAGGTTCAGCTGAGCAGGGCGTGCAAGGATCTCGCCCCATGACAGATCAGCGCACCCTCTCATTCGGCCCCAAGACCTTCCGGCTCCCGGCAGCCGTCAGCCACAAACGGATCGGCGGCAAGAAGTCCATGGAAGACGAGATCGGCGTCCTGCGGGGCGAGCTGGGTCGGGTGTTCGACTTCGTTGACGCCATGCGGAGCTATCTGCCCGATGGCTACGAAGAAGCGCTGCACATGCACGAGCAACTCAAGGAATCGCATGCGGCGCTGAGCGACGAGCACGCCCGGCTCGTCTCAGAGCATCGAGAGCTTGCCGACCGTGTGGTCGCGATGCGCGACACGGCGATCCTCCAGGAGATCGGTGTGTACGACTATCAGCACCCGATGGAGAACTCCGACGAGTACAGGGATCGGCTGAAGGCCGTCCGTGACCAGATCAAGGCGAGCGCCAAGGACGGCGGAGCCGTCACGACCACGACGAACAAGTGGACGGTCAACGACTCGGAGGCCAAGGGCCGCAAGATGATCAAGGACACCTCGAAGCTGCTGCTGAGGGCCTACAACAACGAGGCCGACATGCTGGCGGACAAGATGCGTCCGTTCCGGCTCGAAGCTTCCGTTTCGCGGCTGGAGAAGTCGCGCAACGCCATCAACCGGCTCGGTGCGCAGCCGATGGAGATAGCGATCAGCAGCGCGTACCACGCTCTGCGCGTGAAGGAACTGGAGCTGGTCGCCGACTTCCTGCAGAAGAAGGAGGAAGAGAAGGAGGCGGCCAAGGCCGAACGGGCACGCCTGCGCGAGGAGGCCAAGGCGCGCAAGGAACTCGAGAACGAGAAGAAGCGCCTCGAGAAGGAGCGCAGCCACTACCTGGGCGTGCTGCGCAAGCTGCAGCAGCAAGGCGACGACTCGGCTTCCAAGACCGCCGAGATGACGGAGCTGAAGGAGAAGCTCGAAGAGCTGGACGTCTCGATGGAATCCGTCGAGCAGCGGGCTGCGAACGTGCGAGCCGGACACGTCTATGTGATCTCCAACGTCGGCTCGCTCGGCGAGCGCATGGTCAAGATCGGCATGACACGCCGGCTCGACCCGATGGACCGCGTCAAGGAGCTCGGCGATGCGTCAGTGCCGTTCGGATACGACCTGCACGCGATGATCTTCTCCGAGGACGCAGTGGACCTCGAAAAGCGGCTGCACGACCGCTTCGCCCCTCAACGCGTCAACCTCGTGAACCTGCGCCGAGAGTTCTTCTACGCAACTCCGCAGGAAGTCCATGACGCTCTCAACTCAGAAGACGGGCTCGCTGTCGTGACCGAGTTCACCGACACGCCCGAAGCGGCTGAATGGCACGAGTCTGAGAACACCCGGCGCTTGCGCGACAGCGCATCTGACGGACACGATGCCCACGTGATGCAAGCAAGCTGACCGGTCGCCCATGACTGAACGCCCCGATGCCGACAAGGCCGCCGTCGCTGCCGATACGTGTCGCACCGTGTCCATACGGTTGTTCTCGTGTCGAGAGACGATTCCGAGGCGACCCAGCCTGTCCGAGATGACGCTGCGGACAGGCATTGCCAGCCCGGTGTTCGCTGTGCGCATACGACGATCCCGGAGCGGAAACAATTCGAGACATTCGTCGGCCCGATGCCACAATGCACCTCGCAGTGGCTGGGTTGCCGGGCGAGACGAGGCGGGGCCGTGGCGCACGACGTGAAGATTGAGCAGGTCGAAGCGGGCGGTCAGACCTACGACCAGGTCGTCGAGCTCGGGAATGCGAACAGCTCGACGCTCGGGCAACTCCCATATGCCGTGTTCACCGAAGCCGCTGCCTCGGGTTGCCTGCTGGCGGCCAAGCTGCGTGGCGAGGTCATCGGCTATGCATTGTTCGCATTGCGCAAGCGGCGTCATGAGGTCTCTTTGACGCACCTGTGCGTGCGGGACGACATGCGGAAGTCCGGAGCGGCGCGCCGATTGGTTGAGGAAATCACTCGCCTTCACTCGGACCGACGAGGCATCCGGCTTCGATGTCGAGTTGATTACCCCGCTCACGACATGTGGCCTCGGCTCGGGTTCGAAGAATGGAGTCGCCTCCGCGGGCGTAGCCGAGCCGGGCACATGCTGGCAGTTTGGTGGCGACGGATCGCCGACTGGACGCTCTTCGATGTGCTAGCGGAGGTCTCGGAAGCAGCGGTTGACGACGACCTCATCGTCGCCGTGCTCGACACGAATGTCGTGCTTGATGTGAGAGACGGACGCGACAAAGGTGCATCACGTGCGCTCATGGCCGACTGGCTAGTCGACCATGCGGAATTGGTGATCACGGCGGAGGTGTCCCGCGAGCTTCTCGCGTCCAAACGGCTCGCCGACGCTGACTATACGGACGCAGACCAGCACGAGTTTCCTCAACTCGATTCCGCGGCTTCAGTGGTCAGTGAGTACTACGCAACGCTGCGTGGCGCCGACAGCCTGAGCACGAACCAAGATGCCGATCTGAGGGTGGTGGCTGAGACCGTGGCCGGTGGAGCATCGCACTTGGTCACCAGAGATGACGGGCTGTTGCGGTCGGCTGACGAGATCGAGCGCCTTGTGGGGGTGCGGGTGCTCAGCCCAGCGAACTTCCTGCTCTCTATACAGGCGGAGAGCGCCGACGGATTCGAACCGCAGATCATCAAGACCTCGAGCTTCGCAATCCAACGGCGCAGCAGCGTGCCGGCCAACGAAGTCCTTGCCCGCTTCACCAACCAAGCCTGGGGCGAACGGGCTGCCGAGCTACGCGACCGGATCGCTGGTGCCGTTGGCGAGCCTGGCGGCCGCGTCGAGGAAGTGACCGCCGCCGGCACGTTGTGGGCGCTCGCAGCACATTGCATCGAAGCGAACACGTTGCGGGTGAACGTGCTGCGCTCCCTCGGGGACCGTAGGGCCTACAGCGTGCTGCGCCAGCTCATCCACGGGCTCCGACAGCGCGCCGTGGCCTACGGAGCGGAGAGCATCGCGATCACCGATGCTGTGGGCGAGACGGTCGGACGAGCGCTCAGGGACGAGGGCTTCAGGAATTCTGAGGGCTTGTGGCGAGCGGAAGTGTCTCAACTCGTCATTGGATGCGGTGATGCGCTGCCTGACGACCTCGGGCTTCCCGATCCGGGGGTTGAGCAGCCGTCACCGGCGCTGATCAGTCGCATAGAGCTGCAGCGTTGGCCCTTAAAGGTGTTCACCGGTGCAGTCCCGTGCCTTGTGGTACCGGTCCGGCCGAGCTACGGCCGGACGCTGCTCGGCTATCGCGAAGCGCAGATGACGCTCATCGAAACCGCGCCAGAAGCGGCCACCGCACGAGAGAATGCGTACTACATGGGTCGCCGGACCGGCTTGTCTGCGCCGGCACGAATTCTGTGGTGGGTCACCGGTGGAGGCCCCGAAGCGGGAGTGAGGGCGATGTCGTGGCTCGAAGACGTCGACACGGGCACTCCAGAGCGCCTTCACCGCAGGTACTCGAGGCGCGGCGTGTTTGATCTCGACCAAGTCCGTCAATCCGCGACCAGTGGCGGTAGGGGTTCCTCCGCGGCGACCGTGCTGCTGTTCAGCCGGACTGATGTGTTCGACCACCCTGTCGAGGCCGAGCGCGCCCGCGTGCTTGCATCTGACGACATTTGGCAGCAAGGGTTCGCCATCACGGCGCGCACTGTGAGCGAGCGCACTGCTGAGGCGCTATACCGCGAGGGCATGGGACAGCCTCAACCCACCGATCATGACTGAACGCATGGTCGATCCTGCACGGGCGTTGGTGCTCTCGCTGAAGCCGAGATTTGCTGAGGCGATCCTGGTCGGCACCAAGACGGTCGAAGTGCGACGGGTTCTGCCGCGCATCACCGTTCCCACGCTTGCGCTTCTGTACGCGTCGGGCAGCACGCGGGCGCTCGTCGGCACATGCGTGGTCCGAAGTGTCGCCCGGTACCCAGCCGATGAGCTGTGGCACCTGCACGGCGCCGACACCGCGCTGTCGAGGGCCGAATTCAACACCTACCTCCAAGGCCGAGACCGCGGCGTGGCGCTGCTGCTGGAGAGCCCCGAGCCGCTGGCCGCCCCGATACCGCTGAACACGCTTCGACAGACTCACGGCTTCCGCCCACCCCAGAGCCTCGCCTATGTGGGCCACACCGAGCGCAAGCGACTGCTGGCTGCCTAGACAC
>JAJDZE010000054.1 GCA_022824805.1 Acidimicrobiia bacterium | reverse complement strand
TACTACCGCGCGATGCAGACCTCTTTCTTGTCACGTCGGCTCGGATCGCTCTGCAAGGTGCCCGACGACGATGTGTCGGCCTCCTCCGGCTGGCCCTCGCCGCGCACCTGGGAGCGCACGGCGGAGTGCCTTGCGATCACCAAGCGGGTCGATGCGCCGGCAGAGGTCGTGGCGCTCATCACCGAGTCGCTGATCGGGCCAGGTGCAGCGACGGAATTTCTGTCGTTCATGCGCGACCTGGACTTGGCCGACCCCGAGGCCCTGCTGGCTGAACCGATGTCGCTGGAACTGCCCAAGCGCACCGATCAGCAGTTCGCCTGCCTCGAGTCGGTGGCAGCGGCAGTGGCAGCGAACAACACCGCCAAGCGCTGGAAAGCGGGCTTCGAGGTTTGCATCCGGGCGGCCGAGTTGGGCACGCCCGACATCGCCGCCCATGCGGCACGCACCCTCGTTGCGTGCCGGCCGTCGGGCACCCGGCTGCCGTCAGGCTTCGAGGTGTTCAGCGACATCCTTGCTGCGATCTCGTTCGAGGACCCGTCGTGACCGCCGACGCCACGGCGTCGCCTGGTGAACCGGCAGACGAGGAAATGGACGCGCACGACCTGCCCGGGGAATTGGGCATGCCCACCGAGCCGAGCGGCGAGGTCGACCTTCAGCTCCGGGCAGCGCGCCTGTGGATCACCGTGAACCGCCCGTACTACTCACGTGCGCTGTTCGCGTGCCGTCTCTTGGTGACCGAGCAAGTTGTAACCATGGCAATCGACCGCAAATGGCAGATCTACGCCAATCCGGAATACGTCACGTCACTGAGTGTCGCAGAGACGGCTGGCTTGATCATTCACAATCTCAATCACGCCTTGCGCGCGCACGCACAACGAGCCACTGCCATCAGCGCCGAAGCACGGTCCGGCAACGTCTGGCAGGTGGCCTGCGACTGCGAGATCAACGACGATCTCGCCGCCGACGGCCTATCTCTACCCGAAGGCCTCGCGTTCCCCTACTTCTACGCGATGATGAACGGTGGTACTGCCGAACGCTATTTCCGACAATTGCACGAGGGCGGGTGGGTCGAAACGGTGACGGTCCAGTTTTCCGAGTTGGTGCGGTCATCCAGTGGATCCGGCGCGACCGGCATACCCGAGCCCTACGAGATCGAAGGGGACGATCTCGGCGACCACGAGCAACAGATGCTTCGCAGCGCCACGGCACGGGCGATCCGCGAGCACGCATCGTCACACGGCCGCGGAACGGTGCCTGGAGGGCTGCAGCGTTGGGCCGACGCGCAGCTCGAGCCCAAAGTCGACTGGCGTAGAGCGCTCGCCTCCGCTGTGCGCAGAGCGGTCCATCAACGCAACGGTTCTGCCGACTACTCGTGGCGGCGACCACCGAGACGCCAGCAGCCCGACTCACCGCTTCTGCTGCCCGGCTCAGTCCGGCCTGTGCCGGCGCTTGCTGTCGTGATCGACACATCGGCGTCGATGTCTCAAGACGCGCTTGGACAAGGACTGGCCGAGATCCAAGCAATTCTGACCCGCGTGGTGCCAGGCCACGCCATCAACGTGCTGGCGGTGGACGCAAAGGTCGCCGCTTCGACCCGTGTGTTCGCCGCACGCCAAGTGCAGCTCGGCGGCGGCGGCGGCACCGACATGCGGGTCGGCATCGAAGAGGCTGCCAAGTCGAAGCCAGCTGCCATCGTCATCATCACGGACGGCTACACGCCTTGGCCCAAGATGCGGCCACGCGGCGTCCAGACGCTCATCGCAGCCCTTGTCGGCGACGATCCACCAGCCAAGTGGGTACCCGACTGGATTCGGACCGTCATCGTGGCATGATCCCGGGTTGTCGGCGGGTGATCACTGCTCGTGGCCGCGATGCTCGAGGTTGCGGCGCCAAGCGCCTCAGCCTGGTGCCTGCACCAGCGGGCGCCGGTGGGCCCATGGGGCGGCTTGTTCCATCTGGGCTGCGACTCGCAGCAAGACGTCCTCGCGACCCGGTGCTGCGACGAGCTGGATGCCGATGGGCAGGCCTTCAGGCGACATGCCTTCGGGTGTGCCTAGCGGCACAGAGATGGCGGGCTGGCCGCTGACGTTGAACTGAGGCAGGTATGGCGTGACCTTGGCCAGTCGCTTCGTCAGCGTGCGCTCGTCACCCTCGACGAGGTAGCCGACCGGGGGCGGCACGACGCCGAGCGTGGGCGTGAGCAGCAGGTCGAAACCGTCGCCGCGACCGGGCTCGGTGTTCCACCACTGCACGATCTGCCGTGTGAACTGGTGCAGGCGCTCACGGCTCGCGAGCAGGTCTGGTGCGCTGATCTTTGTGCCGCGCTGGTAGTTGATCCACGCCACCGGCTCGACGTCGTCTTCGGACCAGGGACGGCCGAGCGTCGCCTCGTAGGACCGCAGGGTCGCGGTCGCGCTCGCCCGCATGATCCGGACGTAGTCGTACATGTAGTCGTTGGCGGCCATCGGCTCGGGCAGCGCCTGTTCGACCCGGTGCCCAATACTGTCGAGCAAACCGGCTGCGGCTTCGGCGGCCTGGGTGCACAGCGGGTCGGTTGCTTCGAAGGGGATGGTCGAGCTCACGCCGATGCGCAGCGTGCCGGGGTGCTGGCCGACTTCGGCGACATAGCCGGCTGCGGGCGCAGGATGGGCCGCCACGTACGGATCGCCGGGCTCGGGGCCGGCGAGGACGTCGAGTGCCAGTGCCGCGTCGCGCACGGTGAGCGCCACGGCACCGTCGGTAGTGCCGCCTCCCCAGCCTTCACCCGCCGGGGCGCTCGATATGCGGCCTCGGGAGGGCTTGAGGCCCACGAGGCCATTGGCACTGGCGGGGATCCGGATCGACCCGCCGCCGTCGCTCGCGTGGGCGATGCGCACGATGCCCGCCGCGACTGCTGCCGCTGCGCCGCCGCTCGAGCCGAGCACGGTGTGGTCCGTATTCCACGGGTTGCGACACGGCCCGTACAGCGCCGTCTCGGCCGCAGCGGGGCACTGCCCACCGCCGAGCTCGGGGCTGTGGGTGTGCCCGATGCTGATTGCACCCGCCTCGGCCAGCCGGCGAGCAACCGCACCGGTCTCGGCGTAGCGGTAGTCGAGTTCAGCGAGCCGGCGGTTGCCCTGGTAGCCCGGCTCGCCCTCGGCCGGGCAGAACAAGTCCTTGAGCGCCGTCGGCACGCCAGCCAGCAGTCCTGTCGATGCTCCGTCGGCGTCGAGCCCGGCCGCTCGCCCTCGTGTTGCATCCCACTGCGCGGCTCGATGCCGCGCCTGTTCATAGGTCTTCTCGACGATCGCATTGATTGTCGGGTTCACCTGCTCGCAGCGGGCAATGGCCTCCCCAACCGTCGTCACTGCGTCGGTCTCGCCAGCCCGTACCTGCTCAGCCAAAGCTGTCGCGTCGCTCATCTTCACCCCTGTCACCGTCGGCCCCAGTGCTCAGGGCCCCGCCGTCAACGGCGCAGTCTCGCGCAGCAGCCTTGCTGGTGGGCCGCTGACGACGAGCAGGCCCGCATCATTTGGCGGCCTCAGGGGGCGGATCGAACATCTCGATATCGCAGCGAAGGCCCGGAGCGCGGGCGAGAGGGGCATCGCTGGTGAGCAGTGTCGCTCCGGTCAGTTCGGCGAGCGCGACGTAGGAGGCGTCATAGGGGGTCAGGTTCTCTTGCAGTTCCCAGCAGCGCTCGATCAGCGGGGCGTGGTCGACGCGTCTGATCCTGATTCGTGCCAAGTGGCGGAGGCCTCGGCGGACGTCCGCGTCCGACATCTCGCCGCGTCGGTGCATGCCGCGGAATGCAGAAGCGACCTCAAGGTCGAGCAGGTGCGGTGCCAGCGCCGGCTCTCGCAGGACACGATGCAAGGCTCGCTGAGAGCGCCCGCCGACTCCACCTACTGCGGGGACGGCAACGCTGGCGTCGACGACGATCAATGCGAGTCGCGATCTGCGCGGATGAACTCGACGACCATGGCGGGATCGAGGTCGAGTTCGCCGTAGACGAGTGCCTCGACACGCTTGCGTGCCAGCAACTCCTCGGCCGCAGCGAGTTCGGCCTCCCGGCAGACGGCATCGAGCATGTGCTGCTGGAGCGATTGGCCTGCCGCCGCGGCGCGCTGCTGCAGCCGTTCATGCACATCGTCGGGCACATTTCTGATCTGAATCGTCGCCATGCACCTAGTGTAGCGCTAGATGAGCGCTGCTAGCGCTATTTTAGCGCAACAGCTCTGTTACGTACCTGCGCAAACTTGCGCATGTGCGTCATCAGACGGCTGAAGCGCCGGCCGAGCGGGCGTCTGTCAGCGGCCTTGCCAGTTGGGCTGGCGCTTTTCGGCGAAGGCTCGGGGGCCTTCCTTCACGTCTTCGCTGGCCATCAGGCGGGTCACTGCCGGATACGGGTGGTGGAACGCCTCGCCGAGCGGCATGTCGAGCCCGCGCATCGCCGCCTGTTTGGTGGCCTGGATGGACAGCGGCGCGCAGCGCATGATGTCGTCGATCAACCGGTCGGTGGCAGCGTCAAGCTCTTCGTAGGGCACCACGTCGTTGACGATGCCCAGCTCCAGCGCTCGCTGCGCGCTCATGGTGCGAGCCGTCAGCAGGTACTCCATGGCCAGCTTCATCGGGATCTGACGCGGCAAACGGTGCACTCCCCCGCCGCCCGCATACAGGCCGCGCAGCGGCTCGGTCAGACCGAACTGGGCATGATCGGCCGCAACCACGAGATCGCAGGCCATCGCCACCTCGAAACCGCCGCCGAGCGCCACGCCGTTCACCTGGGCGATCAGCGGCTTGGGATAGTCGAAACGCTCGATCAGCCGCGTCACCTGGCCCATCAGCTCCCGATCAGCAGCCTGGGTGGCCTCGTCTGACTGGCGGATCATCGACAGGTGCTTGAGATCGCGGCCGGCACAGAACGCCTGCCGGCCGACACCGGTGATGACCATCAGCCAGACGTCGTCATCGGCGGCGGCTTGGTCCAAGATGTCGGACCACTCCTTGTGCGCCGGTGTGTTGATGGCGTTGCGCACCTCGGGCCGGTTGATGGTGATGCGGGCCACACGCGGCCGAATCTCCTCGTAGACGAAGTACTGCGGTTCGAAGTCGAGTGCCTGCATGGCCGGGGATCGTATGCCGCCGACTTGCGGCGAGCCGCAGCTGGGTCTGTTGCCGGTGCCGTGGAGCCCGTCGGCTTGCTCGGCCAGCGTTGCGGCTTCGCACGCAGTACACAAGGGGCGGCACACGCAACCGCTACGCGGCCGTCAGGCGCCGAGCCGTCGACCCCGACGGCCGCGCACGAGGAGGCAGCCATGTTCGAAGACCACGTCTCAATCGATACCGGCGAGGGCGAGATGAGCACGTTCGTCGTGCATCCCGAGCCGAGCGAGCGGCGGCCAGGCCCGTTCCCGACCGTGCTGTTCTTGATGGACGCGCCCGGCAAGCGGGAAGAGCTGCACGACATGGCCCGGAGGATCGCCACCGTCGGGTACTACGTGCTGCTGCCGAACCTGTACTACCGCGACGTTCCCGGTTTCATCGTGCAGCGTGACGACCCGGCCAGCCGGCAGTTCATGTTCGAGCTGATGACCAACCTGTCCAATGCGATGGTGTCGCGTGATGCCGCAGCGCTGATGCGGTACGCCGACGCGGACCCGGCTGCCAGCATCGAACGGGTGGGTACCACTGGCTACTGCATGACGGGCCCGATGGCGATCTGGCTCGCCGCGGATTACCCCGACACCATCACTGCCGCAGCCTCGATCCACGGCGTCCGGCTGGCTGTCGACGCCAGCGACTCGCCTCACTTGCGAGCATCCGACATCCGCGGCGAGGTGCTGGTGATGTCGGCTGAGCACGACGACTACGTCGACCGGGCGCACTACGACCGGCTCTGCAAGGCCTTCGCCGACGCCGGGACCGACGCGCAGACCTACTGGGTGGACGGCACCCATCACGGCTTCGTGTTCCCGCAGCGGCCCGTGTACGACAAGCCAGCCGCCGAGCGCCACTGGGAACTGCTGCTGGACATGTTCGCCCGCCGCCTGCACTGAGCAGGGCGGATCGCATCCGCCGCCGAACGCAGCGACGCGCGCGCCGAGCAGTTGGATCGGGCGAGGCGGCCACGCCCAGCAGCGACTTTCGCCGGTCGCTTGCGCTGGGCGCGAACTGCGTTCGTCCAATCGTGCGGGAGCGGCGCCGGCGGCGCGATGCCACACTGTCGCCCCATGGAGACACGTGAACTCGTCCAAACGGTGTGCCCCCCTATCGCTGCGCTGGGCTCGCGCTTCTATTTCGACCCCGCAACGCTGGCCCGCGGCAAGGAAGCCGGCCTCGACGGCTTCCGCCTGTACATGCTGGGCCGCGGCGGCGTGCTCGGCGACGTCGAGGCCACGGTCGTGCACAGCGCTTTCGGCTACTTCAACCCGGATCTTGTCGCCAAGATCTGGAATTCAGCCAAGGACGTCATGGCGCCGCGTGACGGCGGCCGTCTGTACATGGAGTGCGCAGCTGCGTTCGGCTCATCCAAGCTCGGCGATGTCGCAGGCCTCGACGCCTTCAATGCCGCTGCCGACAAGGTGATCGACGCTGGGCTCGTCGACAGCTCCGCACAGGCGCTCTTCGCAGCAATCGCATCCGAGCCGCGCAGCGATGACGCCGCGGCCCGGGCGTTCCAGAACGTGGCCGTGCTGCGAGAGCTGCGTGGCAGCCTGCACCTCGTGGCCATCGTCGCGTCGGGTCTGTCGACCGAGATGGCTCACCGGGTGCGTCGCCCCGACGACGTCGAGATGTTCGGTTGGGCGAAGGACGCGCAAGTCACCGACGAGCATCGTGCGAAATGGGAGACCGCCGAGGCACTCACCGACGAGTTGATCGCCCCGATCTACGGAGTGCTCGACAGCGCCGAGACCCAAGCGCTCGCTGACGGCATCGCCGCCATCGAAGCCGCGCTCGCCGAATAGCGCAGCCGGTCAGTCGAACACCAGGATCGACCGGCCTGCGATTCTTCCGTTCTCGAGGTCATCGACTGCCTGGCCGATGTCGTCAATCGGGTAGCTCTGCGTCACCAGCGAGTTGAGGTCGAGGCTGCCGTCGGCGTGCCACTCCAGGAAGCGGGGGAAGTCGACTGCCGGCTCGCAGCTGCCGCCGAGGCTGGAGATGAACGCCCGCTCGCCGATGAACAGGTGCAGAGTGTCGAGTTCGAGGTTGCGCTGGGGCACGCCGACCAGCACTGCTGTCCCGCCGCGGCTCTGGCCGAACTCGCCGGCATGGGTGGCCTCGTGGATCTGGGCCATCGTGCTCTGGTGTCCGATGCAATCGAAGGCGAAGTCGACGCCGCGCAGCGGCTGACGCAGGATGTCGAAGCGGTGCTCGTCGGTCGTGAGCGCCCTGATCTCTTCGACGGGATCGCCGCTGGAAGCGTTGACGCCGTGGGTGGCCCCGAAGCGCTTCGCGAAGTCCAGCTTCTCCACGGAGAGGTCCACGGCGATGATCGGATCGGCTCCGACAAAGTTCGCCGCAGCAACAGCAGAGAGGCCGACTCCGCCGACACCGAAGATGGCCACGCTGTCCCCGGCTTTCACTCCGGCGGTGTGGAGTACCGCGCCGGCACCGGTAATGACCGCGCAGCCGATGATGCAGGTGGCCTCCACGTCGATGCCTTCGGGCACCTTCACCACGAACATCTCATCGGCGATGGTGTGGGTGGCCCAGGTGAACACGTTGATCGAGGTCGCTGTGCGGCCATCGCCGAGATCGAGCTGCAGCGGACCGCCCCGGCGGCGCGCGCTCTCTTGGTCCTTCGGCACCCACGTGACCATCACCGTGTCGCCCGGCGCAAGGCCGGTCACGCCGTCTCCCACTGCGACAACCTCGCCGGTGGATTCGTGGCCCAGCACCGCCGGTGCCGCCCGCGGGTTGTGAATGGTGTGCAGCTGGCTGTGGCAGACACCCGACGCGTACTGCTTCACGACCACCTGGTGACCGCGCGGATCGGGCAGCGTCACGTCCATCACTTCAGGTCCGGCGCCGGCCTCCTGCGGGATGACAACAACTCTTGCTTCGACGGGCATCGCACTCCCCCTCCTTGCGCTGCCCCGCTGTCTAGCTGGAATTGCCCGACTGCGTCACAGCACCCGCCGTGCGAGGGTGAGGGCGTAGTCACCGTCGGCATCGGTCCACATTCGCTGCACGACGAGGCCTGCGGCGCCGAGTTCTGAGCGCACACGCTCGGGTCGGAACTTGGCGCTGATCTCGGTGCGCATTCGCTCGCCCGCCGCGAAGTCGACCGTCATCTCCAACGCCGGGATGTGCACGGTCTGCGTGCGCAGGGAACGCAGGCGCATCTCGATCCACTCGTTGTCTGTGTCGAACACTGCCTCATGGGCGAAGGCATCGAGATCGAAGTCTGCGCCGAGCCTGCGGTTGAGCACCGACAGCAGGTTGAGGTTGAACCGCGCCGTGACGCCGGCCGCATCGTCGTAGGCGGCCACCAACCGGTCGACATCCTTGACGAGATCAGTGCCGAGCAGGAACGTGTCGCCTGTCCGCATCGAGCCGGCGACGGCGTCCAGGAACGCCGGCCGGCGCGCCGGCGAGAAATTGCCGATCGTGCCGCCGAGCAGCACCACCATCGCCGGTGCACGGGGCGGCGCGCCGAACGGTGCCTCGGCGTCGTCGAGCGGCAGGTGCCCGAGGTGGTGCTCGAAGTCACCGACAACGCCATGCACTGCCAGACCGTGGTACGCCGCGGCCAGCTCGCCCGCAGCGTTGCGCAGCGTCGCTTCGCTGTTGTCGAACGGCACGTACCGGCGGAGCTGGCCGGCGGCCGCGAAGGCGTCGAGCAGAATGCGCGTCTTCGTCGAGGTGCCCGATCCCAGCTCGGCGATGCAGTCAGCTCCGGCTGCCGCCGCAATGGCATCGGCTTCCCGTTCGAGAATCTCCCGCTCGCGGCGAGTCGGGTAGTACTCGTCGAGACAGGTGATCTCGTCGAACAGCTCGCTGCCGCGGTCGTCGTAGAACCACTTCGGGGGCAGCTCCTTGGGGCTCGACGAGAGGCCCACCGAGACATCGGCGCGCAACTCCCGATCCGACCAGCCGGCGTCGAGCCAATTGTCGATCGCGGGTTCGGCGGCGGGAGGCGCCGCCCCTACGGGGAGCATCATCAGGCGTCGACCGCTAGGCGCAGGCCCGAGAAGTGCCAGCGGGTATGTGGATGAAAGAAGTTGCGATAGGTGGGCCGGATGTGACCCTCAGGTGTCGCGCAGCAGCCGCCTCGCAGCACCATCTGGTTGATCATGAACTTGCCGTTGTACTCGCCCACGGCGCCGGGAGCGACACGGAAGCCCGGATACGCGCTGTAGGGGCTCGATGTCCATTCCCACACGTCGCCGTACATCGGCAGCAGCGGTGCTGGCCTGGATGCGCTTGCTTGCGGCTCAGCCAGCGCCGGGGCGGGGTGCAGTCTGGCACCGTTGCCGAGGTTGCCGCACAGGGGCAGGCCGCCGGCAGCATGCTCCCACTCGAACTCGGTTGGCAGCCGGGCGCCGGCCCAACGAGCAAACGCGTCGGCCTCGTAGTGCGACAGGTGGCACACCGGATCGTTGGGTGCAACCGCCTTGAGGCCCCCGAGCGTGAACACCTGCCAGCCGTCGTCGGCGAGATGCCAGTACGCCGGTGAGTCCCAGCTGTGAGCGGTGCGTTGGCCCCAGCCGTCAGACAGCCAGAGCGTCGGCGCGTCGTAGCCGCCGTCGGCCATGAACTCCAGCCACTGAGCGCAGGTCACCGGGCGGTCGGCCAGCCGGAACGGCTCGGTCA
Organism: Acidimicrobiia bacterium; assembly: GCA_022824805.1. GTDB lineage: Bacteria > Actinomycetota > Acidimicrobiia > Acidimicrobiales > Poriferisodalaceae > Poriferisodalis. The sequence goes on along the minus strand of JAJDZE010000054.1, from coordinate 3,542 downwards.
GGACCCGGTGGCGGGGCCACTCGTTGTCGAAGGCGAAGCCGCATCCGTCGTGACCAACCTCGATCTCGCCACCGTCGAAGCTCACCCAGCGGGTCTCGGAGGCACAGGCCGCGTCGGCGCCGGCCGTCGCCGTGTTGCAGGGCTGCTGGTATGCCGGCCACAGTGCCGGGTTGCACGACAGCACGTGCTTGATGTCCATGAGGATGAGTTCTTGATGCTGCTGCTCGTGATGCAAGCCCAGCGTCACCAGGTCTGCCGTCTCGGGGGCGATGCCGCCGCAGAGCAGCCGTTCCATCGCCATGTCGACGTGGCGGCGGTATGCCGTGATCTCAGCGCATGACGGGCGCGACAGGTTGCCCCGCTCTGGGCGCGGGTGTCGCTTCCCTACGGTCTCGTAGTACGAGTTGAACAGGAATCCGAAGGCCGGGTCGTGCTCGACATAGCCGTCGAGGTGCGGTTTGCACAGGAACGTCTCGAAGAACCAAGTGACGTGCGCGCGGTGCCATTTGGTCGGGCTGACATCGGGCATCGTCTGGATGCACTGGTCTTCATCGCTCAGCGGCGCTGTGAGCGCATCGGTGTGCGCTCGCACCGAGCGGTAGCTCGCGAGCAGGTCCGGCGACGTGTCGCTGGTCATGGATGTGGCCATAGGGCCCGCCGGAGGGTAGTGGATCCATATGAAGCAAATGCAAGGCTCAGATGGACGAGCGCTCATGTTTCTGGCGCTCAATCGACGCGAACTGGGCGCTCTGCGGTAAACACGCGGGGCGGAAATGGCGCACCGTGACTGCCGCGACGGGTTCGCGGCTGTTTGTGCGGCATCCAGCACGGTTGCGAACAGGGAGACAGCATCGATGAGCCTCAAGAAGCTGCTGATTGCGAACCGGGGCGAGATTGCGGTGCGGGTCGCACGGGCGGCCAGCGAACTCGGCATCGGCACGGTCGCTATTGCGGGCGACGACGACACTGCCTCGCTGCATACCCGTGTTGCCGATGAGTCGATCACGCTCGACGGCCGGGGTGTTGCGCCCTACCTCGACGTCGACCAGGTAATCGGCGCTGCTGCGGGGGCCGGCTGCGACGCAGTCCATCCCGGCTACGGGTTCCTGGCCGAGAACCCGGCCTTGGCGCTTGCCTGCAAGGCCGCCGACATCACCTTCGTGGGGCCCAGCGCGCTCCACCTAGAGCTCTTCGGCGACAAGCTCGCCGCGCGGGCGCTTGCCCAGCAGCACGACGTTCCGCTGCTGCCCGCCACCTCCGAGCCGACTTCGGTCGAAGCCGCACAGGCCTTCTTCGCAGAGCACGGGCCGATGATGATCAAGGCACTTGCCGGGGGCGGCGGGCGCGGCATGCGCGTCGTGCGCTCGGCGGACGAGCTCGAAGCGGCATATGAGCGCTGTGCCAGCGAGGCTGCCGCCGCGTTCGGCAATGGCGATCTCTACGTGGAGCAGCTGATCGAGCGTGCCCGCCACATCGAGGTCCAGATCGTCGGCGACGGCGAGTCGGTCGCCCATCTGGGCGAGCGGGAATGCACGCTGCAGCGCCAGAACCAGAAGATCGTGGAGATCGCGCCCTCGCCCACGCTCACGGCCGACACCCGCCAGGCGGTGTGCGATGCCGCCACCGAGATGGCCAGAGCCGTCGGCTACCGCAGCCTGGGCACCTGGGAATTCCTCATCGACGCCGACAACCCGAGCACGATCGCCTTCTGCGAGGTCAATGCTCGCATCCAGGTCGAGCACACCGTCACCGAGGAAGTCACCGGCGTCGACCTCGTGGCCGCGCAGTTGCGGATCGCCGGCGGCGCCCGCCTCGCCGATGTGGGGTTGGCCCAGCCAGACGTGCCGTCGCCGCGCGGGTACGCCATCCAATGCCGCGTCAACACCGAGACGATGCAGCCCGACGGCACCTCGCGCCCAAGCGGCGGTGTGCTCACCGCCTTCGAGCCCCCCACCGGTCCAGGGCTACGCACCGACACCTACGGCTACGTGGGATACGGCACCAACCCCAGCTTCGACTCGCTGCTCGCCAAGGTGATCGCCTACAGCCCCAGCCGCGAGTACGCCGATGCGGTCCGTCGGGCACGCCGGGCCTTAGGCGAATTCCGCATCGACGGCGTGGCGACGAACCTGGGATTCCTCGCCGCACTGCTCGACCGGCCCGAAGTGGCCAGCAACGAGCTCACCACCAGCTTCGTGGCCGATCACGCCGAAGCGCTCTGCTCCGCTGCTGCCCAAGCAGCATCGGTCTGGGCGCCCGCCGAGCCGGCAGCAGCCGCCGGTGCCGGCGGGCGTGCTGGTGCAACGGTCGGAAACGATCCGCTGGCCGTGCTGCGCCACGGCGACATCGACGACGCCCCTGCCGACCGGGCCGCATCTGATGCTGTTCGGGCTCAGGCCATGGCTGCGGGCACGGCGTCGCTGCCCGGCGCGCCGGGAGGCTCGTGGCAGTCCAGTGTGCCCGTGGCGACGGTGACCGGCCCCGACAGCAGCATCGCGGTTGCGGCACCGCTGCAGGGCACGATCGTCTCGCTCGCAGTCGCAGAGGGTGATCCCGTCGCCGAAGGCCAGCAGGTCGCGGTGATGGAAGCGATGAAGATGGAGCATGTCGTGACCTCCACGGTCACCGGCATCGTGCGGATGCTGGGCGTGGCGCCTGGCGACACGGTGTACGAGGGGCACTCGCTGCTGTTCGTTGAGGAAGCCGAGGTTTCCGTAGAGCTGGCCGAAGCAGCCTCCTCAGTCGATCTCGACTACATCCGGCCCGATCTGGCCGAGGTGTTCGAACGGCGCGGCTTCGGCCTCGACGAGAACCGGCCCGACGCCGTTGCCAAGCGTCACGGTCGAGGCCACCGCACGGCGCGCGAGAACATGGCCGACCTCGTCGATGCGGGCACCTTCGTGGAGTACAGCCCGCTCATGGTGGCTGCGCAGCGCCGGCGCCGCTCGATGGAAGACCTGATCGCCAACACCCAGGGCGACGGCATGGTGGCAGGCGTCGCCAGCGTCAACGGCAACCTCTTCGGCCCCGAGCAGTCCCAGGCCATGGTCATGTCCTACGACTACATGGTGCTCGCGGGCACCCAGGGCGGGAACAACCACCGCAAGAAGGACCGCATGTTCGAGATCGCCGAGCACAACCGCCTGCCGGTGGTGCTGCTGGCCGAGGGCGGAGGCGGCCGGCCGGGCGATACTGACGGCATCGGCGGCTCGGGTCTGGACTGCTGGGCGTTCACCTTCTTTGCCCAGCTCAGCGGCTTGGTGCCTCTGGTGGGCGTCACCAACGGTCGCTGCTTTGCGGGCAATGCGGTGCTGCTGGGCTGCTGCGACGTGATCATCGCGACCGAGGGCTCGAACATCGGCGTCGGCGGACCCGCCATGATCGAAGGCGGCGGCCTAGGCGTGTTCCGTCCCGAGGAAGTCGGCCCGGTCGACGTGCAGTGGCCCAACGGCGTCATCGATGTGCTGGTGGCCGACGAGGCCGAGGCGATCGTGGCCGCCAAGCAGTACCTGTCGTACTTCCAGGGCTCTGTCGACGAGTGG
>JAJDZE010000084.1 GCA_022824805.1 Acidimicrobiia bacterium | reverse complement strand
GCTGCGTTTGGGGATCCGGTAGACGCCGCGCAGGGTTTCCTTGGCGTGCCAAGCGTCGCGGACCTCGCCTCGGGGGTCGCCGGCCGCGAGCAGGCCGCGCAGCTTGGATCGTCCGCGGTCGGTGACCCGTTCGGACGCTTTGAGCAGCAGTCTGCGTATCCGGTAGAGCGGGTCGTGTTTGGTGCCTCGCCCGCCGGTGGTCTCGTTCTGCACCCGGCGGCGCACGTCGTCCACAGCAGAGTTGGCGAGCTTGATCACATGGAACGGGTCAGCTACCTGGCGGGCGTGCGCCAAAGCGTCGGTGAACGTTTTGCGATACGGCCCCGACAGGTCCATCACGCCCCAGCGGACCTGCTTGCGCCACAGCGACGATCTCGCTCGGATCCATGCGGTGGCCCCGTCGGCGCTGCGACCGGGCACGATGTCGAGCAGTCTGCCGCGGCGGGTGTCCACGATCGTGGTGCCCCAGTGCTTTTCGCGGTACCGGCCGCGGCGGAACATCAAAATCTCGTCCAGGCCCAAAGCGGTGACCCCGTCGAGGCGTGCCGTGTCGGCGTCCAGCAGCGCCGATCCCCACCGGTGCACCGCCCGCATCACCGTGTGCCACCCGCAGCCGATCTCCGCGGCGATCTCACTGATCGCTCTGCCGGCGCCGGCGCGGCGGGTCGCGTGACGCGCTGCCCGGCTGGCCGTCCGCGCTCTGGGCGGCGCGACTGCGGGGTCCTGGTCGGTGAACGTGCCCACCGGGCACGACCCGTCGGGGCACCGCCAGCGGCGCTTGCGCCACCCCAGCCGCACCGCCCGCCCGAACGCCGGAAGATCGGCCAGCCTCACCGTGCTGGACCCGTGGACATGCACCTTGCCGCCACAGCCCCCACAGCACGGCCGTCCGGTCAGCTCGATCCCGATCACCAGCGGACCGCCGTCGCGGTCCCTCACACCGGTCACCGTCACGCCGGCACCCAAGCCGACAACCACACCCAACGCGCGAATAGCGTCAAGCCTCACAGGAATCCTCCAGAACTCGGGGCTATGAACACCTCCGATTCTGGGGGATCCCTCCCAATCAGACCGTGACCCTCACCGGCCTACTCCACGCGCAAGCGCGAAGCGCCCGAATCGCACGATTGGGATTACTTCGTGCTGCCTGAGGATGAGAACGCGACGACGTTCAAGGAGGCACTCCGGGCGTATCAGCTCAGTGAAGAGGGCAAATCGGTCTTTGAATTGATTGACGACATCGAGCCGTACGGCCCTGACGACCGCCGCGGTCCTGGCGTTCGAGAGTATGAGATGCACGCGTTTCCCCTCCTAGGAGACTGCTGATTTATCCGATTTCGGCGACTGCCGCAAGCTTCTGACCTGCGGTTTTACGTGGCCGAAGACGAAGGTTCGGCAATTGCTCAGCAGTCTCCTAGTCGACATCCACTTGTGGCCAGCGCCTTCCAGGCCGTTGGCACAAGAACGGCTCGACGTCACCCGGGCAGTGGTAGGCGGTCAGGAACTGGCAGCGGACGAGCAGCCCGCCTTCCTGCTGATGCGCGCGTCGATTGACGAGACAACCCTCGACCGTCTGCTCGGGCTTGCAGAGGTTGAGCGTGTCCGCGTGCCGCCGAGTCCGTATTTGTCACCCACAGACTGGATAGGCCCGTCCGCCTTGGACTCTGTCGAGCAACCGGCCGCCCGCTCGGGCGTTGTAGGCATGATCGATGAGGGAGTACAGGTCGGCCACCAACTGCTTCAAGGTCTCGTAGCCAGCTTCGCGATTCCGGCCCACCACGCTTGGGCGCCTCCTACTCAGCACGGCACGATGGTCGCGGGCCTCGCGGCGTACGGGGACTTCGAGGGCGCATTGCGCGACGGTGTGCCTCTGCCGTCGCCGATTCGGGTGATCGCGGCGCGCGTCGTTGAAGATGTCGCGGGTGCTGGCACCGCGAGATTCCCGACAGCTACGCCCGAGCACCGGGTCTTCGAGGATGCGATGCGAGAGCTCGCCAGGCGGGGTGCCCGGGTCGTGAACATCTCGCTGGCGGACCAGTTCCGGTACGCGGGGCCGCATGTGGACCACCGCACCGAGATGTTGGACCGACTCGCCCGGGAACTTGACATCGTCATCGTGACGGCGTCCGGGAATGTCGGAGGAAGCGACCTCCCCGAGGTCGAACGGTTGCACGCTGGTCATCCAGACCACCTGCTCGCTGATGAGTGTCGGGTCGCGGAACCCGCGATCGCAGCCAACTGCCTCACAGTGGGCAGCATCGCGCGCTCCGGTCAAGGTGCCCACCCCGACGGCGACACACCTCCGGAGCTTCGGGCCGTCGCTGGTGCCGATCAGGTGTCGCCGTTCTCGCGCTCGGGGCCAGGTATCCGCAGGAAGGGATCGGTCAAGCCAGATCTCGTGCACTATGGCGGCAACCTCGTGAGCCAAGCTGCGCTTTCAACGCGTGTGTTGTCGCACACGAATACCGGAGACGCAGCGATTTCGCTCGGGTTTCCCGACCTGTTTCATGCATCGAGCGGCACGTCGTTCGCGGCGCCGCGAGTCGCCAGGATCGCCGCTGTCGTGCGCGACGAGTACCCGGAGGCCTCGGCGAATCTGACCAGATGCCTCGTCGGACTGGCTGCGCGGGTGCCGATGCCGCACATCACGAGAAGCAACGCCAAGTCAAGTGAGGTGGCCAAGCACCTGCGCCTTGTTGGCTACGGCCTGCCTGATGAGCGACGGGCAGTCGAATCGTTCGACAACAGGGCAGTGATGATGTTCGATGGGCAGATCCAGACGGACACGAGCGTCATCCATCCGATTCCCATGCCCGAGGAATTCGCACGAGGCAAGTCCGACCGGACGATCGCCGTTGCTCTCGCCTACGACCCACCGACACGTCGCTTTCGCCGCGAGTACCTCGCAGCAAGGATGCGGGTCGATCTCTACCGGGCAATCAGCGTGGCCGAGCTGCAGGCCATCATGCGAAAGCAAGCCCCCGGCATTGACAGGCTGAGCCTGCCATCAGACCGGAGGCGGGTGAAGTACCTGAAGCCATCTTCTGATGCCGTCCTGCACTCCACGCTTCAGGTTCGGCGCTGGCGCGCCTCGGCCGCTACATCTCTCGACCCCAGAGACGGTGACACCTACTACCTCGTCGTGACCCACGTCAGCGAGCCGTGGGCCAGCCTCGCGGAACAGCGCTACGACCGTCAGCGATACGGGCTCGCGATCGAGCTCGAAGACCGCGGCCGTCAACAGATCAACATTCTCGACCGAATCCGCAATCGCACGCGGGCAACG
>JAJDZE010000196.1 GCA_022824805.1 Acidimicrobiia bacterium | reverse complement strand
GAGTGGGTAATTTGTTGCATATTTGCGGCCATGATGTCGAAGATGTCGTCGGCGGTCTTGTGCCACACGAACGGTCGGGGGTTGTCGTTCCAGGTGTCGGTCCAGTGTCTGATCGATTCTTGGAGTTCGGAGACGGAGCGGTGGGTGCCTCGTTTGAGCCATTTGGTGGTGAGCTCGGAGAACCAGCGCTAGACGAGGTTCATCCATGAGCTGTAGGTGGGGGTGAAGTGCAGGTGGAAGCGGGGGTGGCGCACCAGCCACTGCTTGACGGCGGGCGTCTTGTGGGTGGAGACGTCGTCGAGCACGATGTGGACGTCGAGCCCGTCGGGGACCTCGCGGTCGATCTGGTTCAAGAACTTGGGGAACTCCTCGCTGCGGTGACGGCCTTGCCCGACGCGGCGTCGAGGGCGGCGAACAGGTCGGTGGTGCCGTGGCGGCGGTAGTCGTGGCTGCGCCGCTGCGCGGCGCCGGGCATCAGCGGCAGCACCGGCGCGGTGCGGTCGAGGGCCTGTATGGCGGTTTTGTCGTCCACGCACAGCACCACAGCGGCCTCGGGCGGGTTCAGGTACAGGCCTGCCACGTCGCGGACTTTGTCCACGAACTGCGGGTCGGGCGACACCTTGTACTCCTCGATCAAGTGAGGCTTGAGCCCGAACGCGCGCCATATCTGGCTCACCGCGGTCTGGCTCACCCCCGCAGCCTTGGCCATCGAACGCGTCGACCAGTGCGTCGCGTCCGCCGGCAAAGTCTCCAATGTGCGCACCAGCACATCCTCGATCACCGCGTCGGTGATCTTGCGCGGCTGGCCCGGACGCGGGTCGTCGGCCAGGCCGTCCAGGCGGCGCTCGGCGAACCGCTTGCGCCACTTCGACACCGTCGCCGGATGACAGCCGACCTGCGCCGCGATTTCCTTGTTCGAACGGCCCTCAGCCGCGCCCAGCACGACCCGGCAGCGCATCGCCAGCGCCTGGGATGACTTGGGGCGGCGCGCCCACCGCTCCAGCGTCTCGCGCTCCTCGCCGTCGAGCACCACCCGCACCGCCGGACGTCCCCGTCGAGCACCCATAACAGCCTCCGATCATCGCCGAAGACCCCATAATGGCGCACCCCAAACACAAACGCGAGTAACTACCCACTCAGGACACTAGCCGTAGGTGATGACCTCGGTGATCTCGCATGTCTCTACGTCCATCACACCCAACGCGTCCGAGCGCACCATGCCTCCGAACGCGTTGCGGGCCCCGTAGTCGAGTCGAATTGTGATCTCGCCGTCACTGACGCTGTCCGACGCGTTGTAGTAGGTGCCGTGCGTTTCCATGCTCCCTGGGTCGTTCAGAACCTCGCGGATTAGTGCCTCGAAGCCGTCGTGGTTGCCATCCCACGCTGACGCGCACGCTTCGAAGGCTTCGGCTGCGTTGCTCGGCCGTGTCGTAGGCGTGGACGGTGTGTCCGCCGTGTCCGGCAGAGAACACCCGACCGTCAGCAGCACGCAGACGACAACCACAACGACCCGTCGCATACGTCAATCCCTCTCCGCGAGCGCGGTCCCCCGTTCAGCCAACAGGTCGTTTCATTCCGGTTCAGATTCGAGGATCCGCGAGCGAGTGTACTCACGGGAAGCGTCGTGCCACCACTCGCACTCTAGGCCGGGCAGCCTCAGCCTCTGCCTCGCGGGACCGTTAGTCCGGCCGGACTCCGTCGGGGTCAGTCGTGCATCTACTACCCAGCGGCGACGACGCGGAATGCTTCAGCAAGGCGGCCAGGCGGCAGGCCGCCTGCCTCGGCTGACGAGGAGCACCACTCACGCAAACGGCCTTCGAGATCGTCCATCTCGGCAGTCTGACTGCGGTGCGCGCGGAGCGCTTCGACCTTGTGGTCAAAGCTGTCGGTGATGTCGATCCAGCGGTTCGGCTCCGCGCCGACCAACCAGATCTCGGACACTCCGTGTGGTTTGTGACCTTCATCGAGGAGATCCGGGAAGGCCCGCGGATTGCGGGCGTCCGGATAGACGGCCGCTAGCGCGGCGGTCGCCGTCGCCAAGTGGTCCGGGTGCGAGATGTAGATGTGATCCCAGTTGGGAATTGACGTTTGGCAGAGCACCACGTCAGGGCGCGTGATGCGGATAACACGCGCGATGTCACGTCGCAGGCTCAGGTCGGCCACGACCATGCCGTCGGGATGACCCAGCCAATGCAACTCGCTAACACCGACTTGCGCTGCAGCTGCCGTCTGTTCGACTTGGCGCAGGGCCGCTAGCTCTTCAGCGGAACGGGACAAGTCGTCGTCACCCGCTTCGCCGCTCGTGACAAGACAGTAAGCAACTTCGCACCCGGCGTGCGTCAGCGCGGCCACTGTGCCCGCCATGCCGAAGTCGATGTCGTCTGGATGGGCCACCACAATGAGCGCCCGCTCGGGTGCTGAGATCTTGCCCTCGCCGGTCAGGATCTCGCCCACAGCAGCTACTCGCCCCGCCGCCACTGGTCGAGGCCACGTAGCAGCGATTCTTCGAGCCACCGGTCGAAGCGCTGTTCGACCGAAGCTGAGGCTTCCTTGTAATTGAACTGGAAGAGCTCGCCGCAAGTGGGTTCCAGCTCGATGATCTGATGCTCGATGTCGTCGCCCTTTTGCCGTCGGTACAAGCACATCGACGCACCGATGAGTCCTCGATACTCCCGGTTGATTCCGTGCAGCGAGAACAGGATCTCGGATCGACCGCTCTCGGTGATCAATGCGAGCCGGGACCACGAATGAAACTCACGGAAGTTGGTCCAGTAGTCAAGCGACTCGTGTCTCGCCGTCTCGACAATCTGGTAGCGGTGCCACGAACGACGGTCAGCGTCCTCGTCGAAACCGCAATCCACGAACACACGGCGGGCTTGATCATCGGCGCCGATCGCATCGGAGATGTCGTCTCGGAGCGCGCGGAACCGCGCTAGCGCCATCTGGGCCAGTGTGGTCGCCGTTTCCTTGGCCTGCTCCATGTCGACTCGCGTCTGAACACGTCGCTCACGGAACTGTTCGCCGATGGCAGCGATGAGCTGATCGGTCCGTTCCGCCGCCTGTCGAATCTGCTCGCCAATGCCGATGGCTTTGCGAAACCACGTGCGCTGGACTGACGCGAACTGCGAAGCCAGTGCCCGAAGATCGCCAGCGTCCGCAGCCTTCAAGTTATCGATGTACCTGACTCGATCGGAACTCGCAATAACGAGTGGAAACCAACCCTCACGGATCAGCACGAGCGAGGCGAGAGCGCGCGCGACGCGACCGTTGCCATCCTGAAACGGATGAATCTGCGTGAACCTGTGATGCAGCCACGCCGATTCGAGTTCGGCGGGGACACCAGCAGTGACATGGTCAAAGTGCATATCAACGAGACGGTCCATCTCGGAAGCGACTTGTTCGGGAGGGCAGTACTGGAAGATTCGACCGTCGGGCTGTGTCGGGTTGTTCGGGTGCATCTTGTACTCGCCATGAGTCAGCGGCACCTCGACAGTCTTGCCAAATTGGTCGATGCCGGAGGCCGTAGCCTGCTTGCGCGTCATCAAGGCATGGAGTTCCTTGATGTACGACGTCGACAAGCTTCGCTGCTGTCCGACGAAGTCGAATAGGAAATCGACTGCTTTAGCTTGATCAGCAATGATCCCCGCGACCAGCGTCGGCGACTTGTCCGTCGCGTCGTGGGGAATGAACGAGGCGTCGATGCCCTGCTCAATCAGGAGTTGAGTGATGCCCGAGTCAAACGTGTAGACCCGCTCGATAAGACCTGTCTCGATTGCCCATTCGCGCTTGAGCCGCTCGTTGAAGTCGTCGATCTGATCGGCAGGCAGCTCGCTCTTGACGTCGTCCCAAACACCGGAGAGCGAAAGCAGCTCGTCGCGATGAAGGTCGAGGTCCGTCTCAGCGAGGTCGGTGATCGGTGACCAGTGGTGCGCTATCTCGATTTCTGTCATCGCAGCAGGATCACCGCGGCCTAGGTGAAGTAGGGGTTCTCGCCCGAGGCGTGGTCGGTGAGGTCGACGACCCGTTCGACTTCGGGAATCAGCTCTCGCAGCGTGCGCTCGATGCCCGCTGTGACCGTGGCGTTCGCCATGCCGCAACCTTGGCAGCCTCCGCCCAGCTTGACGACGACCGTGTCGCCCTCCACCGACACCAGTTCGGCAAACCCGCCGTGCGCGGCGATCGATGGGTTGATCCGCTTGGTGAGCACCTCGCGGACGTTGTCCGCCACCGACCCGTCGAGGTCGAGCTGAGCATTGGGGCCGAGGTCGGGGCGATTCGGGTTGCGCAGCACCAGGCCCGGCTGGTTCGGGTTGGACGGCAGGTCCAACGAGGCACCGTCGAGCTTTCCGACATCGCGATCGGGAATCAGCACCGTCAGGCCGCCCCCGACTGCGAACGGCACGTCGGCAGCGTCGGCCTCGGCCAGCAGCTCGAAGGCGAGGTCGTAGGTGTAGTCGACGCCTTGGGCGCCCGTCACCTCGATGCGAAGCGCCAGCTGGTCGCCGTCGACTTCGCTGTCGCGCAGTTCGACCACCTTGGTGAGTGCAGCCGGCGTGACGTCGAAGGTCTCGCGCCGCGTCTCCATCATCGATTCACGCACTGCGTCAGCGGGCGCCATCGGGTCGCTCAGGGCCATGTCGGCAGCCTACTGACGACGCCAAGCGGGTCCGTAGGAGGCTTCGCGCGGCGTCGCCACACAGCCTGGCAGTAGTGTCCCGCGCGCTCGCTGGACGTCTCGGTCCGAGGGCAACCCGCAACAAAGGGGATCTTCATGGCGTTCCGCGCACTGATGCTGCACGAACAGGACCGAGCCGTCTCGGCCGAGCTGGCAGACATCGACGAGAGCCAACTCCCCGACGGCGACGTCACTGTGGCCGTGGAGTACAGCACTCTGAACTACAAGGACGGCATGATCCTGGGCGGGATCGGGCGCCTCGTCCGCACCTACCCGCACGTGGGAGGCATCGACTTCGCAGGCGTCGTCGAGTCATCCGACGACAGCCGCTTCGCTCCAGGAGATCGGGTCGTGCTGACCGGCTGGCGAGTCGGCGAGACCCACTGGGGCGGCTACGCGGAGCGGGCACGCGTCAGCGGCGAGTGGCTGGTACGGCTGCCCGACGGGCTGTCGACGTTCGACGCCATGACGATCGGCACGGCCGGGTTCACCTCGATGCTGGCCGCCCAAGCGCTCGAGGAGCACGGCATCGGCTCGGGCCCGGTGCTCGTGACGGGCGCCGCCGGTGGCGTCGGCAGCGTGGCAGTGCACCTGCTCTCAGCGGCTGGTCACGAGGTCGCTGCGGGCACTGGCAGGCCGCAGACCGCCGACTACCTGCGCAACCTCGGCGCTTCGGAGATCATCGATCGGGCGGAGCTGGCTGAGCCGCCGGGGCGGCCGCTCGGCAGCGAGCGATTCGGCGGCTGCGTGGACGCCGTCGGGGGGACCACGCTGGCGAACGTACTGACCCAGATGTCATACGGGTCGAGCGTGGCAGCGTGCGGCCTCGCCGGGGGCAACGGACTCGATACCACCGTCATCCCCTTCCTGCTGCGCGGCGTGAACCTGCTCGGCATCGATTCGGTGATGTGCCCCTACGAGCCGCGCGCTGCGGCATGGCAACGGCTGGACGAGCTGGTCGATCGGGATCTGCTGGCATCGATGGCAACAACGGTGGGTCTGGGCGATCTGGCCGCGCTGGGCCCGAAGATCCTCGCGGGTGAAGTGCAAGGGCGCACCGTCGTTGATGTGCGCGCCTAGCGGCGCGTCTGTGGATGTCCGCGCCTGATCTGCGCGGGTGCCTAGAGCACAGAAGTGATTGCAGCGAAACCAGTCAGCAGCATCGCAGCAACGACCAGGACCGCAGTCCACCACAGCCCCGGCTGTCTCTGGCGCAGCGGGCGCAGGTTGCCCATCGCGTCATAACGGTGACGTGGCATGAGCCGGGCCTAGCCCTTCAGCCTCCACTCGATGGCGCCGATCTCGTTCTGCACCTCGACCTCAATGTCCTGCGTCGCCCCCGTATCGGAACGCTCGAGCGTGCACAGGAAGGTATGGCCGACAGACACCACCAGGTACTGGTCGTCGCCGCAATCGGCTTGGACACCGAATCCCAAAGCTGCCGCTGCCTCGGCGCCAAGCGCCGTCTCGGTGGCATTGGTCTGCATCACTGCCTGGCGGGGTCGAATCTCGCGGCGGCCCTGTTCGTCGATGATCGTCACCTGCGCCTCGTAGAACGCGCCCTCGACGAGGCCGTCGCACAGGAATGTCGAACCCGGCCTGATGGGTGCATCCTCGGGGCAGTCGATGTCGGCGATCTCGGCCGGTGCGACCACGCCCTGCAGGTAATCCTGCACCTCGCGCTCCACCTGCGACTGGTCGGTACCGCGTCCGCAGGCCGCGAGCACGGTCGCCATCAGCAACGCCGAAACAGCGATGCAGCCCCATCGGACAATGCGATGCACACCTGTCCACCGCCCCCGCGCACAGGCTGTCTCCGGCGCGAGCGGTCTGGTCAAGTCGCGGGCCTCCGGTTAGGAATGACGGGACAATAGCCCAACGCCACGTCGCGACCCGCACTTCTCATAGTCAGCCAAGTTGCAGCTCATCGGTGCCGTCTGGACGGCCTCTGGATGCACGCGAATTCGAATGCCGATCAGATGAAGGGCCGCTCGGTGTACCGACCGAACACGTCGGCCAAGGCGTTGGTCACCTCACCCACGGTGGCCCGGGTTCGCACGGTGTCGATGAGGTGCGGCATGAGGTTGGCGTCGGTTTCCGCTGCCCGGCGGAGCGACCTCAACGCCTCATCGACGGCAGCCTGGCTGCGGTCGGCCCGCACTTGGGCCAGCCGCTTGATCTGGCGCTGCTCGTCGTCGTTGGTGATCTTCAGCAGGTCGATCTCGTCGTCTTCGCTGCCCTCGGTGAAGGCACTGGCGCCCACCACGACCCGGCGGCCCGCGTTCACCTTCTTCTCGAATTCATACGCCGCATCGGCGATCCCCGACTGGTACCAGCCCTCGTCGATCAGGCGGAAGGCGCCCTCGAGCATCGAGCCGTCGCCGGCCGCGTCGATGTGAGCGAACATCTCCTCTGCTTCGGCTTCGAGCCTGTCGGTGAGCTCCTCGATGAACCAGCTGCCCCCGAGCGGATCAATGACGTTGGCGGCGCCGGTCTCGTGGGCGATGACCTGCTGCGTCCGCAGGGCGATGCGGGCCGCCTTGTCCGTCGGCAGCGCCAGCGCCTCGTCCATCGAATTGGTGTGCAGGCTCTGGGTGCCTCCGAGCACTCCGGCGAGCGCCTCGATGGCAGTGCGGGCGATGTTGATCTCCGGCTGCTGCGCGGTGAGCGAGACTCCGGCCGTCTGGGTGTGAAAGCGGAGCATCATCGACCGCTCGCTCTGCGCGCCATAGCGGTCGCGCATCCAGCGCGCCCAGATGCGGCGGGCCGCCCGGTACTTGGCGATCTCTTCGAAGAAGTCGATGTGGGCGTTGAAGAAGAAGCTCAGGCGGGGCGCGAACTCGTCGGTGGACAGCCCCCGCCCCGCAGCAGCCTCGACATACGCGAAACCGTTGGCCAAGGTGAACGCGAGCTCCTGTGCGGCTGTCGAACCCGCCTCGCGGATGTGGTAGCCGCTGATCGACACCGAATTCCAGCGGGGCATCTCCTCGGTGGCGAACTCGATGGTGTCGGCGACGATGCGCATCGACGGCCGCGGCGGGTACACCCATTCCTTCTGAGCTTGGTACTCCTTGAGAATGTCGTTCTGCAGGGTGCCGCCGAGCTTGCTGCGATGCGCACCGTGCTCTTCGGCGTTCGCGACGAACATCGCCCAGATCGTGGCGGCCGGTGCGTTGATGGTCATCGACGTGGTGGTCGCTTCGAGATCGATGCCGTCATACAGCGACGCCATGTCCTCGATCGAGTCGACGGCCACGCCGCAGCGCCCCACCTCGCCCAGCGACATGACATCGTCGGAGTCGAGGCCCATGAGCGTGGGCATATCGAATGCGGTCGACAGCCCGCCTCCGCCGGCTTCGAGGATCTCGTGGAAGCGCTTGTTGGTGTCTTCGGGGGTTCCGAAGCCGGCGAACATGCGCATCGTCCACAGACGGCCGCGATAGCCGCTGGCGTGCACGCCGCGCGTGTAGGGGTACTGGCCCGGCCAGCCGACATCAGCGTCGGGTTCGCCGTCGTCGGGCGCGTGCAGCGGCACCAGCTCAAGGCCGCTCATCGTCTCGAAGTCGGCGTCGCGCGCCGGGGTGGCCTCGAACTCTGCTTGCCAGCGCTCGCGTGTCACCCGTGCCTCCTGAGATCCGCAGCCTCGTCACTGCCGAGGTGCTTTCAGCGTCGACATCACCTGCGGCGCTTGAAGTGTATGCAGGCGCCCGCAGGCCGGCCCAGCCTCCGGTCTCAAAGGCTGAGCGGGTCGACAGGCCCGCGACCGCTGCCGAGCAGGCGATCTGCTCCCGCCGAGATGGCGCGCGCCGTCAGGTCGTGAGCACGGTCAATCGCTGAGTCCACGCTGGTGCCCTTGGCCAGCTCCGCGCAGATGGCTGCCGAGAAGACATCGCCCGACCCGCGGACGTTGCGAGTCTCGATACGCGGCGTCGACAGCAGCCTGACGCTGCCGTCGCGGACCACCACATCGGTGATCGTCTCGCCGCTCAAGTGCCGACCGCCGGTGACCACCACGGCCTCGGGGCCCGCAGCTGCGAGCTCGTGGGCCGCTTCGATCCACGCCTCGATCTCATCGCCGAGGTCTCTGCCCACCAGTCGACCCGCCTCAAGATGGTTGGGTGTCACGACTCGGGCGTTCGGCAGCAGGCGCGTCGCGACCGATCGCTCTGCCTCGGCGCTCAGCAAGGGCTCGCCGGCCCCGTCGACCAGCACCGGGTCCACCACCAACTGGGGAAGCCGGCGGGCAGCAATCGAGGCCGCCGTCGCGACGGTCTCCGCCGTGAGCAGCAGGCCCGTCTTGGAAGCGGCAATGGGCATGTCGTCGAGCACTGCGTGAATCTGTGCGGCCACCAGTTCGGAGTCGACGGGCTGCGCGGCCCGGAACTCTGCCGTGTTCTGTGCCGACACCAGCGTGAGAGCGAATGTCCCGTGCACGCCGCATGCCGCAAACGCCCGCAGGTCGGCTGCGAGACCCGCCCCGCCGGACGAATCCGCCCCCGCGATGGTCAGCGCCGCGGGCGACCAGGCGTGCTGCGCGGGCGGATGGGGATTCTCGCTCGTCATCGGGCCGGCCATGTCCCAAGTACAACAGTTGAGAGCGCCGAGCGGCAGTCACGCGCGCCGCTGGTTAGCGTCGGCGGGCGATGGCCGGGTCCATGTCGAAACCGAGCGACTCTCGCGCGGGCCGCATCTCTCCCGACGGCACGGTGGGGATCATCGCCAACCCGGTCTCGGGGCGCGATGTTCGCCGGGTGGCGGCGCGCGGCGCAGTGTCGACCACCGAGGACAAGCGCAACCGGATCGCCCGGGCAGTCATCGGCGCCGTGACCGCGGGCGCCACGCGGATCGTGGCCATGGCAGAACCGTTCGGCATCGCCACAGGTGCGCTCACCGACCTCCGCATCGACGCCGAGATCGAGATCGTGGACGTGGGGGCGACCGTGTCACCCACCGACACGATCCGTGCCGTGGAGGCCATGCGAGCCCGGGACGTGAGCGTGCTGGTGACGCTGGGCGGCGACGGCACCAACCGCACGATTGCCGGGGTCTGGCCAGAAGCGACGCTCGTGCCCATGTCCACCGGCACCAACAACGTGTTCCCCAGCCTCACCGAGCCCACCGTGGCCGGTGCCGCGGCGGGGCTGCTGGCAGCCGGAGTGGTGGATGCCGAGGCGTGTGCGCCCCGCTCAAAGCTGATCACCGTGACATCGCACGACGGCACCTCGCGCCATGGGCAGCCGGCGGTGGCGTGGACCGAGATCGCTCTGGTCGATGCGGTCACGATTGCCGACGATTTCGTCGGCAACCGCATGCCGGCGGACGGGGCGCGGCTGCGGCAGGTGCTCGTGTCGCGTGCCCATCCCGCCAGCATCGGGCTCAGCTCGCTCGCTGGGCTGCTGCAGCCATGCTCGTTCGACGACGATGCGGGCGTGCTGGTGGAGTGCGGGCCGGGCGGGCGGCCTATGCGAGTGGCGCTGGCGCCTGGGCTGTACCGGACGGTGCCGGTCATCGATCACCGCAGCGTCGATCTGGGGGAAGCCGTGGAGCTCCGGGGTCCGACGGTGCTGTCGCTCGACGGTGACCGTGAGCGCACGATCGGCCCCAGTGCGTCAGCGATTGCCGATGTGCAGCGCAGCGGGCCGCAGGTGGTCAACGTGGAACGGGCGCTGGAATTGGGCGCCGCCGCCGGGGTGTTCGAGACCTCTCGGGCGCCGACCGGCGACCGTCCGCTCAACGAGGGCACCCAGGTCCACTACCACCACGCCGACGGCACCCCGATCCGCGACTGCTGCTGACGCTGCCCAGCGGGCCAATTCCTGACTAATCCGGTCGGATTTATCGTCTAATGCGGCTATCCTCCCCGGCACGGGCTGCGCCGACTTGCGCAGCGCCGAACTTGCCGCATCGCAAGGAGTACGACCATGGCACTGCGTCTCAATGACACCGCTCCCGATTTCACAGCCGACACCACCGAGGGCGAGATCAGCTTCCACGATTGGATCGGCGACGGCTGGGCGCTGCTCTTCTCCCATCCCAAGGACTTCACCCCGGTCTGCACCACCGAACTGGGCGCCGTTGCCGCGCTGGCCGATGACTTCGCCGCGCGCAACTGCAAGATCATCGGCATCAGCGTCGACGGCGTGAGCGACCACGTGGCCTGGAAGGCAGATATCGCCTCCGCGACGGGCCACGAGGCCAACTACCCGCTCATCGGCGACCCGGAGCTTGCGGTAGTGAAGCTCTACGACATGCTTCCCGCCGACGCAGGCGACACCTCGCAAGGTCGCACGGCGGCCGACAACGCCACAGCCCGCACCGTGTTCATCATCGGCCCGGACAAGAAGATCAAGGCGTCGCTGACCTACCCCATGACCACCGGCCGCAACTTCGCCGAGATCCTGCGCCTGCTCGACTCATGCCAGCTCACCGCCGCCGAGCAGGTCGCCACGCCGGCCAACTGGCAGCAGGGCGAGAACGTCATCATCGTTCCCGCCGTGTCGAACGAGGCAGCCGCCGAGAAGTACCCCGACGGCTGGGAATCGCCGCTCCCCTACCTGCGCCTGGTGCCGCAGCCAGGCAAGTAACCACGCCCGGCGCAGGGCCGCGGCACCCTCAACAGCACAGGCCGCAGCCAGGCGCTTAGCTCAGGCTGAATCCGTTCGAGTCCGGCTCGGCGACCACTTGCGCCTCGAACGCTGGGGCGCCTTCGAGGCGGCGCATCGACTCAGGCAGCTCAGCGCGGACCCGCTGGTGGAAGACACGGTCCTGGGCGAGCGTGTAGGGATAGGCATTCTGGCCGGATCGCAGCAGCGGAACGTGCAACGGCCGGCTGTTGGTGGGTCCGGGGCGGTCCTGCTCGACGAGCGTTTCCGAGTTGGCCTCGCCATCGCGCACCACCCGGTAGGGCCGCACCACGCCGCCGCGGGTGGCCTTGCCCTCTGATTCCTTGTGGACTGGCACCACCGGCTCGAACGTGCCGGAGTGCCGTGCGATAGCGACCGCCTTGTACACCATGCCGGCGGTCGCATGGCCCGAGCCGACCACGAGCTGAGTGCCCACGCCGTAGCCGTCGACCGGCAGGTCCGCCAGGCCGGCGATGCGGTACTCGTCGAGATCGCCAGACACCACGATGCGTGTCGCCTCAGCGCCCGCGTCGTCCAGCCACTGACGGACCCGTGGCACCTCGACCGTGAGATCTCCCGAGTCGATGCGCACGGCACCCGGCACCCCGCCGAGACGCTTCGCCGCGGCGAGACCCCGTTCGAGGCCGGTTCTCAGATCGAAAGTGTCGATGAGCAGCGTGGTCTCGAGGCCGTGCGCACGCATCTGCGCCTCGAACGCCGCTTCCTCGTCGTGGTGTGCCAGCGTGAACGCGTGGGCCGCCGTGCCGGCCGTCGGGATGCCGTACTGCTCGCCGGCCAGCAGGTTGGACGTCGCATCGAAGCCCACCAGCCAGGCAGCGCGCGCAGCAGCAACGGCAGCAAGCTCGTGAGTTCGGCGGCCACCCATCTCGATGAGGTGGCGCCTTTCGGCGACATCGTGCATCCGTGCAGCCGCGGATGCGACCGCGCAATCGTGGTTGAGCACAGACAGCACCAACGTTTCCACGAGCAGCGCTGTGCCGACCGAAGCATCGACGCGCAGCACCGGGCTGCCAGGCACGTAGAAGTCGCCCTCGCGGTAGCTCCAGGCGTCGCCATCGAATCGGAACGTCGCCAGGTGATCGAGCAGGCCGTCGCTGAAGCGACCGAGCCCGGCCAGGTAGTCGAGATCGTCGGCCTCGAACCGGTAGTCAGCCAGCAGTCCAGCCAGCCGGCCGGGGCCCGCCACCACGCCATAGCCGCGTCCCGGAGGCAATCGGCGAGCGAACACTTCGAAGCACGAGCGCCGCGACGCCACCCCCGACTGCAGGGCCGCATCGAGCATGGTCAGCTCGTACAGATCGGTCATCATCGCCGTTCCCACACCACAAGTCTGCCCGCGCCAGCGGCCGAGCGCCGCTGCGCCTTGATTGCTGCTCGGCCGATGCTGATGTGCGGAGCGTGCGGCAGTCGTCCCACTGCGTGCTGTAGGATATTGAGGCTGTTCGCGCTTGGGCGTCTCTGCCTCGATCGACGGCTAGTCGTTGTCGATGATGGTCATCCGGCCTGTGGCGTCGGTGATGGTGGCGCCTTGGGGTTGCGAGAGGTTGACGGCGAAGACTTCGTCGGTTTCGCTTCGGGTGTCGTCGTCGAGGTACACCTCTGCGGTCCGTTCGGTTACCCCGGGGGCGAAAGTCAGCGTGCCGCTCATACTCCAGAACTCGGACGTGAGCGCGGGTATCGGCGGGTAGTCGGCGTCGAAGTCGAAATCTGATTCCCAGCGGACTCTCACTTCGTGGCTCACTGCCTTGGACAGGGTGACGGTGAATCGGACCCATAGGCCTTCCTCGCCAGAGGCGTCCGCGATGGAGATGGTCACCTCAGGCGGCGGGGGCGGGGGATCGTCGTCGTCTGACACCGTGACGGTGGCTGAGTTGGCCGACGGCACGGTGTAGCCGCTGGCGGTGTTCACCGTGACCGTGACCGAGCCGTGGGGCTCGTCTGCGGCGTCGCCGTTGGTGGCGATCGTGAGCGTGAGGCTCCCCGTTGGCGGGATGGTCACGTTGCGTGAGCCGGTGGCAGCGCCGAAATCGCCGACCTGTGAGACCGTGACCCGCACCCGCAGCGCGGCGCGAGGCGTCGGGTCGGCGGTCAGGGTGAACGTCGCACTCTGGCCTTCGGTGACGGCGGGGCCGGCCGTGATCGTGACCTCGGGTATGTCGTTGTCTGACACGGCCACGGTCGCAGAGCTGTTCGTGGACGACACCCGATACGCCGACGCAGCGTTGACCGTCGCCGTGACCGAGCCGTCGTCCTCGTCGACGCTGTCGTCGGTGGTCGAGACGCTCAGCGTGGCGCTGCCCGTCGTCGGGATCACGACCGTGCGGCTGCCGGCGGCAGCGAACTGGCCGTGCTGGGTGACGGTGAGGCTCACCGTCAGCGGCGCCGTCGGCGCCGGGCTCGCCGACACGGTGTAGGTCGCGTCTTGGCCTTCGGTCACGGCGTTGCCGGCTGTGACGCTCACGAGCGGTCTGACAATGGGCGCGGCATCGTTGTCGGCGACGGCGACCGTCGCGGCGCCATTGGTCGACGACACGGTGTAGCCATTGCCGGCGTTGACTGTTGCGGTGATCGAGCCGTTCGGCTCGTCGGCGCGGTCGTCGCTGGTCGCGACGCTCAGCGTGACGCTGCCCGTGGTCGGGATCGACACCGTGCGCGTCGCGGTGCTGGTGGCGAATCTGCCTTGCTGGGAGATCGCCACTGTCACCGTCAACGCCGCAGCCGGAGCAGGATCGGCGGACACGGTGAACGTCGCGCTGCCGCCTTCGGTGATCGCGTTGCCGGACGTGATGCTCACCACTGGAACGGGCGGCGGGGGCGGCGGGTCGTCGTCATCGGACACAGCAACGGTCGCGGTGTTGTTCGTGGACGAGACCGTGTAGCCGTTGCCCGCCGTCACGGTCGCAGTGACCGAGCCGTGAGCCTCATCGGTGCTGTCGCCGGTGGTGCCGATGGTCAGCGTGGCGCTGCCGGTTGTCGAGACGGTGACGGTGTGGGTGCCTGGGGCCACCCCGAAATCGCCGGCACTCGCGACGTTGACGGTGACGTCAAGGTCGGCTGTGGGCGCAGGCGTGGCGGTGACAGTGAAGCTGGCATCGCTGCCCTCGGCGACGTCGCCGTCGGCGGTGATGCTGACCTCAGGATCAGCCGGCGGCGGAGCGGTCTTGCACTGAGCCAGCGCCTGCAACGTCCTGGTGACGCG
>JAJDZE010000078.1 GCA_022824805.1 Acidimicrobiia bacterium | reverse complement strand
AGGCCGAAGGTCGGCTTGTGGCCGAACACGCCGCAGTAGTGCGCCGGGTTCCGGATGGACGCACCGATATCAGAGCCCAGCTCCAGCGAGGCCATGCCGGTTGCCAGCGACGCTGCCGAGCCCCCCGAGGAGCCGCCCGGCGTGCGGGTCACGTCCCACGGGTTGTTGGTGCAGCCGTAGATGTCGTTGAAGCTCTGCCAGTCGCCCAGCATGAGCGGCACGTTGGTCTTGCCCCAGATCACGGCACCGGCATCCAGGTAGCGCGTCACCGTGACCGCATCGGTGTCGGCCACATTGTCGGCCCATGCCGGATTGCCCCACGTGGACGGCGTGCCTGCCCAGTCAAAGGCCTCCTTGATGGTCATCGGCACGCCGTGCAGGGGGCCCCAGCACTCCCCCGCTGCGAGCGCCGCGTCGGCCTCGGCCGCCCGCTGGAGCGCCTCGTCGACCTTGGTCACGATCACGGCGTTAACAGCAGGGTTGAAGCGCTCGTAGCGATCCAACGCGCCCTCAAGCGCCTCCACGGCGGACACCTTGCCCTGCCGGATCTGCGAAGCCAGCTCGACCGCCGGCAGGAGGTTCGGATCTGTGCTGTTCGCGCCTGTCATCGCGCCGAGGCTATGAGGCCGAGCCTCAGGGCCCTAGCGGCCCGTGAGCCCAATCGCATCAGAAGCCGGGAACAAGAGCGGGAGACAGCCGGCTACCGGATGGGCTGCCGCGGCGCCGGGTTCAGCCGAGCAGCGCTGCGGTGGCCGCTGACAGTAGGTGGGCGATGTCATCGTCGGTCATGGCCAGGCTGAGACTGCCGAAACCCCCGCCCGACAGGTACACGCCACCCGCCTGGATGGCGTGCTCGAACCGTTCGACTTCGGCGGCTTCATCGCTGCTGAGGTGGGCGTCGCGGTAGTTGCGGATGTTCCTGGTGTGGGGATGCACCTTGAACAGGCTCCCGCGGCCGGTCACCTGCCAGTTGATTCCGGCCCGCTCGAAGGCTGAGCGCAGGCCGCTGCGCACGGCCTCGCCCATGTCGTCCAGGCGGGCGAAAGCAGCGTGATCGAGTTGGTTCATGGTTGCCAGGCCGGCCGCCATGGTGACGGGATTCGCCGTGAACGTGCCGCCCGACGGCACCTTGGCCCGAGCGCCGCCGGTCCGCGCAAACGTCGACATCGGTCCCTCGCGTCCGGCCACACCGCCGACGGGGAAGCCGCCGCCGATGATCTTGGCCACAGCGGTGATGTCGGGGTCGATGCCCAGCAGCGTCTGCGCTCCGCTGTAGCCCAGCCGGAACGAGATCACCTCGTCGAGCACCAGCAACGCACCCACCTCGCGGGTGGTCTTGCGAACCGCCGCTATGAACTCGGGCTCGATGGCCGGCAGCCCGACCTGGCTCGGCATCACGTCGAGCAGCACCGCGGCCAAGCGGTCGCCCTGGCGCCGGATCGCCGCCCGAGCCCCGTCGGCATCGTTGAAGTGGATGACGCTGACCTCGTCGGTCACCGAGTCGGGCGTGCCGACCGAGTACGGCACCGTCACCGGTGCGGCTGCGTCGCCCCAGTTGGTGGGGTTAGACGCTAGCGAGGCTTCGGCGTGGTCGTAGGTGCCGTGATACGCACCCTCCACCTTGATGACGTTGGGCCGCCCGGTGTATGCCCGGGCAGCCTTGAGCGCCCCCATGACCGCCTCGGTGCCCGAGTTGCAGAAGCGGATCAGCTCGAAGCTCTCCACCCGATCGCATAGCTGCGCCGCGAGCTCGATCTCCGCGTTGCTGGCCATCGCGAACGCGGTGCCGCGGGCCATCTGCGCGCTCACCGCCTTCGTCACCGCCGCATTGGCGTGCCCCACGATGATCGAGGTGAAGTTGTTATTGCAGTCCAAGTAGCGATTGCCGTCGACGTCGGTGACCCAGGCACCCTCGCCGTGATCCACATAGATCGGGTTGGGCCGCCGCAACAGCGTCGCCCGCGACACGCCGTCGGGAATCCACTGGTGAGCCTTCTCATACAGCGCAGCCGACTGCGATTCTGAGCGTTGGTCAGCCGCCTGTGACCCGGTCCGTTCCGTCATCGGCTCAGTGTCGCAGAACCGCTGCTGCGGCCGACGGAATGAAGGCGGAATGCAACCGGCCCGAATTGGCCGGGCCCGTATCGGCAGGCTCAGAACTACTGGCCCGGCAGCGATGCTTCGGCGGCCCCAAGAAAGTGCTCGATGTCGTCGTCGCTCGTCGCGAGGCTCAGGCAGCCCAAGCCTTCGGCGATGAGATAGACGCCGTGTGATTGCATGCGCCGGCCGAAGTCGGTGATCTCGACGATCTCGTCACTGGAGAGGTGCGAGTCGCGGTAGTTGCGGATGGTGCGACGGTGCGGATGCACGCGGAACAGGCTGCCGGCGCCGGTGACCTGCCACCCCAGACCGGCGCGGTCGAAGATCGACCGCAGTCCCGACCGCACGTTCTCGCCGATTGTGTCCAGCCGAGCGAAGGCATCTCGGTCGAGCAGCGTCATGGCCGCGTGGCCGGCCGTCATGGTGATGGGGTTCGCAGCGAACGTGCCGCCCGATGGCACCTGGGCCCGGCTTCCCGCCACGCGGACGAAGGTCTCCATGGGACCCTGGCGACCGGCGATGGCGCCCACCGGGAAGCCCCCGCCGATGATCTTGGCCAGCGTGGTGATGTCGGGGTCGATACCCAGCTTCGTCTGCGCGCCGCCGTAGCCCAGCCGGAACGAAATGACCTCGTCGAGCACGAGCAGCGCCCCCACCTCTCGCGTGGTGTCGCGGATCGCTCGGAGAAACTCGGGCTCAATGGCCGGCATGCCCACCCTGTTGGGCATCACGTCCAGCAGCACCGCGGCCAAACGGTCGCCGCCGCGGCGGATCGCGCTGCGAGCACCCTCGGCATCGTTGAACGAGATGATGCCCACCTCGTCTTCCACCGACGCCGGCGTGCCCGCGGCATACCGCACAGTCGGCGGCGCCGCCGCGTCGCCCCAGTTCGTGGGATCGGGAGACTGACTGGCCTCGGCGTGGTCGTAGGTGCCGTGATAGGCGCCTTCCACCTTGATGACGTTGGGCCGCCCGGTGTACGCGCGGGCTGCTTTCAGGGCGGCCATGACCGCCTCGGTGCCCGAGTTGCAGAAACGGATGAGCTCGAAGCTCTCGACACGCCCGCACAGCAGTTCGGCCAGCTCCACCTCGGCGTCATTGGGAAACGAGAACGCCGTGCCCCGCGACATGCGCTCGTGCACCGCAGCGGCAATCGTCGGATCGGCGTGGCCGATGATGATGGACGCGAAGTTGTTGTTGCAGTCCAGGTAGCGGTTGCCGTCCACATCGGTCACCCACGCGCCGTCGCCGTGATCGACGTAGATGGGGTGCCCACCCTTGCGCAGCAGCGTGTCCCGCGACGTCCCGTCGGTGATCGACCGTCGAGCACGCTCGTACAGCGCTGCGGAGTGCTCCGTACGCCATGTCGTCGTTCCGGTTGTCGACGCCGTCATGGGCGCCGTGCCTGTTCGAGCATGGGCCAAGTCTGTCACCGGTCCCGGTTGCCAGCTGGTTTGCTGCCCCCCGGGGATGCGCTTCAGGCGTCATTGCGGCGCCTTGGATGCGAGACTGAGCAGATGACGACGCGAGCGGCGCCCGCCGCCCAGAACGGCAGCAACGGCGCGACGGGGCGGCCCGCGGCGCCATGGCGCATCGGCGTGGACGTCGGGGGCACGTTCACCGACTTGGTGCTCGCCGATGCGCTGGGCGCGACTTGGGTGGCGAAGGTCCCCTCGGTGCCTGCCGATCCCAGCCGCGGCGTGCACGCGGCGCTGGCGCGCGTGGCCGTGGATCTCGGCATGCCGCTGGACGAGGTGCTTGCCGGCTGCGCCCTGTTCGTGCACGGCTCCACCGTGGCCACCAACACGATGCTGGAGGGCACCGGTGCGGTCGTCGGGCTGATCGCCACCGAGGGATTCCGCGACTCGCTGGAGATCCGCCGTGGGC
>JAJDZE010000114.1 GCA_022824805.1 Acidimicrobiia bacterium | reverse complement strand
CTGGCGGTCGCGTTCGCCTTCAAGGCGGGTCTGTTCAACATCGGCGGGCAGGGCCAGCTGCTGGTCGGCGCAGCGTTCGCAGCCGGCGTCGGCTTCGGGCTCGAGGGCCTGCCGCTGGTGGTGCATCTGCCGCTGGCGCTGCTGGTCGGTGGTGCTGCAGGCGCTGCGTGGGGCGCCATCGCCGGCGTGCTGAAGGCCACGTCGGGCGCCCACGAGGTGATCGTCACGATCATGCTCAACTTCGTGGCCGGCAATCTCACCGACTGGCTGGCCGCGAACCCCTGGCAGGACCGATCGGGTTCCAACATCATCGCCCGCACCCCGCTGGTAGAGCCGTCGGCGGAGATTCCCACGTGGGGGTGGCTGCCGGCTGGCTTCGTGCTGGCGGTGATGGCCGCATTCGCCTGCTGGTTCGTGCTGGAACGCACCACCTACGGCTTCGAGGTGCGCAGCGTGGGCGCGAACCGCCACGCCGCCCGGTATGCGGGCATCTCAGTGGGCTGGATCATGGCGTCGACCATGGCGGTGGCGGGGCTGCTGGCCGGCCTCGGCGGAGCGATCGAGTCGCTCGGCGTCGACGGTCGTTTCGAGGCCGGCGTGAACGTGGGCCTCGGCTTCGAGGGCATCACGATTGCGCTGCTGGCGCGCACCAACCCGATCGCGGTGATCCCCGCCGGTCTGCTGGTGGGATTGATGGAAGCGGGCGCTGCCAAGATGCAGTTCGAGTCGGGGGTTGCGCCTGAGATCATCGATGTGATCCAGGCGCTGATCCTGCTGTTCGTGGCGGCGCCGTTGATCGTGCGCTGGCTGCTGCGGTTGCGTGACCGGCCAGATGCGCCCGATCGCCGCCTGACGCTCGGCGCGGGCTGGGGCCGATGATTGCCCCCGCCGGCACCTGCCTTCGCCGGCCGGATGACCCCGCCGCGGCCCCTCGGCTGCGAACGATCACCCACCGCGGCGGGCGGCCATGACGCTGCCGACAACCGACACGAGCGGCGGCACGCCGGGCCGCCGCGTCGGCGTGGGGCCAGCGGGCTGGTCGCCGCAGCGGGTGTGGTCGGTGGCGGGGGCCGTCGTGCTGGTGGCGCTGGTGTGGGGCTTCTACGCCTGGGACGGGGCGCAGACCACTGCCGTGCTCGGCGGCACCGTGCGCGCCGCCACCCTGCTGGTGCTGGGCGCCATGTGCGGGATGATCGGCGAGCGTTCGGGCATCGTGAACATCGGCATCGAAGGCCAGTTCCTGATGTCGGCGTTCATGGCGTTCACCGTGGCGTCGATGTCGGGCTCGCTGTTCCTGGGTGTTGTCGCGGGCGTCAGCACCGGTCTCGCGATGGGCTCGATGCTCGCTGCGATGTCGGTGGGGCTGCGAACCGATCAGATCATCGCCGGCACGGTCCTGAACATCGCGGCGTTGGGCCTGACCTCGTTCTTCTACGACCGGGGGCGTTCGCTGGGCCAGCCGAAGTACCAGTCGATCGAGCTCGGCCCGCTCGCCGATCTGCCTGTCGTGGGCACGGCGGTGTTCAATCGCCCGCCGCTGACGTACTTGGCGCTCGTGCTGGTGGTGGTGCTCCACGTGCTGCTGCTGCGCTCGGTGTGGGGGATGCGCACGACTGCTATCGGCGAGCACCCCGGCGCCGCGGCCACCGTGGGAATCGATGTGATCCGGCTGCGCTACTGGAATGTGACGCTGGCAGGCGGCTTGGCCGGCCTCGGCGGTGCGTACCTGGCGCTGGAGTCGGTGGGCACCTTCACCCGGGCGATGTCGGGCGGGCGGGGCTTCTTGGCGTTGGCCGTGATGATCTTCGGTCGCCGCACCCCGCTGGGCGCCTACGCGGCGGCGCTGTTCTTCGGTTTCACGACGGCACTGCAAGGCCAGTTCCAGCTCAACGACACGTTCGACATCCCGGCGCAGTTCGTGGGGATGCTGCCGTTCGTGGTCACGATCATCGTGGTGGCCGCAGCAGGTCTGTTCGGCCGTATGCGCGACCCGGCCGCGCTGGGGCAGCCCTACGAGGTCCGATGACGGTCGGCGCGCGTGCCTGTGCCTCGGGGGCATCGTCGTGTTGCGGCCCGGCTCGGTCCTCGATGTGCCCTGAGATGTGGCCGCCGCATGGTGTGCATGCGGGTGTGCCGTACGAGGCGATGCCATGAGTGCTGCTGGGACGGCAGGCGCCGTCACCCCGTCTGTGCTGCTGGCCGGCTATGGCATCACCAAGCGATTCGGCTCGGTCGTGGCGAACGATGACGTGACGATGGAATTGCGACCCGGGCGGATCCTGGCGCTGCTGGGCGAGAACGGTGCGGGCAAGAGCACCCTCGTCAATGTTCTGTTCGGCCTGCACCGCCCCGATGCGGGCCGGGTCGTGATCGCCGACGAGAGCGTGGAGCTGTCGAGCCCGCACGACGCCATTGCTCGCGGCGTGGGCATGGTGCACCAGCACTTCCAGCTCGTGCCGCCGATGAGCGTGGTGCGCAACATCGTGCTCGGCGCCGAGCCGCGCAAGCTCGGCATGATCGACGTGGCACAGGCACGCCGCCGGGTGATGGACCTGGCCGACCGATTCGGGCTCGGGGTCGACCCTGACGCGGCCGTCGAGGACCTGCCGGTCGGGGCACAGCAGCGGGTCGAGATTCTCAAGGCGCTGTACCGCGATGCCCGGGTGCTGATCGCCGACGAGCCGACAGCGGTGCTTACCCCGCAGGAGACCGACCACCTGCTCGACGTGCTGCGCGGCCTGACCGCCCAAGGCGTCGGCATCGTGTTCATCACCCACAAGCTGCGCGAGGTCATGGCCGCTGCCGACGACATCGTCGTGCTGCGCGAGGGCAAGGTGGTGGGCGCCACCACGCCCGCGCAGACCAGCGAGGCGGCACTGGCGGAGCTGATGGTGGGCCGCGCGGTGGATCTGCACGGCGACCGGTTCGAATCGGGTGCCACCGGCGTCGGCACCGCACCGGTCGCACCCAGGGCTGACGGCACGACCGACGACCGTCGGGCAGACGAAGAAACGACACGCTCTGCCGCTGCCGACGAGACCTCAAGTGCCGTAGCCGACCCGATGCCGCACGCCACTCATGTCGAGTCCTCAGCGGCAGCCGAGATCGTGGAGCGGCCGGTGGTGCTCGACATAGCTGGCCTCTGCGCCGATGACGACCGCGGCCAGCGAGCCGTCGACGAGCTGTCGCTCACGGTGCGCGCCGGCGAGATCGTCGGCGTCGCCGGCGTGGAGGGCAACGGCCAGCGGGAACTGGTGGAAGCCATCACCGGTCTGCGTCACGCCACTGCCGGCACCGTGTCGATCAGCGACCGGGATGCGTCGGGCGCCCGGCCGCGCCAAGTCACGGTGATCGGCGTGGGGCACATCCCCGAGGACCGGGCCAAGCACGGCCTCATCGGTGCCTACTCCGTGGCCGACAACTCTGTCCTCAACCGCTACTTCAAGCGGCCCTTCGCCGCGGGCGGCATGCTGCGGCGCGACCGCATCGACTCCCACGCACGCGATGTCGTGGCCACCTTCGATGTGCGGACGCCCGACGTGGACTCACCCGCCGACAGCCTGTCCGGCGGCAACAAGCAGAAGCTCATCGTGGGCCGCGAGTTCTCCGACGACATCGACCTGCTCATCGCGGCGCAGCCCACCCGCGGCATCGACATCGGTGCCATCGAGTTCATCTGGCGCCGCATCCGCGAGCGCCGCGACGAGGGCACGGCCGTGCTGCTGGTGTCGGCCGAGCTCGACGAGGTGCTGGCGCTCAGCGACCGCGTCGCCGTGATGTACGAGGGCCGCATCGTGGCCACCGTCGACCCCCGCACCGCCACCCGCGAAGAGATCGGCCTGCTCATGGCCGGCGCCGCGCACGGTGCAGCAAGCTCAGTAGCCGACGGCTAGCAGGCTGCTCCTCCGGCCCACCAAGGGATGCAAGGCCATTCGCAGCCCGTCCGAGCTGCGAGACTCGAATCTGCTGCGAGTTGTTGTCATTTGTCTGACTATGTGGTAGACAATCCGCATCCATTAGGCGATCAACTCGTACTAGAGTGGATTCAATGTCACCAGGAGGTGCGGAATGTCTGACATGGCGATGGCCGCGGATGACCAAGAAGTTGAGGAAGCCACCCCGGATGGCCGGGCGCGCCGGTCGACGGTTGCGTTCCCGTACGTTGCGCTCGATGAGGCCATCAAGGCCGTATGCGAGGTGCATGCGAAGGCTGGCCGCGAGTGCGAACTCGACCAGCTGGCATCATGGCTCGGCACGACTGTCGCGAGTAGCAAGTTCCGGTCGACGCTCTCAGCGGCGCGCATGTTCGGTCTCGTCGAGCGCAGGGCGAAATCGATTGTCTTGACGGAGCTTGGGTCGGCAATCGTTGATCTCGAACAACGCGATGATGCCGCAGTCCGGGCATTCCTGAAGGTGCCTCTCTACCAACAGGTCTACGAGACTTTCTCCGGCAAGCTCCTGCCGCAGGACGCAGGTCTCGAGTCAGAACTCGGGAAGCTCGGTGTGACTGAGAAGTCTGTCGGGAAGGCTCGGCAGGTCCTGCAACGCTCCGCGAGCACCGCGGGCTTCTTCGGCTCCGGTCGGAATCGGCTGGTGAAGCCTGCTGGTGCTCGGCTACCACCGGCGGAAACACCGTCTCTTACTGATGACGAGCTAGTTGCTGCGACCGAGCAGTCAGAAACAGATCCCCCGCCCTTTGCCGACCTGGAGGGACCCACGGATCCTCTCTTGCGTGGCCTGTGGTCGAAGTTGCCAGCCGGGGGTCCGTTGTCAACCTCTGAGCAGCGTCAGTGGCTGCAGATGGCGGAGCTTGCACTGCAGATGGTGTACGGCAGCGATGAGTCGGCTGCCCCGGTGACACCGACTGGCGCGAATTCCCCGGCGACCGGTGACCTAACGCAGCTTGCGTAGAAGGAGTCGGGGGGCGGCACCAGATCTGGTGTCGCCCCCCCAAGGTCTGCCCCCAGCCGCTTCCGTGAGAGGCGAACAAGGAGCGTACGCCCATGAGACTAGCACCACTGAATCAAGGGCACGAAGGCGACCTGTACAGCTACGACGACGCGACACGAACGGCAATCTTGGAGACGATCTCCGCCGATCGCATTCGAACGTATCTCGCGCTCGCCGACGGGAGCGAACTCAGGGCCCTGCGTCTATATGTGCGCAACGCAGCACTCGCTTCAGCATTCCTCGGACCGCTGCAAGCGCTTGAAGTGACCCTACGCAACACCATGCACCGTCTGCTCTCGGACCAATACGGCGAGGACTGGTACGAGAAGATCGGCTTGGGCAATAGCCAACAAAAAGCCATCGAGAGCGCGAAGCAGGCTCTACGCCGCGAAGGCAAGACCGAGACGCCGGCGAGGATCGTCGCTGCGAGCACGTTCGGCCTCTGGGTCGGACTGCTCGCAAAGGGCAATGACCGCCTGCTATGGCGTCCACTGCTGCACCAGGCGTTCAACCCGACGCCAGCGCGCAAGGACGTTTACGACCAATTCGACCGGCTCCGAACGCTGCGCAACCGCATAGCGCATCACGAACCGATAATTCGCAGAAGACTTCGAGACGACTACGCAAGGATTCTCCGGTTGCTCCAGATGCTGTCGCCCGAAGTCGCTGACTGGGTCCGGCACCACAGCAGGGTGCCTGAGGTGATGGCGACTCCGGTCTCACGAATTAGCAGGTTTTGACCGTATCCAGAATGATCGTCGGAGGTATGGCACCACAGGCTGAGTTCTCGGGACCGCTGGGGCGCATCTGGGGGTTTGAGACTGCATCTTGGAGTCGGTGTGCGGTTCGGAGGCGGGCGCCGAGCCTACGCAACTGATGTCGCTGCGGGTCGGTACTGTCACGGGGGTGCTGGAGGCGGAGGGGCAGACGCTGGGCGAGCGGGCTGCGGCGCTGGTGGGACGGCGGATCAGGCTGCCGGGCGAGGCGGCGATGGTGCTGGTGGACATGTGCGTGCCGCGGGCGGGCAAGCTCGATCTGTACGTGGCCGACCCGTCGAAGTCGGAGGGCAACGACGATGACGGCGCTTCGCTGCGCAAGGTGTCGCTGACGGCCGAGGAGTTCGAATCGCTGCAGGTTGTGGCCGCTGACGGCCGGGCGACATCGGAGGCGGTGCTTGCCGGGTTGTGGACGGAATGGATGCTCGACGCTGCTCGTGCTGCAGCATCCACGGTGCTGGCGTCCACCCGGCTGCGGCCCTATCCGCATCAGATGGATGCGGTGTACGGGCGGATGCTGCCCCAGCCGTTGCTGCGTTTCCTGCTCGCAGACGAACCGGGCACGGGCAAGACGATGATGTCGGGCCTGTGGCTGCGAGAAGCCCAGCGTCTCGGACTGGTGAAGCGGGCTCTGGTGGTCTGCCCGGCGCATCTGGTCGGCAAGTGGCAGGACGACTTCGAGCGTTTCCTCGGCGGCGGCCTGCGCGAGGTGACCGCTGAGACCGTGCGCTGGGACGGCTTGGCCACTACCCAAGCTGACACTTGGGTGGTGTCGCTGCACTTGGCGGCGGCAAATCCGCAGGTGCGTGAGGCGTTGCATCCCGACCGCGCCGGATGGGATGCCGTCATATTCGACGAAGCGCACCGCATGACACCGACCGCGGAGACATTTCACCGCGTCGGACGCGAATTGTCTGCCGACGTGCCGCACGCGCTCTTCCTCACCGCAACGCCGCACCGAGGTGATGAGCGTTACTTCCGGGAACTGCTGCACCTGGTCGATCCGACGATCTTCCCCAGTGTCGTCGGCGACACGGCGGCCTCGCCGTCGCAGACAGCCGGTGCACCGCCCACTCGCAAGCTCATCCGCCCTGGCTCGCTGCACTTCCTGCGCCGCATGAAGGAGCAGTTGGTCGACTACGACTCGCACACACGGCTGTTCCGCGAGCGCGAGGCGTTCAATCTCAAGGTGCGGCTGAATGCCACCGAGCGGCAGTTCTACGACGCGTCGCAGCACATCGCCAATACCTACTTCCCGGTTCGCGGACGCCAACTCGCCGCGATGGTCTATGGCAAGCGGGCGGCGTCATCGCTGTACGCGCTCGCCTGCACGCTGCGGCGCCGCCTCGATCGGATGGGTACCGCCGACGGACCGGCGCTCGCGGCCGACGACGATGTCGCGGTCATCGAACGCGAGAGCGACGACGGCGCAGTTGAGGAGCAAGTCACCGCAGCCCGCTCGCTCGACGCCCGTGCCGAGCGGGAAGCGATCACCGAACTGCTGGCCGACTTGGAAACGGCCGTCGAGGCGGTATCCAACACCGCCGACACCAGTTCAGCAGTATCCAAGTGGCTGCCCTTGAACAAGTGCTTGGCCGAGCACGGCATCACTCCCGGCTCGGGCGAGCAACTCGTCGTCTTCACCGAGTACGCCGACACGGCCACATGGCTCGTGCGCGTCTTCGCGAAAGCTGGCCACACGGCGCGCAGCTACTCGGGAGCAGACAGTCACTCCGAGCGAGCCACCACACGCCAGCAGTTCGAGGACGGCGAGTTCGAGGTGATCGTCTCCACCGATGCCGGAAACGAGGGCATCGACCTGCAAGCCGCCCATGTGCTCGTCAACTGGGATATCCCGTGGTCGCTCGTTCGCCTCGAGCAGCGCATGGGGCGCATCCACCGCATCGGCCAAGACGACAAGGTGCACCTCTACAACCTGGTAGCGCTCGGCACGCGCGAAGGAGACGTGCTCGCCACGTTGCTTGAGCGATTGATTGGCGCCGCCAACGAACTCGACGGCCAGATGTTCGACTGCCTGGCAGCAGTGATGGAGCGCGCCCGCACGAACACAGGCACAACAGAGCAGTCCCTCTTGCCGTGTTACGGCGACTCCCCGGTCGATCCGGGCGACCCGTGGCCCAGCGTCGATGATCTCAGGCATGCCCGAGACGACTACTTGGCGGAATCCACGCAACTCAGCGTGGAGGTGGACACCGAGATGGCAAACGCAGCGCGCATCGACGACATCGTCGCCCGCGTCAACCCCGTCATTGTCGAGCACTTCTTGGAACGGGCCGCCTCGGCAAGCCTGATCGGCTGCAAGCCAGCGCCGCTCGGCGACGGCTTCTACTACCTGTCTGCGAACCCGAAGGATCACGGCTGGGAACTGCCTTCGGCTCTGGGCAGCGCTGACCACAAACAGTCGTTGGTGGTGACCCGGCACGAAGCTCGGTCAGCCGCAATGGCCCAAGGCGTCAATCGCGCTGCCGATGCCCACATGCTCGGACCGAGCGACGACGCCTTCGGCGCGCTGGTCGAAGGGCTGCGCGCCCGGCTCGAGCCCGAGATGTGGCAGGGCGCTGTGCTGTGTGACACCGCTTCGCCCGAGAGCTACACGTTGTTCGTGTTCGAGAGCGACATCATCGAAGGCGGAAACAGTGACAACCCGCGGCATCACCCCAGGCACAGCACGCAGACTTGGCTGATCGCCGCTATGGCCGATGGCACAACGCGCCGGGTCTCGTGGGCGGAATTGCCGAACCTCGTAGCGCCGTCGTCAGCGATGGCGGGAACCGGCATCGCGGCCGAGTGCGCGCCGCTAGATGAAGCAGTCGCCAATGCCGCGCTGGCCGTGGCGCGTAGCGCCGCTGAAGCTGAACGCACAGCACGCGAACAGCGGCTCAGCAAGTGGGTGGCGCGGTTGCGAGGCCAGTTGCTGCCGCTGCAGAATCATCTGACCGACCACATCGCCGACCGCACGGTCGGCAGGAAGGAACGCCAGCGGATCAAGTTGGCAGTTGATGGCAGGCTTGCGGAAGCTCATAAAGTCGCGCAGGTAACCGCGTCAGCACCGCGCCGCATCGGTTGGGCTCATGTCGTAGCCGGGTTGGATGTCGATCCCGCGGATCTGGAGTCTGTCGCTGAGAGCGAAGAGGTTTCGATGCGCTGGGTCACCGAGAATTTGGTGGCTGACGGCTGGCACGTCACCGATGTGCATACGCAGAACCGCGGCTACGACCTCGAAGCCCGCCGCGGACCGCATGTACGTTGCATCGAAATCAAGGGCGTGGCCGGCCAGGCCTCCGCGAGCGGCGTGCGCTTGACCTCCGGCGAGTTGACCAGCGCCCGTCAGCACGGCGACGACTACTGGCTGTACGTGGTGGACAACTGCATTGACGGCGAAGGCAGCCTGTTCGGGCATTGGCAGAACCCGGCGAGCGTGTTCCGCGACAGTCTTGAGAACGTCACTGAGTATCGGCTCGCCGGCAGCGCACTGAGCGCCGCCCTCGAACATCAGGGCGAGAGCGCATGAGCACGCGCTTGATCGAGCGGTGGTTCCCGTGCGAGGAAGTCTCGACGTATTCGGCGCGCGGCTGGGGTACAGGCTTCGCTGAGAAGAGCCTGTTCACATGGTTCGCTTCGCGACCGCTGGCCCAGGCCAAGGCGGCCGTGCTCTGCTCGTTGTTGCCGTGGCCTCACGATCCGAGCGAACAGGAAAGCCTGAAGGGTCTCGTGCGAGAGGCGATGACCGACTACGACGCCGCGAACGTTGAATTGCGCGCCGAGCTTGCCAAGCACTATCCCGACGGTGCGAAGCTCTGCGATCCGTTCTCGGGCAGAGCGATGATTCCGCTCGAAGCGGCCCGACTCGGTGTGCAGGCTTGGGGGATCGACTACTCGCCGGTTGCAACCCTCGCCGGTCGGTTGCTGGCCGACTACCCGATGCGCAACTGGGACAACGAGCCGTCGTTGCCGTTCGAGGGGTACGAGGAGCACGCAGCCGAGTACTTCACCGAGCCGCGGCTGTTGCGAGATGTGCGATTCGTGCTCGACGAAGTAGGGCGTCGCTACGAGTCTGCGATGGGCGAGTTCTACCCCATGGTCGATGGCAAGCGTCCGTGGGGATACGTGTGGGCCGTGACGTTGCCCTGCACGAACTGCGGCAACCGATTTCCGCTCACCGGCAGTCTTGCCCTGCGCAACCCGAATCCGAAGAAGAATGATCCAGGGCAGTCGTATCGAATCCTCACCGATGAATCTTCGGGGACTTTCGCAACCGAAGTGCGCGACGGGTCGCCGGAATCACAGCCGACGCTCAGAAAGGCTGCGGGGGATCGCGGCAAGAGCGGCATCTGTCCGTTCTGTGGTCACACTCACCACTCGGAGACACTCAAGCGCATGATGCGTGACGGCCTCAAGGGCGATGCGATGCTTGTCGTTGCTGATCTCGATGCTGGTGTCGGCAAGCGCTACCGAAAGCCCAGCGGCATCGATCTCGATGCCATAGCGGGGCTCAAAGCGTCGTTTGAAGCGGAGGAGCCTTTCGGGCCTGGCTTGTCGGCGGTACCCAGCGAGCCGCTGGAGCCAAGTCTTTCTCGATTCATCGGGCCTGTCAATTTCGGTTATCGCAGCTGGGGCGAGCTGTGCAACGACCGCCAAACCCATGGATTCGTCCAACTTGCGCGAATCGTCAACGAGATAAGCGAGAAGGTGCGCACTGCTGGAGTCAGTGAGGACTACATGTCAGCACTCGCGGGCTACGCCGCATCGAATCTCGTACGACGGCTGAGGTACAGCACGCGCAGCGCCAATCTGTATGTGGGAGGGCAGAAGACGGGAGATGCTTACTTCAACGACTCTGGAATCTCACATGGATTCGATTACTTCGAGACCGGGTGCGCTGAGGGGCCGGGCACGTGGGTTTCGCTGTCAGCTCATACGATTCGAAGCCTTCGAAAGCAACTTGGCCGGACAGCTGGCCATCCGGCGTCAGTGCAGCGCGGCTCCGCTACCGAACTGGCGCTACCCGACGGATCGCTTGATGCCGTGGTGACCGATCCACCGTACGACTCGATGATCAACTACTGCGACTCTTCTGACCTCATGTATGTGTGGCTCAAGCGTGCTCTGGTAGTGGCAGATCCTTGGTTTGCGATGACAACCGATGCTGGCGGCTTGCAGGAGAAGACGCATGAAGCGGTCATCAAGTTCACGACGGTCGACGATCCTGATCATCGTACGGAAACCCATTACAGGCAGACCATCACGAAAGCGTTCGAGCAGGCGCGACTGAAGGTCAAGCCCGAGGGCGTCGTCAGCATCGTGTTCGGACACGGAGACCCTGATGCCTGGGTTCGAGTGCTCACGGCCATCAGTGATGCGGGGCTGGTGCTGACGGGTTCGTGGCCGTGCAGTACCGAGAAGGGCGGAAAACAAACCGGTGAGTACATCGACAACACGATCATGATGGCGTGCCGCGCCGCCAAGCAGGATCGGCCCGTCGGCGATGTACGCATGGTGGACGAGGAGATCCGGACGGTGATCGCTTCGCGCGTCCCCGACTGGACTGATGACGGTTTGGCCGATTCCGACCAGCGCATGGCGGCGATCGCGCCGGCGATGGAAGTTGTCGGCAAGTACTCCGAAGTGCGTGACTTCACCGGCCATCCGGTGCCGTTCGATCACTTCTTGGGCATGGCGCATCGCGCCGTCGAAGAAGCCGCCGATGTACGGATCGACCGATTCAAGCTCACGGACTTCGATGTGCGCACCCGGTTCGCGCTGTCGTGGCTGCGCCAGCGCGGCCGCAGCGTCGCCCCGGCATCCGAGGCACGCTGGCTGCGGCTGTCCTACGACGTGACCGAGGATGATGTCAAGGGAGTGCTGCAAAAGGTGAAGGGCGGTCCACGTCTGGCATTCGGCAATGAGACGGCCGACTCGCTCAGCCTCCACCCCACAAGCCCTGTGGTCGACATCGTGCTCGCTGTTGCCGCTGAGGGACGTTCCATCAGCGACATAGCGACGGCGTTGCAGTTACTGGAGCGGGCAGACGACGAGATGCTGTGGGCGGCAATGTCGGAATTCGCTCGCGTGCTCGGCGAGAGTGATCGTGACGGACAAACCATCACCTGGGCCGTGCGGCAGCGTCATCTGATCGCCGAGCGGGCCGCGCGGCTGACGCGTGAGACCGACGAGCGACTGGCCGAAGAGGAACAACAGGATCGGCAGGGCACGCTGTTTGCACACGGGGGGACAGACTGACGATGACCGCAAGCATCCAAGCGCGTCCGTGGTGGGAGACCATTTCCCTGCGGGCCGAGGTCACGCGAAGCGATGGCGCTGTCGACGACGTGCAGATGTCGCTGCACGATGCAGTGTTCGGCGTCGCGGGCGTCGAGTCCGACCAGACGCCGTACGCATCACCGTCCTACTACGGCGCCATCACCCACCCGACAGGCGACCTCGTCGAGCTCATGGCGCGGGTTGCCGTGCGGCTCGGCGTGGAGGAGTCGACGCAGTCCGGTGCCGTGTGGCGGCTCGACCAGGCGATGGGCGGCGGCAAATCGCATGGGCTGATCGGCCTGTGGCATCTCGCGTCACATCCCGCCCAACTGGCGCCGACTGATCTTGGCCGAGAAGTCTTCGCCACAGCGCGGGAAATCGCCGGTGATGGCAACGTGCGGTCCGACCTCGGCAGCCCGGTCTGCGTTGTGCTCGACTGCGACAACACCACCGCTTCCAGTGAAGACTTCGGCCCTGCGCGGCTGCTCGGCGAACGATTCCTGTGGCGGCTGTTCGACAAGGACGGACACCGCTACGACCAGTTCAAGGAGCACATCACCAGCAAGAAGCATCTGGCCGAGGCGCTGCGGAGCACTGGCCGCCCTGTCCTCATCCTGATCGACGAGATCATGGACTACATCCGGCTGGTGGCCGCCAATGATCCGGACGGCGCGCTGCGCGAGATGGCGTTCCTGCGCGCGCTGCTCGACATTGTGAACGACGTGCCGAACTGCGTCGTGGTGGTGGTGATGATCGCATCGGATCAGGACGACATGGCGTTGAACGAGACGGGCGTGGAGTGCCAGACGGAACTTGAGGCACTGCTGGCGCGCAACGGTCGCACCACGGCGGTGACCGGCGGCGGCGACTTCGCCGAGATCATCCGGCGGCGACTGTTCGAGCATCTGGCGACTCGGGCACAGACGGACCATGTCGCGGACCGCTTCATCGAACATGTGCGAGGCCCGTGGGCCACCAAGGTGTTCGACAAGCTGAGCCTGCCCTCGGGGCCGGCATTCCGTGACGCGGTGGCGCGCTGCTATCCGTTCCATCCCAGCCTGATCGCTCTTGCCGAGGACGAGTGGGCGCAGCATGCCGGATTCCAGCGGGTTCGGTCCACCATTCGGCTCTTCGCGTCTGCGGCATTCGAGCAGTCGCGGCGCGCCGCCGAGGGTAAGTGGGTTCCCGAGCTGATCGACAGCGGCGATTTGCCTTTGCAGTCGCACCAAGTGCGCGACTCGCTGTTGAGCTCCGGCTTGGTGGCCGATCATCGGACTCTGTCGAACTTGCGCGAGGTCGCGAGCGTCGACATCGTCGACCAGCACAACCCGGATCGCGGGGTTGCACGCCGGTTGGACACGGCCCGCAGCGACGGCTGGCGCAACGAGAACCCGCGTGCGGCCGAGCGGACTGCCACGGCGCTGTTCGTCCGGTCGCTGTGCCCCCGGGCGAACGGTGCCCGGGGCGCGACCGAAGCGGAGCTTCACGCGGCGTCGTTCGTGCCGGTCAGCGGCTACGGCGCCGGCGATGCCGAGGCGGTGGCCGTCGAACTGCTGGAGACAGATGCCGGAATGGCCTCGGTGGACTCGATCGCAGGTCGGGGCAGCAGCCCCAAGCGGTGGGTGGTGGAGACCCGCAAGACGCTGGGGATGCTCGCCAAGGCCGAGAAGCAGGCCGTCAGCGAGGCCGATCGCGATCGAGCCGTCACAGAGCGGGCCGCTGAACTCGCGAGTTCAGGCCCATTCGACACGGTCATGCAGGTTGATGGCGGTGACGTGCCTGCGGAAGGTATCTCGTTTACGGCGGCGAGCGATGTGATCGGCCAAGCTGGCATCGATCAGCACCATCAGACGCGCTTGGTGGTTTTGGACTCGCGCTGGTTCTCGTTGTTCAACGGCGACGACACGGTGACCCGCGAGGCAATCGCGGCCGCGATGGGCCGGGGTTCGTCGCCCATGAGCGTGCAGTGGGCATCGTCGGCGGTCTTCGCCGTCGCCAACACGGCGACTCGTGCGCAGGCCCGAGGCCTCGCGTCGGTGTGGCTGGCCCGCAAGCGTGTTGCCGAGCTTCCTGCTGTGCAAGCCGACGAGGACATGGCTGCCCAAGCGAAGCGGGACGCAGCCGAAGCGCTCAAGGAACTCGATGCGCGAGTGGCGCTGTGCTACCGCCACATCGTGTACCTCGCGCCGAAGGGCGAGTTCGAGCGGGAAGAGCGGTTCGTTCGGCTCGCGAACGACAAGCAAAACGCCTTGAACGGTGCTCACGTGTGGGCGTTGCTGCGCGACGAGAGCAAGGCGTTCGAGGTCGGCGAGTTCGGCTACAGCGCGCTGATGCACAACTTGCGTAACAGCGACTTCGGCGTACCGCTCGCCGAGGTCCGCGACAGCTTCTGGTCGAACCCGCACAAGCCACTGCTGCCGACCGGAGCAGGCGAGCTGTCCGAGGCGATCTACGAAGCCGTCCGGCGCGGCGATATCGAACTCATCGATGACAGCGGCAACGTCTACGCCGTTGGCGACCGCGGCGATATCAACCTGGCCTCTCGTACCGTCCGCCTCCGGCGCGCGACGGCGCCCGAACCTCCAAGTCCAGTACCAGAACCGGTGCCGCCCGATGTCGTCCCCCCGGTCCAGCCTCAGCCCGGCCCACCCACGCCGAGTCCGCCAGTCCCGCCACCAGCACCCCAGCACTGGCAGCTGTCGCTGACCGCCAACACGAGCCTCGGCCCCGACGTAGACCGAGACAGCCTCATCAACTTGCTGCGCGAGCTCATCAACCGCATCGAAGACGGTTTCGAGACCGACGAGATCCAGCACATCACCCAGAGCACGCAGATCACGCTCACGGCTGAGCCCGCCGACATCGAAACTCTGCACGCCCTAGCTCAAGCCGCCGGCGTCACCATCGACGCCCGCCAGTTTTGACGCGCCGCCGATTTCCCTCGGTGGCGTGAGTGCGTCTACGCTGCGACGCTCTCGGCGCTTGAGAAGTCGTCGTGTGCCGGGAGTGTCTCGCTGAAGCCCACGTCAAGCCAGCCCAGCATGCTCAGACTGCGGATTGCCTCAGCGGCATCTTCCTCGGCCAGAGGTGGCCGGCGCCGCGACTTCCAGCGCATCACTTCCGCCAATACAGCGGCCTCCGTCGGCTGCTCGTCACGGACGTGTGTTAGCAGCGAAGCCGCGAAGTGCGCTGATGCAAAGGTCTCGGCTCGTTTCGTGTCGACTCGGAGCATGAGATCAGCCGTTCGTTCGATCGCTTCGATGTGCGGTTCGATCTCATGCTGGCGACGGCGGACAACATCGCGGTACGCGGCACCTGTGCGCACCTCGAACATTCGGCCCACCTTTGCTTCGGCCAGGATGCCGTTGTTGATGAGCCTCGTCTGAATCGACTTGAGTCCTGCGGCGAACGGCCCGTAGCTGCGTTGTTCGAATTCAAGGCCAGTTGGAACACTTGCGGCAGTCGCGAAGTACGCGAGCTTCTGAAACGAAGTTCGGCCGACAGGTGCCGCATAACGCTCTCGCTCCAGCTTGCGGACAATGACCGCCAAAGCCATCCAGGCAGCCGGAATGTTCGAACCGGGACCGGCGGCTGCCCCTCCTCCGCCTTCCATGAGGAACTCCTTGGACACCTGCTCAGCGGGTGTGTCCTGGGGCGCGTAGAGAATCACTGGGATTGCCAGCTCTTCGAGGCGGTGGTACAGCACAGGCCCGACGGTCGGCCAGTCGAGACCACCTTGGCCGCAGCCGAGTGGGGGCACAGCCAACGACGTGATGCCCCACTGCGTGAGATGGGATGCGAGGTAGTCGAGTCCAGCCTCGAGGTCGCTGAGCCGCGAAACCGACCTCCAGTGGTCCTTGGTCGGGAAGTTGAGAATCCACGGCTCGACAAGGGGGCGAAAGAGGTATGGCTCCCCGAGCCGCACCTGGCCCGCGCGGCAGCGCTCGGCGTAGTCGCGGAACATCTCAGGAAAACGCTGCTTGAAGGCCAGCGCCACGCCCTTGCCCATGACGCCGACGCAGTTGACTGTGTTGACGAGCGTCTGGGCATTCGCTGAGAGCACATCACCTGTGGTGAGATGGACCACGCTGCCCCCCGAGTGTGCTTCCTGCCTTGCTCGTGCCTGCTCGTGTCAACGGAAGAAGAGGTACTTGGTAGCAGTCGCGCGAGCGTTCGCTACGTTAGCCGAGATCGAGGCGGCGACCTCGTTGCTGGCGACGTACACGCCCTTGATCATCGCGGCATCCACGGCGCCAGGCACGAGGATTTCAGCACACATCACGCGCTTGTGCTCCGCCTCCGCCAGTGGGTCACCGTGATGAGTCCAGTACCGAGCGAATACGCGCTTGCGCTCGATCGCTGACAAGCCCGAGAGCGCGGGTCGGAAGGCCGTGGCCGCCGATGCAGCGTTGCCATCCGCCAGCACGACGTCGGTGAGGTCGAGGACGCTCGTCGAGACCGACAGTACGCAGATGTCAGCGAAATTGCGGGCGCCTTCAGTGATCCGGTACAGCATCGGATTTCTGGCGTTGAGGTAGAGATTCACGTAGTTGTGGAGCGGCTGCCCACGAGGCACCGACTTTTCCGATCGCCGGGCTTGTACATCCTCGTCAGCAATGGATGTTGGCCGGTGCCGTTTCGCGCGCTGGTGGCTGAGAATGCCGTTGGCGAGTATTGACGGCAAGTTGTCTGCATGGCAGATGTAGTGCAACTCGGTCAGGTCCGCGCGCTCCACTGCGCACCTCCACTTGCGGGCGTGCGCTACCAACGTTTGCGCGTCGCACTGCACACTTGGCGGATAGGAGCGATCGACCTGACTTAGACGACTCGGTCGCTGCCTCCGTCTTGGGGGATCTGGGCGCCGGTGGTGTGGGCGAACGCGGGGCTGCACATCTGGGCGATGAGGGCGCCCACATCGGCTGAGGTCAGCTCGCGGCCGAGCAGGTTGCGCCGCCGGTACTGCTCGGGGGTGAGTTCGTAGCTGGCGGCGCGCTCGGCGATGAGCTCGTCAGACCACAGTCCTGTGTCGAACACGCCGTCGGGATGCACCACATTGACGGTGATGCCGTCGGCCGCCCATTCGAGGGCCGCCACGCGGGCGAGCTGCGTGAGCGCTGCCTTCGATGCCGAGTAGGCCGCTGCGCCTTTGCCTGGTGCGGGCACGTTCTTCGAACCGACGATGACGACCCGCCCTCCGGTCGGGGAGTGCCGCATCACCCGGTGAGCCGCGGCGAGGGTGTTGGCCGCGCCGACGACGTTGATGTCGAATGTCTGCTGCCATGCCGTGCCGAGAGCGCTCTCGTGGTGGTGGTCGCCGGTTCCCGATCGGCTTCGATCGGCATCAGGGCGTCTGCCTCGTGCGCTTGATGCGCAGGCTGGTGCATTGGCGTGATCTTCGGCGAGTGCGGCAAGTGGCGCCGAGGGGCCGAAGATGCCCGCCGCGGCGACCACGATGTCGAGGCCGCCGAACCTGTTCACGGCAGCGACGACCGCTGTGGAGAGTGCGCCGAGGTCGGTGATGTCGCCTTCGATGCCGAACCATGCCGAACCGTGCAGTGCCGACGGCCGGTCGCTGTCGCCGTCATGGTCGACCGAGATGACGGGGTCGATGTCGATGCCGACCACTGCTGCCCCTGCTGAGGCCAGCGCTGCGGCTGCGGCCCGACCGATGCCCGACGCAGCGCCGGTCACCAGCGCCACTTGGCCGGCCAGGACAGCCGGCGCACCGGCGCGCGCCAGCTTCGCCTGCTCCAGCTCCCAGTACTCCACGTCGAACAGGTCGGCCTCGCCGAGCGCGACGTAGCCCCCGAGGGCTTCCGCGGCGTTGATCACGTCGATGGTGTGCAGATAGATGTCCGCGACGATGTCGCAGTCGGCTGCACGCCGGCCCGCCGTCCACAGCCCGAGTTCGCGGTCGAGCACCAGCCGAGGCGCCGGGTCGAGCATGGTGAGCGAGGCCTGCGAGGTGCCGCCGCGCGAACCGTGACCGGATTTCGAACCGCCGTCTATGTGACGCCCGCTGTTTCGCTCGAAGTACGCGCGGTACCCGTCGACGAAGGCAGCGACATCGCGGCCCACCATCGGGAATTGCTTGGTGCGGATGATGTGATCGGGCGTCGCCGGCCCTCGCTGCGCCACTGACGCCAGGTCGTCGCGGGCGCAGAACGCGTCGGCCCGCTCGTCGTGCACGTCTCGCAGCAGCATCGGCACGCCCGCCGCAGCCGAGATCGCAGCCCGCAGCTCCGCCACCGTCTCGACGGCATCAGAGCCAGGACTCGGCGCGCTGCGACCCTCGGCTGCGCCCGCATCGGCCTCGCCGAACGAGGTCACGCCCGCATCGGCGAGACACTGCTCGGCCTCGCTGATCCGGTCGATCATCGAGTCGTACGCCTGCCGTGTGGTCTCGGCGAAGGTGAAGATGCCGTGGTTCAGCAGCACCATCGCCTCGGTGCCGTCGTGGGCCTGTGCCTGCCATTCGTCGGCGCAGCGACGGGCCAAGTCGAAGCCAGGCATCACGTAGGGCACCACGACAGCCCGGTCGCCCCACAACTCGCGCACCCGCTCGTCGCCTTCGGCCGTGTTGGTGAGCGCCAGCACGGCATCGGCGTGGCTGTGCAGTACC
Organism: Acidimicrobiia bacterium; assembly: GCA_022824805.1. Taxonomy (GTDB): domain Bacteria; phylum Actinomycetota; class Acidimicrobiia; order Acidimicrobiales; family Poriferisodalaceae; genus Poriferisodalis. The sequence continues at coordinate 4,390 of JAJDZE010000114.1, read as the reverse complement.
GCCCGGTGAGGCAGCAGCGCATGCAGGATCGCTTCCACCGAAGGGTTCGGGGCGCTGGCGTCGAGCAGGTGGATGCGCAGCTGGCTCACCATCTCGGTGTCGCTCAGTTCCGCCAGCTCGGCCAGGCGCCGGACGGGCTCGAGGCGCAATGGCGCGAAGCCCGGCGGCTCGATGGTCGCGAGATCCCAGCCGCTGCCCTTCACCCACAATGTCGGGACCGGCTCGCCCCAGGGGTCGGTGCTGTGGCCCTTGATGGAGGTGTTGCCGCCACCGTGCAGCACCAGTGCCGGATCGGCGCCCACCAGTCGGGATCCGTAGGTGATCTCACCCAGATCGCCCAACCGGGTCCACTGCGCCGCCTCACCGTCGTCCCAGCGATTCAGCATTGGCCCGTTCCCTGACGGGCGGGTCCGGCTGCCGCCAGGGCGAGGGCAATGGACCGGTCGTACGGCGGCTGCAAGACGCCGGCGTCGGTGATGATCGCCGTGATCAGGCGGGCGGGTGTCACGTCGAATGCGGGATTGACGGCGACGGCGTCCGCAGGGGTCAGGCGCGTTCCTCCGGCGTGGTGCACCTCGTCGGGATTCCGCTGCTCGATGGCAATGCACTCGCCCGACGGAAGCGCTGCGTCGATCGTGGTGCTCGGCGCGGCGACATAGAACCCGATGCCAGCCTCGGCGGCAGCGAGCGCATGCGCCAGCGTGCCGACCTTGTTGGCCGTGTCGCCGTTGGCAGCGATGCGATCCGCGCCCACGATCACCGCGTCCACCGCTCCGCCGACGATCAGCGACGCCATCGCAGCATCGGCGACCACCGACACGTCGATGCCTGCGTCGGCCAGTTCCCAGGCGGTGAGCCGAGCGCCCTGCAGCAGCGGGCGGGTCTCAGCCGCCAGCACACGCACCGGCTCGCCCGCTGCGGCTTTCGCGTACACAACACCCAGTGCCGTGCCCGTGCCCGCCGTGGCGAGCCGACCTGCATTGCAGTGCGTCGCGATGACCGAGGCATCGGCGAGCAGCTCGCGGCCGAACCGTCCGATCTCGGCACACGCCCGAGCATCTTCCTCGCCGATAGCCAAGGCCTCATCCAGCAGCCGTCGGCGCAGCTCAGCCACGCCGGCTGCACTGCTGCTGTCGTTGCCGTCGCCGCCGTTGCTGTCGCGGTCGGTGCTGCCGTGGCTGCCGTCGCTTCCCTCACCTGTGTGTCTGCTCGGGCTGGACCAACCGGCGGCCCCAAGCGCCGCATCGATCGTGCGGTCCACTGCCCATCGCAGGTTCACCGCGGTCGGCCGGGCGTCGCCGATCTGGTGCCGCAGCCGCTCCAGCACCTCGCGTGCCGCGCCCAGCGAGTCGGGCTGCGCCTTGTCAAGACCGACAACCAGCGCAAGCGCCCCGAACGCACCGAGCGCGGGCGCCCCCCGGATGGCAAGCCGCTCGATGGCATCCACGGCACTGGCCGCGTCACGCACATCGAGCAGCACCAACTCGGCTGGCAGCCGTGTCTGATCGATGATCTCGATGCTGTCGCCCGTCCAGCGCAGCGTGGGCGTAAGAGCTGCCGTGTCCATGCAGCCGACAGTCTCGCGCCCACGTGCGACAACTCCGCCGACATCTCATCGATGTCGAGCGAACGACCCCGGCAGTTGCCCAGCGGACGCCTCGAAGTGCCGCGCTAGCCGGGCGTTAATTCCGGCGGGCTCGGGCGGCTGCATCGGTAGTGTCCGCGCCGTGCGACGACTGGTGGCGCTGGCGATCGGGGGCGGCGACCGCTTCGTCGTCGAGCTGCAGCGGGCCTGGGACGCCGGCGATGCCGTGCTGCCCGTCGATCAGCGGCTGCCGGCCCCTGCGCAAGAGTCGCTCGTCGAGCGCATGGGCGCGAGCGTCGTCGTCGACGCCACCGGCCGCCACCGTCGCCGAGGCGGCTGGGAAGTCGAGACCGGTGACGCACTCGTCATGGCCACCAGCGGCAGCACCGGCGATCCGAAAGGCGCCGTCCTCACCCACGCGGCCATCGAGGCCAACGCCATGGCAACCAGCTCCGCGCTCGCCGTCGACCCCAGCACCGACCGCTGGCTCGCATGCCTTCCCCTCGCACACGTCGGCGGCCTCGCAGTAGTGGTCCGCGCACTGCTCACCGAAACACCTCTCGAGGTCCACGATGGCTTCGAGGCAGCCGCAGTCGAAACAGCAGCCGGCCAAGGCGCAACGCTCACCTCGCTGGTACCCACAGCGCTCGCGCGCATGGACGCCGCAGCATTCCGGGCAATCCTGCTCGGCGGCGCCGCGATGCCAGCCCAACGGCCCCCCAACACGGTCGCCACCTACGGCATGACCGAAACCTTCAGCGGCGTGGTCTACGAAGGCTGGCCGCTAGAAGGCGTAGAGCTGCGCATCCACGACAACGAAGTACAGCTCCGCTGCCCCATGCTCCTGCGCTGCTACCGCGACAACAGCGACCCCCGAACCGAAGACGGCTGGTTCCCCACCGGAGACGCCGGTGCCCTATCAGACGAAGGCCGGCTCTCTGTATTCGGAAGAGTCGACGACATGATCACCACTGGCGCCGAAAAGGTATGGCCAGCAGCCGTCGAGCGAATCCTGACGGAGTCGCCGGCCATCGCTGACGTGGCAATTGTCGGCCGCCCCGACCCCGAGTGGGGCCAAGCAGTAACCGCCGTGGTAGTCCCTATCGACCCCACCCAGCCCCCAAGTCTTGAAGCACTCCGAGACGCTGTGAAAGCGGAACTCCCCGCCTACTGCGCGCCCCGCAACCTCGAGTTGGTAGCCGAGCTGCCACAGACGCCCCTAGGCAAAACCCAGCGCTGGCGAGTCTGAGGGACCGTCAAAATATGACAGTCCCTCGACTCTGGTACTGGACACCGATCGAAAGCGACGCGACGTCAGGAAGCGTCGGTAGGCACCGGCAGGTAGCCGCCGACGGGAATCACATCGTCGGGCATCGGATCGGCGAAGAGCGTTGCGGTGCCGATGCCGTGAACACCACGCGGATCGACTGCCACCGCGGTGTCTCGGGCAACCCGCAGCCCGGCCGGTCCGCAGATGAACGTGGACACCACAGATCGCACGCCGCGCATCGCGGCACGCCGGGCAAGGTCGTAGGTGGCGTGCGGACCGCCCAGCACTGCTGGCTTGAGCACCGCCACCTCGATGGCGCCTACGTCGATCAGCCGGTCGAGCGCATCGGCATCGCGCAGGTGCTCATCGGCAGCAACGGGCAGCCCGACCGTGCGGCTGATCTGCGCCCAGTCGGCGGCTTGGGGCGTGGGCTCCTCGATGAACTCGATGTCGAGGTGGCCGACGGGGCGCAGCACCTTCACTGCGGTCGCACGATCCCAGCCGCCGTTGGCGTCGAGTCGCAGCGCCACCCCCGCGGGCAGCGCCTGTCGCACCGCGGCGATGCGCGCTGCTTGGCCGACGATTGATGCACTGGCGCCGTCCGGGTTGCCAGTGTCGCCGTTGCCGCTCGCGCTGGCCGTGGCGCCTCCGCGCTCGGACTGGTGAGCCGCCACCTTGAGCTTCACCGCCAGATGGCCCGCAGCGGCAGCGCGCGCCGCCCGCTGGGCCGCAGCTTCTGGATCGAGATCCGACACCAGCGCGTGCACCGCGATGCGTCGCTGGCTGGGCGCCTCTCCCGCGAGCAGCGTGGCCAGCGTGACCCCTTCGATCTCGGCGTCGAGCTGCGTCAGAGCCGATTCGACGGCGGCGGCGGCACACGGCTCGCTGGGCGGTTCCCCTTCGGGATCGTCGGCCCAGCGCTGCAGAGCAGCAAGCGCCTCCTCGTAGGTCTCCACGCCGAACCCCGGCAGGGGTGCCGCCTCGCCCCGGCCCACGCACGCGTCATCGCCCACTCGCACCTCGATGCCGCGCCGCACCGTGATGGACCCGTGTGCGGTCAGCAGCGGCCGAGCCAACGGCAACTCGAATTCCGCCAACGTCGCCTGCACCAGCCAAACGCTATTGCGCTCTCGCCCCCGGACCGCAGGGGGAACCGTTGCCCCATCTCGCTCCAGACGCAGTTGCATCGGCCGACCCGGCAACGGCAACGCCATACGCTCATCAACCATCGAAGCCAGGAGGCAGGCCGTCGTGCCAGACGACTCAGCATCAAGGGACGCAGCGTCGAGCAACACGGCCATCGATTGGGCTGATCTGCGCGCTCGGGCGCACGAGGCTTCCCGCACGGCGTATGCGCCGTACTCGAAATTTCATGTCGGCGCGGCAGGCCTCGTCGACGACGGCCGGATCGTCACCGGCTGCAACGTCGAGAATGCGTCCTACGGGCTCACGCTCTGCGCCGAGTGCGGCATGGTCAGCGACCTGCATCGCAGCGGGGGAGGGCGCTTGGTCGCCGTGACCGTCACCGACGCCGA
>JAJDZE010000036.1 GCA_022824805.1 Acidimicrobiia bacterium | reverse complement strand
CAACCAGGGTTACAGCTCGAGCCTTGCCGCAGCCCAGCTGCAGCGGCTGGGCTTCGCACGGGCCACCGATCTCGACGGCGGCATCGAAGGCTGGATCGGGCACGGATTGCCCGTGGTAGCGCCGCCGGATGCCGGCGGCGGTCACGGCGCCTAGCCGCGCTCAGCACGCCGTCCGTCAACGCAACGTCTCCTCGTCGGCTTCGGCCACCAGCCCATGGCGGCGCAGTGCGCCGACGGGCACGGCAAACGTCGAAGCGATCTCAGCCGCCGGGCGGTGCAGGCCGCTCGCGCAGGCGAGTGATGACGTCGGCCATGAAGTCGTCGTCCTGGGCGCCCGGAATCACCAGGCGACCGTCGAGCAGCCAGCTCGGCGTGGCGCTGATCCCCCACTCGTTCGCCCGAGTCATCGACGCCCGCAAGGCCGGCAGCAGTTCGTCGTTGGCGACCACGCGCCGCAGCACGTCAGGGTCGATGGCCACGTCGGCCGCCAGGCTGACCAGCACTTCAGGATCGGCGACGTCGAGCTCTTCTTCCCAGTAGGCGGCGTAGAGCCGGTCGTGGTAGCGCTCGGCAGCGTCGGCGTCGGCGTGCTCGACCGCCAGCGCAGCCTGATGCGCCTTCGCGCTGTTGCGCAGGCGCTTGGGCACCACGAACGTGATGCCCTCGGCTTCGGCCATCTCGGCGATTCGCTCGAAGCTCATGGCGACCTCGACGCCCTCGAGCGGCACCTCGGGATGGATCTCGTATGCCAGCCAGGTGATGTCGAGGTGGTGACGTTCAGCCAATCGGACCGCCCGGGCCCGTGCCAGGTGGCACCACGGTCACAGGTAGTCCGACCACACCAGCACGGACATCGCTTCGCCTGCGGACATCACTTTCACCCCTGTCCTTCATCCTCGCACAACTGCTGCCACCGCCCGGCGGCAGAGACAGAGAACGCCGACGGCTGCCCGTCAAGCGTGCGCCCATAGCGACCCGACGGGTGTGACAGGGCGCGGGTAGGTTGCCGCGCATGGACTTCACCATCCCCGCCGACATCGCCCAGCTGCTCGACGACCTGGACACGTTCATCGACGACGTCATCAAGCCAATCGAGAACGAAGACGACAACATCCGCTTCTTCGACCACCGGCGGGAGGACTCGCGCACCGACTGGGAACGCGACGGCCTGCCCAACGCGGAATGGGAAGCGCTGCTGGTTCGGATGCGCAAGGAGGCCGACAAGGCGGGCTTCCTGCGCTGGCACCTGCCCGAGCGCTTCGGCGGCAGCAACGGCACCAACCTGGGCATGGCCATCATCCGCGAGCACCTCGCCCGCCGCGGGCTCGGGCTGCACAACGACCTGCAGAACGAGAACTCGATCATCGGCAACTTCCCGACCGTGCTGATGATGGAGCGCTACGGCTCACCCGCCCAGCAGGAGTACTGGATCCCCAAGATGCTGGAGGGCCAAGCCCGCATCGGCTTCGGCCTGACTGAGCCTCTGCACGGCTCCGACGCCACCTGGATGGAGACCACCGCCGTGCGCGACGGCGAGGAGTGGGTGATCAACGGCGAGAAGTACTGGAACACAGGGCTCCACCACGCCACCCACGACTACATCTTCGCCCGCACCTCGGGGAACCCCGGCGAGGGGCATGGCATCACCTGCTTCATCGTGCCGGTCGACACGCCCGGCTTCGCGGTCGAGAAGTTCATGTGGACCTTCAACATGCCCACCGACCACGCCCACGTGCGGCTGACCGACGTGCGGGTGAGCAACGACGACATCCTGGGCACCGAGGGCCGGGGCCTGCAGACAGCGCAGCTCTTCGTGCACGAGAACCGGATCCGCCAAGCGGCCTCGTCGGTCGGCGCCGGCCTGCACTGCATCGATGTGGCGGTCGACTATGTGAAGAACCGCACCACGTTCGGCAAGCCCCTGGCGCAGAACCAGGCCATCCAGTTCCCGCTGGCGGAGCTGTACACCGAGGCCGAGATGGTGCGGGCGCTCATCTGGAAGACCGCCTGGGAGATGGACGAGGGCGTCGACCACATGGAGATCACCGACAAGGTGGCCATGTGCAACTACCGGGGCAACCGGTTCTGCTGCGACGCCGCCGACCGGGCCATGCAGAGCTGCGGCGGCAACGGCTACGGCCGCCACATGCCCTTCGAGCACATCTACCGGCACCACCGCCGGTACCGGATCACCGAAGGCTCAGAGGAGATCCAGATCCGCAAGGTGGCCGGCAAGCTGTTCGGCTTCGCCCAACGGGCGAAGAGCTAACACAGCGCCGGCCGCGCCAAGGGCTGACCCAGCGCCGGACGCGCGAAGGGCTGACCCAGCGCCGGCCGCGCCAAGCACTGACGCCGCTCCGGAAAGGCGACGGGCTAGCGGCTTGCACCGCGTCCGACAGGCGAAGGGCCAACACGGCGCGGGACGGGCCGACGGCTAGCTGGGCGCGAGTGTCGGGATGCCCCTCTCGCGCGCAGCGCGTGCAAGTCGCTCGTCGTAGGTGACGAGACCGTCGAGCCCGTTGCCGAGGCTCAGCACAGTTGCGAGATGGATGGCGTCCAAGCTGCGGAGTTCGGGAGGATCGAGCAAGGCCGCCCGTTCGAGCAGCGACGGAGTCAATTGCACGAACATCACAGTGCTCAATAGCGAGCGTGCCCGGGCTTGGAAGGCCGGCGCATGGCGTCGAACTGCTCGCATGAACTCGGTGCGTGTCAGATCGGACGAGTACAGCAAACGCCGTGTCTCGGTCAGCCACGCGGCGAATGCCCCCGATTCCGCCTCGTCAAGAACCGCCTTCACGAGTGCCGATGTGTCGCAATAGAAGTTCACCGTTCAACGGCGCTGTCAGTACCGTTCCTCGGCCCGCATCTCCAACAGCACCTCCGACAGGCTGCGCCCAGGTGGTGCCGGCGGGGGCGGCAGGAAATCTCTGATATCGCGAGTCGCTCGCGTGATCTCGCCGCGAGCGATCATCTCTTCGATGCGTGACTGGCGGGGCCTGCTCACGTGCGGCACGATCTTCGCAACGGGTCGACCTCGGTTCGTCACGGTGATCTCCTCGCCCGCTTCGACCCGCGCTACGACCTCAGATGCGTTCTGTTTCAGCGCCCGGATCCCGACCTCCGCCATGTTCTACATTGTAGCACAATGGTGCGGCGGGACAGCAGGGCCAGCGGCCACCGACAGCGCTGCAGCAGGCGGGGTCTCGATCAGTTGTCGAGGCGGGCGGTGGCTTGGCCGGTGAGGACTGGCCGGTCGTCCTGGTTGGTGGTGGTGATGGTGAGATCGACCAACTTCTGGCCGTCCTCGTCACGTATGTCGGCAACTTCGGCCTTGGCGGTGAGCGTGTCACCGGGCCACACCTGGCTGGTGAACCGCACGCCGTAGTAGGTGAGGCGGCCGTCGCCGACGTAGTTGGTGACCATGCGGCCGGTCATGCCCATGGTGAGCATGCCGTGGGCGAACACCGTGGGGTAGCCGGCTACCTCGGTGACGAACTTTTCGTCGGTGTGGACCGGGTTGTAGTCGCCTGATGCGCCGGCGTATTGAACGATCTGGGTGCGGGTGAGGTCGTCGACGATCTGCTCGGAGTAGCTGTCGCCGACGTTGAGCTGCGATGCGCTGAGTGCCATGTCTGTGTGCCTCTCTGGATTGTGGGTGCTGCGTTCGTGGCCTTGGCGAACCGCTAGTTGTCAATGACTTTTTCGGTGACGACGCCGACGCCCTTGGCTGTGATGACCAACTCGTCGTCCTCGTCGCGGTACTCGGTGACGGCCTCGGAGAACTTGAGGATGCCTGCCCGCTTGGACTGCTTCTCCCAGCGCTCGCCGTCGTAGGTGACCGTGTGCAGCATGTCGCCTGGCTTCAGGTGCCGGTGATAGGTGAAGTGCTGCTCGGCGTGCAGCCCGCCTGCCGCAGCGCCGGACTGCTTGTCGTCCTCACGTTCGTCGGCGACGTCGTCGCCGTCGGCTTCGGACAGGTCGCGCACCAGCGTTCCCGAGGCGGTACGGCCGCTGCCGAACCACTTCTTGTCGGGCTTGGGGCGCAGGAAGTAGTCGGGGTCGAATTGCGCGCTCGACTGCGCGAATGTCGGCGGAGCAATGATCGAGCCGACCTCGGTGCCGGCTGCGTACTCCGGGTCGCTGTAGATCGGGTTCGTGTCGCCGATCGACCTCGCGAACATCAGGATGTGCGAGGCCTCGACGGGAAATCGCTCGACTGCCATGTCTGGCTCCTTCTGCGGCAGGTTGCGTCACATCGCCGCCGGCACATGATGGCAGCCGCGCGCGGAGCGCGCACAACGAGCACGACACAGAGCGCAGATGTTGCAGTGGCCTGCACGGAGACGAGCGCCGCCGAGCGCTGTGCTCGCGCGGGTCGTCAATTGCGGCTGCCGTCAGGCCAGGGCGCCGACCAGCGCGCGGCGCACCGCGGCGGGATCCTCGTTCATCATCATGTGGCCGGCCCCGGCGAGGTGCACCACATCGCAGTCGGCGAAATCGGCGATCAGCGGTGCCGCAGCCCGCGGCGGAGTCATCTTGTCCTCGCTGCCCACAATGACGGTCACCGGGCACTGCACCCGGGCGGCGACGTCACCGGCCTCATAGGCCGCGCAGGCAGACAGGTCGGCATGGATCACACCGTTGTCGGCTCGTTCCAGCAGGGCCACGCTGCCGCCCAGCATCCACAGGCCCGGCGTCGGATTGGTCGCGACATGCGCCCGAGTGCCGTGTCCCCAAGCCGTCATGAGCTCGGGGGCCAGCAGTTCGTTCTTCTCTGCCGCGCCCAGCAGCGCCGGATGCACAGGCATTCCCGCTGCGGTGCCCATCAGCACTAGGCGAGCAATGCGGTCGTGATCGCCCGCCGCCGTCTCGGTGCACACCAACGACCCCATCGAGTGACCGACGAGACGCACTTGGGTGCAATCCAGCCGCTCACCCACGGCGGTGATGGCGTCGCCGAGCCAGCCGGCCATCTCGGCCACCGATCCGAGCGGCTCGCCGTCACTGTTGCCGTGGCCCGGCAGGTCGATGGCGAGCGGCGTATAGCCGTGGTGCGCCAGCCAGCGTGTCTGCAACTGCCACACGGTGCGGTTCATGCCTGCGCCGTGCACGAGCAGCACCACCGGCGCCTCGGCAGCCGACGCCGCATCGGGCACCACTCCCCCTGCGGCCACACCGACAGCGCGGCCGCGGACATCAAGCGAGAACGTCTCGGTAGCTGTCATCGGTTCAGCCTTTCTGCGAGGCGCGCAGGGCGCGGGACAGGTCCGAGATGATGTCGCCTGGGTGCTCGAGGCCCACCGACAGCCGCACCAGGTCTTCGCCGACGCCGGCGGCGGCTAAGTCCTCGGCGCTCATCTGCTGATGGGTGGTGCTGGCGGGATGGATCACGAGCGTCTTGGCGTCGCCCACGTTGGCGAGGTGCGAGGCCAGCCGCACCGCCTCGATGAACCGCCGTCCGGCCTCGCGGCCGCCTTCGACACCGAAACTCAGGATCGCGCCGGCGCCCCGCGGCAGCAGCCGCTTGGCCAGCTCGTGGTCGGGGTGCGACGGCACCGATGGGTGGCTCACCCAGCTCACGGCGTCGTGGGAGGTGAGGAACTCGATCACCGCTTCGGTGTTGGCGACGTGACGGTCCATGCACAGCGGCAGCGTCTCGACGCCATGCAGCAGGTGGAACGCCACCGCCGGGCTCATGGCTGCGCCGAAGTCGCGCAAGCCCTCGGCTCGGGCCCGCATCGACAGTGCCTGTGGCCCGTACTCGTCGGTGAAGGCAATGCCGTGGTAGCCCGCATAGGGCTCGCTGAGCGTCGGGAACTTGCCCGAGGCGGCCCAGTCGAAACGCCCGCCGTCCACCACGACGCCGCCGATCGCGACGCCGTGACCGCCGAGGAACTTGGTGGCGCTGTGCATCACGATGTCGGCGCCCAGCTCGATGGGCCGCATCAGGTGCGGCGTGGTGAACGTGGCGTCGAGCATCAGCGGCAGGTCGGCCTCATGCGCCACTGCGGCCACGGCCGGCACGTCGAGCACCTCGATGTTGGGATTGCCCAGCGTCTCAGCGAACAGCACCTTGGTGTTGGGGCCGATGGCGCTGCGCCACGCGTCGAGATCGCGGGGATCGACGAACGTCGTGGTGATGCCGAAGCGGGGCAGCGTGAGGCTCAGGATGTTGTGCGTGCCGCCGTAGATGTTGCGGCTGGCCACGATGTGGTCGCCCGCGGAGGCGATCGTGGCGCACGCCAAATGGAATGCCGCCATGCCGCTGGCGGTACAGACCGCTCCGACGCCGCCCTCGAGCGCGGCAATCCGCTCCTCGAGCACGGCAACCGTGGGGTTGGAGATGCGGCTGTAGATGTGGCCGGGGATCTCGAGGTTGAACAGGCTGGCTGCCTGCTCGGTGTCGGTGAAGCTGAACGAGGTGGTCTGGTAGATCGGCACGGCCCGCGCCCCGGTGGTCGGGTCGGGCCGCTGGCCCGCGTGCAGCGCCAGCGTGTCGAAATGCAGGAAATCCGGCTCGACCATGGGTGCCTCCGGGGTCGCTTGACTGCATTCAAGCACTGCTGGGCTATTGAACGGCTCGAATCGCTTCCCAGACGCGCTGGGGGGTGACGGGGATGTCGATGTGGGTGACGCCGAGGTGGGCGACGGCGTCGATGACGGCGTTCTGCACGGCGGGCGGGGCGGCGATGGCCCCGTTCTCGCCGATGCCGCGGGTGCCGAGCTCGTTGCGCTCGGTCGGTATGGCAAGCCGGGCGGTGCCGATGGGCGGCAGATCGGCGGGTGCAGGGATGAGGTAGTCCACGAGCGTTGTGGTGCGAGGCGTGCCGTCGGCGTCCCACCGTGCGGCCTCCATCAGCGCCTGGGAGATGCCGGCCACCGCGCCCCCGTGTTGCTGGCCTTCCACGGAGGCCTCATGCAGCATCCGACCGCAGTCGTCGACGGCAGCGAATGCCAGCAGCGTGGTGCAGCCGGTCTCGCCGTCCACTTCCACAACGGCTGCGTGGGTGCCGTAGGGGTGGGTCGGTCCGCTGCGACGCTCGGTGACGGTCGCCGAAATGCCCTCGGGCGCTGCTGCCGCCATGTCAGTCCAGCTGACCAGGCGGGACGGCACCCCGGCAACATGTGCTCCGTCGGGGGTGACGTCGATGTCGGCTGGGCTGGCTTCGAGCAGCGCGCTCGCGACCTCGCAGATGCGGACACGCAGCTCGGTCGCGGCGTCGGCGATCTGGCTGCCCAGCACCGATGCGGTACGCGAACCGCCGGTCACCCCGCCGTACGACGACGTCACCGAGTCGGCGTCATTCACCCGTACGGCGCTTTCGGCGATCCCGACCCGGGCGCTGGTGATCTGTGCCCACAGGCTGTGATGACCCTGGCCGTGGCCGTGGCTGCCGCAAGTGACCAGCACACTCCCGTCGGCGCCCAGCTCCAGCGAGGCGTAGTCGGGATCGTCGCCGCTGCCTGCGCTCTGGCTGTAGCAGCCGTAGCCGATCCCGATCAGTGCCGAGCGGCTGCCGGCTGCCCGGCGTTCGGCAGCCATCTCCTGCCAGCGCTCGGCATCGATCAGTTCTTGGGCAGTTTCGAGCGCGCGATGCGGGTCGCCGCTGTCGAGGACGATGCCGGTGCCCGTGTCGAACGGCAGCTCGTCGGCACGCAGCAGGTTCCGGCGGCGGACCTCGGCGGGATCGAGGCCGAGCTTGCGGGCGCCAGCGTCGATGGCCCGTTCAAGTGCCGCGTTCACCTCGGGCTGGCCGGCGCCGCGGTACGCGCCGGTGGGCGGGGCATTCGTGACCGCGGAACCGATGCGGTAGCGCAGCCGCGGCACCCGGTACAGGCCGGTGCTCTGGCGGTAGCTGGCCGCAGTGAGCATCGGCGCCATGTGCGGGTAGGCGCCTGCGTCGCACCACATGACCACGTCGATCCCGACAATGCGGCCGTCGGGGCCGAAACCCATCCGGATGCGGTGCCGCTGGCCCCGTCCGTAAGGCATGGACACGAACTGCTCCTGGCGGCTCTGCACCCAGCGCACCGGGCGTTCGAGCAGCTGAGCGGCCCGGGCCACCACGAAGAACTCCGGCATGGGGTCACCGCGGCCGCCGAACCCGCCGCCGACATGCGGTTCGCGGACACGCACCGCCGTGACGGGGATGCCCAGCAGGCGGCGGTACAGGTACGGAGCGCTGTGCACCCCTTGGCCGGTGCTCCAGATGTCGAGCTCGCAGTCGGGCGAAGCGCCCTGCGCCAGCGGCGTGCCCCGGATCAGCTCGAACGGCGTCGCGACAATGGCGCAGGGCTCGATCGGCAGCGACGTGATCCGGTCGTTCTCGCAGACCAGCTCCACCACGCACTCGGCGCTATCGCAGGGGTCCTCGCCGGGTGCGGCCGGGGGCGCAGCAGGTTCGTCGAGCACAGTGGGCGGCGACAGGAATCCGCCGTCATCTGGGGGATCGAGCGGGCGCACCACGTTCGTGCCCGCACCGGGGAACAGCAGCACGTCGTCGGTTGCAGCCTGCTCGGCGTCGACGACCGCCGGCAGCTCGTCGATCTCGACTGCGACCAGCTCAGCGGCATCGAGGGCGTGCGCTGGCGAGTCGGCCAGCACGACCGCTATCGGCTCGCCGACGAAGCGGACCCGCTCGGTGGCCAGCAGCGGCCGTGCCATCTGGCCGTCGAGCGTGGTGGCCCGGTAGTACTCCAGCGGCGCCAAGCCCAGCCCCGCTGCTTCGAACACAGCAACCGCGCCCGGCGCCTGCTCAGCCTCACGCAGATCGACGCTGCGCAGTTCGCCGTGGGCCACCGTCGAGCGCACGAACGCGGCGTGCAGGCAGCCATCAGGCAGCGGCAGATCGGCGGTGAAGGCTGCCGTGCCGCGCAGCATCGGCAGATCCTCAGAGGCAAGGCGCGCCGTCGTCATGGGCTCACCGTAGTGACGCCGCAAGACCGAGCCGCAAGGAAAAGTCGCAGCCGGAGCGGTGCATGAACGCAGCGTTGGGGGGGGTCGTGAACGTAGCGTTTGGGGGGTCGTGAACGTAGCGTTTGTGGAACATCGAGCATTGGACTAGGTGGCGAGCTCGGCGGTGATCTCTGCTCGGTGCTCGTCGAGGTAGGGGGCTCGGCGCATCGGCACGTCGATGCCGCCGACGAGCGAGCCGAGCTGGATCATCGGGCCCCACTCGGTCTCGGGCAGGTCGACGACGTGGCTGTTGTCGACGGCGACTTCGGATCCGACGAAGCCGCGCCGTTCGACCGGCAGGTCGCTGGTGCCCTCCGGCGTCGTCTCGTGCCACACCCACTCGGGGCCGTCCGCATCGGGCACTTCGAGGTAGGTGCGGTCGGGGCTGGCGCCCCGATAGTCCAAGCCGCCCTGCTCGGCAGGCGGACGCCCCTCGTAGTTCACGAACTCGGCTGCCTGTGCGGCGGTGACCGTCTGAGTCAGCGACGTTCGCACTGTCCGGCCCTCGCCGTCGGCCAGGCGCCGATACAGCGAGCACAGCACACCGAAGGCGGCGATCATCGGGGTGGCCGCGTCATGCACCGGCACGGTCAGGAACACCGGCTCGTCGTCGCCGCCCTGCGCGGCCATGATCCCGCCGAGGGCTTGCAGCAACGGATCGAACGCCGGCACGTCGGCCATGGAGTCGTCACGGCCGTAGCCGGGGCTCTTCACCAGCACTGCGTCGGGGCGGATGCGCCGCAGATCCTCATCGGCCACGCCGAGGCGTGCTGCGACGCCGGGGCGGAAGTTCTCCACGATCACGTCGGCTTCGGCCACGAGCTGCGCCATGACCGCATGATCGTCAGCGTCCTTGAGATTCAGGCAGATCGAGCGTTTCGATTGGTTCCAGCCGTTGAAATACGGACCGAGCACGCGGAACGGGTCGCCGCCGGGCTGTTCGATCTTGATGACCTCGGCGCCGAGCATCGCCAGGTGGCGGGTAATGACCGGACCGGCGATGAAGGAGCTGAGATCGACTGCCTTCACGCCCCCCAGCGGCGCATCACCGGCGCCGGCTCCTGCGTCCGGCTGCAACGACGACGGCCGGCTGCGCTGCGCGGTGCCTGGCGCCCGCGGCCCCGATGCCTCCTGCGCCGGCCATGCGCCTGCTTGCAGCTCAGCTGCGATCTCGGCGGTGTGCTCGCCGAGGAGCGGGGCCGGCTGCAACGCGACCTCATCGCAACCGTCGATCCACATCGGCTGGGGCGGGGTGCGCACCGTGCCGAGTTCAGGGTGCTCGACGGTCGTGGCGAGCCCGTTGGCCTGCGCGAGCGCCGAGCTCATGAATTCGTCGCGGGTCTGGGTCGGCTGGCAGGGCACATCGTGAGCGCCGAGGATCTCCAGCCACTCGTCGAGCGGGCGGGCCGCGAAGACGTCTTCGAGGATCGGCGTGATCTCCGCCAACGGCTCGAGATCGAGCAGGCCCCACGGCGGGTCCGGGAACCGCTCGTCGCCCAGCAGGTCTTCGCGGCCGATGGCTCGCAGCATGGCCGCATAGAAGGGATGCGTGCCGCAGGCCACGAACATCCAGCGGTCGTCGGCGGCCCGGAACAGCCGGTACACGGGCAGCCTGCCGGCCGAGCCGAGCGGGCATGAGCCGTCGCGGTCGAGGTCGGCCATCTCGGGCACCTCGAAGTCGCCGATCTGCATCGCACCTGAGCCCGACACCTCCGACACGGTGAACGTCGGCGCCGACCCCCGGGACCGCCGGGCGTAGAGGCCCGCTGCGGCTGCCATCGCCCCGAGCATCCCGGCGCCGTAGGAAGCGAGCGGCACCACCAGCTCGACGGGGCCTTCGGAGTAGCTGATCTGGTTCCATCCGATGCCGGTCACGGCGGCCACCTGCGACGGGGTGCCCGCACGGGTT
>JAJDZE010000024.1 GCA_022824805.1 Acidimicrobiia bacterium | reverse complement strand
ATACGTCGAGCACCAACAACGCCCCCACGGTGGCCAACGCGATTGCGGATCAGGTGGCGACGACGGGCACGGCGTTCAGCTATGCCTTCCCGACGAATACGTTCAACGACGCGGACAGCGACTCGCTGACCTACAGCGCGTTGCAGCCCGACGGCTCCGCGCTGCCGTCCTGGCTGACCTTCACGCCGGCCAGCCGCACTTTCTCGGGCACGCCGCAGTCGGGCGACACCGGAACGGTCACGGTGCGGGTGACGGCGAGCGACGGCAACGGCGGCAGCGTCACCGACGACTTCGACATCACCGTCTCGGCAGCCGACACCACCGCGCCGCGGGTGGCCTCGATCGTGCGCCAGTCGCCGTCGTCGTTGCTGACCAATCTGCGCACCTTTACCTGGCGGGTGACGTTCGACGAGGCGGTGCAGAATGTGGACGCTGCGGATTTCGTCGTTTCGCTGAACACGTCCTCAGGGTCTGCGGCGCCCCAAACCACGCTGGCCGTTTCGCAGGTCGGAGCCACGAACGCATACGACGTCACCGCCACTATGGGCTCCGGGCTGACCTTCTCGGGCCCTGTCTTCGTGCGCTTCGCGACCGGTCAGAACATCGAGGACACGAGCAGCAACGCGCTGGCGAACACCGCGCCCACGGGAACGAACGACAACCGCTTCGATCTGGACCACCACGTGCCCAGCGTGACCGATATCGAGCGCCAGACGCCGTCGACGTCGCCGACCGACGCGGACAGCCTGACGTGGCGGGTGAGCTTCGTCGAGGAGGTGCAGAACGTCGGCACGGCGGACTTCGAGGTGTCGGGCACCACCGCCACGGTCACCGGCGTGTCCGCCGTGGGCAGTGACGGGGACGAATACGATGTCACGGTCTCTGGCGGCAATCTGGCGGGTCTCACCGGCACGGTGACGCTGAGCTTCGCGAGCGGTCATGACATCGAGGACTCGGCCGGCAATGCCCTGCCCGCCTCGCCCTCGGTCAGCGGCACGAACGACAACACGTTCGAGGTCAGCAACGTGGCCCTGGTGTTCTCGCCGGCCTCGCTGACCGTCGCCGAGAACGCGACCGGCACCTACACGGTGAAGCTGTTGACCGAGCCTTCGGCGCACGTGACGGTCGCGATCTCGTCGGACAACTCCGACGTGACGGTCTCGCCGGCGTCGTTGACGTTCAGCGATGACAGCGACGACGCGAACGTGTGGAGTGCGGCGCAGACGGTGACGGTGTCGGCGTCGCAGGACAGCGACATGGCTGATGACACGGCGACGCTGACCCACACTGCGTCGGGCGGCGATTACGCGTCGGTGACCGGGACGGTCGGCGTGACGGTCACGGATTACAACGAGGCGGTGAACGTGTCGTTCTCGCAGCCGACGTACTGGGCGGGCGAGGGCAACCAGATGGAAGTCAGGGTCGATCTGTCCCAGCCGCGGGCGTCGGCCACGCCGATCCGGATCTCGTTGAGCGGCAATGTGTACGGCGCCCGCGGCGCGACGGGCGGTGGTGTCGATTATGACGACAGCACCGTGAATGCGACTATCGCGGCCGGCAAGTATTACGCGACGGTGTGGATCGCGACGACGAAGGACACGGTCAAAAATGAGGGCGAGGAGCGGTTCGACCTGCACCTCGACCGCAGCGTCCTGCCCGCGGGGGTGGGGCTGGGAGAGCACCGTGAGGCGACCGGGGTCATCGTGCCGCCGCTCGATGAGATCCCGGGCCTGGTGTTCGAGCGGTCCCCGGTCGTCTATGACGAGTCCGACGGCTGCAATCCGCTGACCTACAGCAACCACAACGGCCCGCTGAGCGGTCCGAACGCGGCGGTGGAGGCGCGTGACAGCAAGCGGACGGTGTTGATCGATTTCTTCGACGGCCGCGAGAACGTGCCCTACATCCTGCGCACCGGCAAGATTCATATGACGGGCGACGCGGGCACGACTTATCGGGTCAGGCTGCGCACCCGGCCGTCGGGCACAGTGAAGGTCAAGATCGAGGACCCCAACGATCAACGTCCGTGGATCAACTGGGCCATCGACATGAACCGGCTGTGGGTCGACCAGGGCGAGCTCACCTTCACCCCGTCCAACTGGGACGAGTACCAGACGGTCAAGGTGCGGGTTGCGTGCTCGACGCATTATCACGATCCGGTGCCGATCCGTCACACGGTCGTGTCGGGTTATGGCAGCGCGAACGGCAAGCAGTCGACGCTCGGCGTGAAGGTCAACGACGCTCACCCGCCGATCGAGTTCACGGTGCTGCCCGTCGAGGGCGAGGAGATTCGTGTCAAGGAGGGCAGCCACACGGACTTCACGATCAGCGTCAGCGAGGACCTGCTGCCTGACGGCTCGAGCCGCAGCATCGATGTGCATGTCGGCGCGGCCCCCGACGGGGTAGCGACCGCGACGCGTCGGGACGGCAAAGCCCGGTCAGCGGGCATCTATGACGACAAGCTGAGATTCACCGCCACAAGCCGCAGCCAGGTGGTGCGCTTGGCGGGTCACAGCGCGAGCTACACGGGCGGCTGCACGACCGAGCTCGGCGGCACTTGTCTGCCGCCTGATCGGGCGACGCTGCGCGTCACGCTGATCAACCTGCTGTGGGGCGATCTGGACTGGGTGCAGACCTGGCGCATGAAATGGCCGGTCACAGTCGTCGCAGCGGGCAGCGGAAGCGACTCGCAGAACACCGATCCGGACGGCGGCAAGAACGCCGACGACAATGACGAGAGCGCCGACCATGATGCCGCGGCGCGGGCGGCCTGCGTGCCCGACACGCTGCTGGCCGAGGTCGCCACCCAAGCCGCCAGCAGCAACACCGCGCACGCAGCGCGCTGGACGCAGGTGCACAACGCACTGACCGGCGAGGCGAACGCCATCACGCTCTCCGAGGTGAAAGAGATCCACGACCGGCGCCAACAAAGAGGCTGGTCGACCGCGCAATGGGACCCGGTGATCGAAGCGCTGGAATGCATCGAGACGGCGTCAAGCCAGCCCGAACCAGCCGAGGCCGACGCCGACCCGACGCCCGATCCTGTGCCGGTCGTGACGCCCGAGCTCAGCCTCTCGGCGGGCCCCGCCGTCGACGAGGGCGACAAAGCCAGCTTCACCGTCACCGCGAGCGTCGCGCCGCAGTCCGACCTGACGGTCCAATACACCGTCACCCAGAACGGCCAGATGCTGGCCGCCCCCGGCGCGGGCGCCCGAACGGTGACGCTCGCTGCGGGCTCCACCAGCGTCACGATCACCGTGGGCACACACGACGACAGCACCGACGAGCCCCACGGCTCGGTCACCGTCACCCTCGATACCGGCACCGGCTACACCGTGTCACAGACCAACAGCACCGCGACCGTGACTGTCTCAGACGACGACGACCCACCCCCGCCGCCGACCCCGACGGTGAGCATCACCGGCGGCAACGGCGTCACCGAAGGCAGCGCAGCGACGTTCACCGTCACCGCCAACCCGGCGCCGTCGAGCCCGCTCCGGGTCGACGTGAGCGTCGCCCAGTCAGGCAGCTACAGCGTCACCACCGGCACGCGCACCGTCACCATCCCCACATCGGGCAGCGTCACGCTGTCGGTCGCGACGTCCGGCGACAGCACCGACGAGCCGAACGGCTCGGTCACCGTCACCGTCACCAGCGGCACCGGCTACACCGTGTCCCAGACCGACAGCACCGCAACAGTGTCGGTGAACGATGACGACGACCCGCCGCCACCCCCGCCGACCCCGACGGTGAGCATCACGGCGGGCAACGGCGTCACCGAAGGCAGCGCAGCGAAGTTCACCGTCACCGCCAGCCCGACGCCGTCGAGCCCGCTCCGGGTCGACGTGAGCGTCGCCCAGTCGGGCAGCTACGGCGCCGCCACCGGCACCCGCACGGTGACGATCCCGATATCCGGCAGCGTGACGCTGTCGGTCGCGACGTCCGGCGACAGCACCGACGAGCCGAACGGGTCGGTGACTGTCACCGTCAGCAGCGGCACGGGCTACACCGTGTCGCAGACCGACGGCGCCGCAACGGTGTCGGTGAACGATGACGACGACCCGCCGCCCCCACCGAGCGTGACGGTCTCGATAGCGGACGCTTCCGGCGAGGAGGGCCTGTGGGTCACGTTCAAGGTGACACTGTCCGAGGCGGCAGACCATCAGGTCAAGGTGCGCTGGGAGTCCGACCACGCGTACGACCTCGATCCCTACGCCATCGCGGGCAGCGAGTTCTGGTACATGGACGGCACGCTGACCTTCGCCCCCGGCCAGACCGAGAAAACGGCTTCGGTGTACCTCAACGACGACAGCTACAGCGAAGGCGACGAGCTCTTCCGAGTAAGGCTGTCCAGCCCCCAAGGCGCCACCGTCGCCGACGGCGAGGGCATCATGACCATCACCGATAACGACTGAACAGCGTCGTCCCCCGCCATCGGCGGGCCTTTCAGACGCAGCGCGGGGCGCAAAGGCTCGGCGGTTCGGGCCCACGCCGGCACTCTCGCGCAGGGCGGTCAAGCCAGCCGTCAGCCGAACCAGTTCGTTCGGGTGACCGATGCTGGCGGCGACAATTGGACGCAATGAAAATGGTTGCATTCTGGTTGCGCTACACTGTGTCCGTGCAAGGCATGGAGGATCTCATCGAGAGCGACTTGGATGAGGCTGCGAGATTCGCGGCTGGGCTTGTGCCCGATGTCGTCGCAGCCTTGGATCACTTGGTGCCGACATTGGGGGACTCCGCCAACCGGTCGGCTCTCAGGCGCTACCACACCTATGTCGAGTCCGCGGCCCGCACGCTCGTCGCCCTGCCGTCAGTATCAGCGAGCACCTCGCTGTCTCCTGCGGTGCTGTACTCGTTGTTGCAGCCCGAGTTTGTTCGGCTGCCATGGGTTGCGCCTTCCGAAGACGGGATCGGTGTTCTGACGGTTCTCATCGATCGAGTGCGAGGTCTCGTGAGTGGCACACCGCAACAGTGCATTCGAGCTCGCACGGGCCTCGACGAGCACTATCTGTCGTGGTTCGCCCAGGCCATCGGCGACATCGAGTTCGAGCGGCAAAGTGCCACGCCTCTGCGGAGAGCGATGACGACACTGGATCTGACGAGCGGTGCAATGGCGGAACTCATGGGGGTTTCGCGCCAATCAGTAGACAAGTGGCTCGCCGGCGGCCCGCCCCCGGACCGGTTGGCCAAGATCGGCGCCATCGTCAAGATCGCCGACATTCTGCGGTACCGCCTGCGTGAGGGCATGCCGCCCATTGTCGCTCGGCGCCAAGCTGTCGCGTACGGCGACCGCTCCATGCTCGATTTGATCGCTTCAGACGAGCATGAATGGCTGCTTGCCGACATCGAGGACATGTTCGACTACTCCACTGTCGCGTGAACTTCGTTTCTTCTCCAATCGGGGGCCGCTAATTCCGTGTGGTGGATTGGCACTGGAGCGACCCACTCGACGCGACGTACGCAGCACGGCCGCCGGGCCGCCGGTGGAATCCTCCGGGGCTGCGCTGCCTGTACCTCAATGCGAACATCGACACAGCCCGCGCAAACGCCATGAGGTTCTTTGAGAACAGGCCGGTCTCGATCGACGAGGTCGACCCTGCCAGCGCGCCGCACCTCGTCGAGGTGGACATACCCGGAGGCCTAGCGGTCGACGCGCTCACCGACGCTGGGCTCGTCGCACTGGGACTGCCGGTGAGCTACCCCCACGACAGCGCCAGTTCCGTCCTGCCGCACAGTCGCTGCCAGCCCGCAGGCAAGGCAGCATTCGACGCTGGATTCGATGGAGTTGACTGCCGATCAGCACTCGACGACGGCAATCGTGAACTTGCCTGGTTTCCCTCTGATCGTGACCCACGGCTCGTGTCCCGAAAACCGATGCCCCAATGGTGGTGAACGGGGACTGTCCGGCAGTTCAACTCGTCTCAGGCACGGCGGCCGTCTCAACTGACCAACGGGCTCAACGCTTCGGGGGCATCGTCGTCCGGATGCGCATCGGAGATCACGCTCCGCCGCACTTTCACGTCACCTATGCAGGAGACGAGATCCAGATGTCGATTCGCGACAGACCCAATCAACCTGGGCTTGGTGGAGGCTATGTGGGCGCTTGAATCTGGTGGAGGCGCGATGCTGGTTGGCTCCAGAGGGTGTTGATGGGGGCTAGCCAGAGGCGGTCGCCGATGGGGTGGCAGTGGGGGCCGGTGTGCAGCAGAACGCCGATGCGGAAGGCGCCTGGGGCGGTGCTGTCGAGGCGGTCTCGCAGCCATCGGAGCGGCTTGAGGTGGTTCTCGCCGGGATTGCCCGTTGCTTTGACCTCGACCACTGCGACGGCACCGTCGGGGCGTTCGAGCACGATGTCTGCTTCGTTGCTGTCGTAGTCGCGCAGGTGGTGAACTCGCACGCCCGCAGCGCCGGCGTTTTGCTGTGCCAGTTCGTTCACCACGAACGTTTCCAGCAGGGGGCCGGCGACTGTCGAGGTGGGCGAGGCCAAGGCGTCGGCGTCGATGCCCAGCAGCGCCGCTGCCATGCCGGTGTCGGCGAAGTGCAGCTTGGGCCGCCGGACGACGCGGGCGGCGTGCTTGCGCGACCACGCAGGCACCGTGTGGACCATGAACACAGTGCGGAGCCACGCGAAGTAGCGGTCGAACGTGGAGCGATCGATGCCGAGCTGCTTGCAGGCCGCTTGGACGTTGAGCTCGCCTGCGGTGTTCGCTGCCAGCCACCGGACCAGCTCGACGAGTGCGTCGGCTCGGCGGATGTCGCCTAGCTCGGTGATGTCGCGCTGGATGACTGTCTCGAGGTAGCTGTCGTGCCAGCCTTGGCGCTGCTGTGGCGACAGTGCGACCGCCTCAGGAAAGCCGCCTCTGCACAAGCGACTCATGAACTGCGCGCGGTCTTCGATCTCGCGTGGAGGCTCGACTTCGCAAGCGTCGAACCAGCCTGCGAGGTCAACGGGAGAACTGCGGTGGAGCTCGGCCTGCGAGAAAGGGAACAGGCGCAAGATGCGTGCCCGACCGGCCAATGACTCGCTGATCGCAGGCACCGACAAGAAGTTCGTGGAGCCGGTGAGCAGGAACCGGCCCCGCTCGTCGGACTCGTCGACGAGGCGCTTGACGGCCCGTACCACGCGGTCGCCGCCGACCTGGATCTCATCGACCACCACGGGTGCCGGCAATCTGGACAGGTACGCCACCGGGTCGTCCAACGCGGCAATCCGCGATGCGTCGTCGTCGAGCGTCACGTACGAACCTCCGCGCCGCTGCGCAACCTGACGCGCCAGCGTGGTCTTCCCAGACTGACGCGCGCCGTGCAGCACGACGACACGAGACGCCTCGAGCGAATCGTCAAGCGTCGCTTCCAAGTGGCGTCTCACGTAGTCCACAGCCAGGAGACTACCTTCTAACCACAGAAATTACGATTCTCTGACCAGAACTTTTACGTTCATCTACCCACAATTTCCTCGAACGCATCGACCCACACCTCGCGGCAGGCCTCGTCGGCCGCGAACCCGAGGAGACCGTGCCGGGCTTTCGAGCCTTGACGGATGCCTGAACTGTGCAGATACGCGGGCATCGTCATCCGACGCACATCGGAGATCACGCTCCGCCACACTCTCACGCCTGCTATGCGGGACGCGAGACGTCGTCCGCGAGCTACTGCATGGCACAATTCGCGGACCTAGGTACAACACAATTCGCTGATTTGAACGCAACATGATTCGCGGGTTCGAGCACACAGCGGGCTAGCATCGGTCTCACAGGCTGCAAGAGCCATACCGGTGCCGGAGGCCCAGTGCCCACCCCGAACGAGAGACTGGCCTCTTCCTTGGCCGAACTCGCACACGCACTCGGCGACGGGCGCGTGATCCGGTCTGCTGAGTTGTCGCGCACGCACAGGGAGCGCCTCATGCGGAGCAGTTTCCTTCAGCGAGCCACGAAGGGGTGGTACTTCTCAGCCGACCCCGCCGCCTCGCAGGGAGACTCGACGAGATGGTACGGCTGCTTCTGGGAGTTCTGCGCCCGCTTCTGCGAGCACCGCTTCAGCGATGCGTGGCACCTCTCGGCGGAGGGATCGCTGCTGCGGCACGCCGGAGTGACCACGATCCCCGATCAGGTGATCGTCCGCTCGACAGGCGCGTCGCATCACGTTGTCGAACTGCCCGCCAACACGTCGCTGCTCCACGTCGTGTTGCAGAAGACGCCCGAACGCGCCGACGTGACGGTGGACGACGAAGGAATCAGGCTTCTCACCGTCGACGCGGCACTGGCAGCGGCCTCGGAGCGTTTCTTCAAGGCCCAAGAGGTTGCAGTTATGACCGTGCTGACGCAGATGAGAGATCACGGTCAGCTCCTGAGGCGATTGCTCGACGGTGCGCACACGACGATCGCCGGGCGGCTGGCGGGAGCGTTCAGGGCCGCCGGCCGAGCCGACGTCGCTGACGAACTGGTCCAGGCGATGCGCAGCGCCGGGCACGACACGCGCGAGACCAACCCCTTTGGCGGCACGGCACCAGCTTGGTCATCACGAACGTCCGAGCATCCCGCTGCTGCGCGGCTTCGCCTTCTGTGGGGCAAGTTCAGGAGCCTCGTTGCCGAGAACTTGCCGCAGGCGCCTGGACCTCCGTCTGACATCGACGCATTCCTCGCCGCTGTCGATGACAGCTACCGGCAGGACGCTTACCACTCGCTGTCGATCGAGGGCTACCGCGTGTCGCCCGAGTTCGTCGACCGAGTCCGCACCGGGACATGGAACCCGGATGCCGACCCATTCGACGCGTCCACTCGCGATGCCATGGCAGCACAGGGCTACAGGCGGGCATTCAGGCAAGTCCGCAAGACCGTGGAGGAGGTTGTCAGGGGTGCTGACGCAGCAGTGCTGGTTCGTGACCGGCACCGCGACTGGTACCGGGCGCTCTTCGGACCGTCAGTGGAACTCGGGCTCGTGACCGCGGGCGACCTCGAG
>JAJDZE010000208.1 GCA_022824805.1 Acidimicrobiia bacterium | reverse complement strand
CGGCCCTGCGAACCGGTGAGGCCCTGGTAGACGACCTTGGTGTCCTTGTTGACGAAAACACTCATCTGAAGCTCCCGTTCAGCTCGCAGCCGCGGCCATCGCGACAGCTCGACGGGCAGCGTCGAGCATGGTCGGTTCCATCACCAGCTTTTCGTTGAGGTGAGGGGCGAGGATCTCGCGCCCCTCCGCTGCGTTGGTGCCGTCGAGGCGCAGCACGATCGGCGCTTCGATGTCGACGGCGTCGAGCGCCCCGATGATGCCGTTGGCCACTTCCTCGCCGCGGGTGATCCCGCCGAAGATGTTGATGAAGATGGCCCGCACGTCGGGGTCGTTGTTGATGACCTCGAGCGCATTGGCCATCACCTGGGCATTGGCGCCGCCGCCGATGTCGAGGAAGTTGGCGGGTTTGCCGCCCACCTGGTTCACCACGTCTACCGTGCTCATCGCCAGCCCGGCGCCGTTGGCGATCACGCCGACGCTGCCCGCCAGGCCCACGTACTGCAGGCCCTTGGCGTGGGCCGCTTCTTCCCGCTCGTCGCGGGGCTGGGTCTCGTCGTACTGCGCATAGTCGTCGTGGCGGAACACGGCATTGGCGTCGAGGGTCACCTTGGCGTCGAGCACGTGCACCCGGCCCTCGGGCGTGAGGATCAGCGGGTTGATCTCGACGAGGTCGGCGTCGCCCTCGGTGTAGGCCACATAGAGCTTGCGCAGGATCTCGACGGCCTGATCGGTGGCGGCGGGGTTGAGGTTGGCACCCTCCACCCACGCTCGGGCGGCCTGCGCGGTGAGCCCCTCGGCGGGGTCCACGAGCACCTTGCTGATGGCGTCGGGGTTCTCGGCCGCCACGGTCTCGATCTCCACGCCGCCTTCGGCCGACAGCATCCCGAGGTGCTTCTTGGCCGAGCGGTCCAGCGTGAAGCTGGCGTAGTACTCCTCGGAGATGTCCGACGCTTTCTCGATCCACAGCCGCCGCACGATGTGGCCGTTGATGTCGAGCCCGAGGATGTTGGACGCGTGGGTTCGCACGTCGTCGACCGAGGCAGCGAACTTCACGCCACCCGCCTTGCCGCGCCCGCCGGTGTGCACCTGCGCCTTCACCATCACCGGCGTGCCCAAGCGCTCCGCGGCCGCGACTGCCTCGTCGACGCTGAAGGCGACTTCGCCGTCGGATACCGGCATGCCGTAGCCCTTGAAGAACTGCTTGCCCTGATACTCGAAGAGATCCACGGCGGGGAGCATAGGAGCCGAGCACACCAGATACCGGATTGACCGCTGGTATCGCAGCGCCAGGAAATTCAGGCCGGCCAACCGCCGCTCTCGGCTAAGTTCGGCAGCACTGCTGAATGGCGGCATTTCCCTGCGATCCGGCCCTCTGGGCAAGCTCTATCGTGAAGGAGAACCACATGTCGATCGACGAGATCGAACGCACCGCCATGGTGCAGCAGCTCATCAACACCTTGGGCGAGCAGCCCGCCAACACGCTCATGAAGTGCATCCTGCCCGACGGCGCAGATCAAGTAGCCACCAAAGCAGACATCGACACGCTCCGCGCAGCCACCAAGGCCAACCTCAACACGCTCGAAGAGAGACTCAAGTCCTATGTCGACGCCACCGTCGCCACGGCGCTCGCCAAACAGACGCGGACGCTGATGCTGACGATGGCCAGCTTCGCGCTGACGAGCTGGGTGCCGCTGACCGTCGGCGCGCTCACCTGAGCTGTGTTCGCGCTGCGGCCGCGGCAGGGGACTTCGACGCTCTAGGAACGGAGTCGGCGGAGGTTGGCGAAGCTGGCGACGAGGGTCTTGGGGCCGATGTCGGCGAAGTGGACGGTGACCTCCCAGTCGTCGCCATCGGGGCGCACGTCCTGAACCACGCCGGCTCCGAATCGGTCATGCAGCACGTCGTCGCCGACGCCGTATCCGAGGTCGGCTGAGGGAGCCGGCTTCGGCTCGCCCATCCGGGCGGCAACCCGGCGGCGGGCCTCCTCCCGGCGTGACTCGCGCCCCTTGGCGGTGCTGTCGTCGTGACGGGCGGGATCGCTGCGCTTCTGGCGGCGCTCGGCCAGTTCGCCCTCGCCGAGTTGGCTGTACTCGCTGGGCTCGCTGGCGCGGCGATTGGCACCCCAGTCGCTCGTGGCGGGTCGCCACGATAAGCCGTAACGGCCCACGTCGGGCGAGCGGTCGTCCAGCAACTGCTCGGGAATCTCTCCGATGAAGCGGCTTGGCGGGTTGTAGCTGGTCTGGCCGTGCAGCATCCGGCTCCACGCGTGGGTGAGGTACAGCTGCTTGCGCGCACGGGTGATGCCGACGTACGCGAGCCGGCGTTCTTCTTCCAGTTCAAGCGGATCGGTGAAGGTGCGATGGTGGGGAAACACCCCCTCCTCGAGGCCCGTCACGAACACGACGTCGTACTCAAGGCCCTTTGCCGCGTGGAGGGTCATCAGTGATACCTGTGAAGCGTCACCCATCTCGTCGATGTCGCTGACCAGCGACACTTGCTCCAAGAACTCCTCGCACGACTCGAACTCGGCCGCGCGGCCCAGCAGTTCCTCGAGATTCTCTATACGACCCGCGGCCTGTATGTCGTCTGACCCTCGAGGACCTGCCTCGATGCGCCGCCCTCCTTGAAGCTGCTGCATATCGCGCTTGTCCCGCAGATCCTGCAGATAGCCGGATTCTTCCAGCGCTGTTTCGAGCACGGCGGCCGGCCCCTCAGCGATGCGCGCTGTGCATCGGGCGAGCATCTCGCGGAACTGCAGCAACCCGGTGCGGGCTTTCCCCCGAATGTCGGCGGCTTCGAGACGATCCATGGCTTCGCTCAGCGACACACCGTCGCGGGCGGCTGCTTCGTCGAGCTTGGCGACGGAACGGTCGCCAATGCCTCGGGCGGGTTCGTTCACCACACGCTTGAGCGACACTTCGTCGGCGGGATTCACTACGGCCCGCAGGAATGCCAGCGCATCCTTGATCTCTTTGCGGTCGTAGTAGCGGATGCCGCCGATCACCTGGTACGGCACATTGTTGGCGACCAGTTCTTCCTCGATGACGCGTGACTGGGCGTTGGACCGGTAGAAGACCGCTGCGTCGCGCCAGTCGATCCGACCCTCGCCGTGCAGACGCCGAAGCTCAGCGCACACGTAGCGGGCCTCGTCTTCCTCATTGCTGCCCCGGTAACTGATCGGCTTCGGCCCGCCGGACTGGTCGGTCCACAGGTTCTTGGACGGGCGCCCCAGGTTGTTGCGGATCACCGAGTTGGCTGCGTCGAGGATGGCCTGACTGGAGCGGTAGTTCTGATCCAGCACGTAGGTGGAGGGATCGTCGAAGGTGGCGCCGAATTCCAGGATGTTGGTGATGTCCGCGCCCCGAAAGGCGTAGATCGACTGGTCGGAATCACCGACGACGAAAACGTTCTGGGCGGGCCCGGCGAGCAAGCCGATCAGCCGCACTTGGGCCAGATTCGTGTCCTGGTACTCGTCGACCAGGATGTGCTCGAAGCGCTGCCGGTAGTGCTGGGCCACGTCGTCGTGGTTCGCCAGCAGCTCCACGCCCAGCATCAGCAGATCGTCGAAATCCATGGCGCCGGCGCGGCGCAGCCGCTTCTGGTACTCGGAGTAGATGCGAGCCACCTCGCGGGCGAAGGGCCCGCCGCCGTCGGGGGCCAAGGCGAGGTCCGCGGCCTGCTGCGGCGTGGTGAGCTGGTTCTTCAGCGTCGAGATCGCGGCGTGGACCGTTCGGTCCGGGAGCTTCTTGGGATCGAGTTCGAGGTCTCGCACGACGTAGCGGGTCAGCCGCCGCGAGTCGGCCTGGTCGTAGATGCTGAACGCCGAGGGATAGCCGAGCACGTCGGCGTGACTGCGCAGGATGCGGGCACACGCGCTGTGGAAGGTGGAGATCCACATCCGGTGTGCCACCGAGCCGACGAGGCTGCCGATGCGCTCGCGCATCTCCCCCGCTGCCTTGTTGGTGAACGTGATGGCGAGCAGGCCGAAGGGGCTGACGTGGCGGTGAGCCAGCAGGTAGGCGATTCGGTGGCTGAGAACCCGGGTCTTGCCTGAGCCCGCCCCGGCCACCACCAGCGCCGGGCCGTCGCCGTGCAGCACGGCAGCCCGCTGACCGGCGTTGAGCGGTGCCAAGATCGGATCGTCGCCTGGGTTCATCGGCACGGCGCTCATCGACTGTGGGCTCACGGGTTGCAGTTCGGTCGGCGCAGGCTGCGCCGCGGGCGAAGGACGAGCGCGCGCCTGCTCA
>JAJDZE010000009.1 GCA_022824805.1 Acidimicrobiia bacterium | reverse complement strand
GGCGAACGAATGCCCGCACGGCCTCGCTCACCGCGGCCGCCGGTCTTGTCTGCTCACGGCTCAGGCCACGCCGAGCACGTCACAGATGAACGCCAAGGTGAACGCCTCATCGCGCCAGGCGTCGTAGCGGCCCGACGGCCCGCCGTGGCCGGCGCCCATCTCGGTGCGCAGCAGGATCGGCTTGGTGGAAGTGGTCGTCGCCCGCAGTTTGGCCACCCACTTGGCGGGCTCCCAGTACTGCACCCGCGGATCGCTCAGCCCAGCGGTGACCAGCAGGGCTGGGTGGTCGGCCGGCTCGACGTTCTCATAGGGCGCATACGACCGGATCGTCTCGAACGCCACCGGGTCGGTCGGGTCGCCCCACTCGTCGTACTCGGTGACCGTCAACGGGATGGCCGGGTCGAGCATCGTGTTCAGCACGTCCACGAAGGGCACCTCGGCCACCACGCCGCAGAACAGCTCCGGGTGGCGGTTCACCATCGCCCCCATGAGCAGGCCGCCGGCGCTGCCGCCCCGAGCGCAGATCCGCTGCGGGTCGGCCCATCGGTCCGAGGCGAGGTGTCCGGCGCAGGCCGCGAAGTCGTCGAAGGTGTTGTGCTTGTTGGCGAGCTTGCCGCCCTCGTACCAGGCCCGCCCCAGCTCGCCGCCGCCGCGCACGTGGGCTATGGCAAAAAGCACGCCCCGGTCCAGCAGCGACAGCCGGGCCGTCGAGAACGACGCCGGCATGCCGATCTCGTAGGCCCCGTAGCCGTACAGCAGACAAGGCGCGGGCCAGTTCACTGCGCTCGGCTTCCACACCAGGCTGATCGGCACCGCCGTGCCGTCGGGCGCCGTGGCCGTGATGCGCTCGGTGGTGTACGCGCTCAGGTCGACATCGCCCAGCACCGGCAGCTGGTCGAGCAGCTCCCGCTCGCCGCTGTCGAGGTTCAGCTCGAAGATCGACGGCGGTGTCACCATCGACGTGTAGCCGAATCGGTAGCGGCGGGTGTCGAACTCGGCATTCGCCCCGCCGCCGGCTTCGTAGACCGGCTCGGGCATCTCGATCTCGAATGCCGGGCCGAGCCCGCCCGTGCTCTCATCTCCGCAGCCCCGAGTGCCGGCATCTGAATCGCAGGTACCCGTGCCGTTGGGACCCGGCCCGCCCGGTCGGGCGTTGCGAGTGTCGTGAACCCGCAGCCGCACCAGGCCGTCCTGGCGTTCGTGGATCACCACGAAGTCCTGGAAGCAGTCCATGCCGTCGATGCGGACACCATCGCGGGCACCGATCAGCTCGCGCCACTTGCTGTGGGCGCCCACTGCCGGTGCGTCATCTACGCCAACGGATTCGCCGGTAGCTGCTGCGTCGCCTGCGGCCGGGGTGTTGCCTGCGCCGGGGGCGTCGCTGCTGACCAATGCGTCGGTCGCCTCCGGCACTGGCGCTTCCACTAGCCGGAAATCCAGAGCGCCGTCGTTGGTGACGATGAGCAGCCGCTCGCCCTGATGGTCAACGCCGTACTCGATGCCCTCGCTGCGTGAGCGCACCACCAGCGGCTCGGCAGCGGGCCGATCAGCGTCCACCAGCCGGTGCTCCGAGGTGATCTTCGACTGTGAGCCGATTACCACGAAGCGCTCGCTGCTGGTGGCGCCGACGCCCACCCAGAACCGCTCGTCGTCCTCGCGGTACACCTCGACGTCGCTCGCGGGGTCGCTGCCCACGACGTGGCGGATCACCCGGTTGGGCCGCTGGGCGTCGTCGGTGCGCACCGCGAACAGCGTCGAGTTGTCGTTCGCCCACACCAGCCCGTAGCTCAGCTCAGAGAGCCCGCACCCCGGCGCGGGCATGTCGGGGCCGTCCAGCACCTCACCGGTCGCAATGTCGACCACTGTCAGCGTGTACTGCTCGTTGCCGTCGGTGTCGGTGGTGTAGGCGAGCAGGCGGTGATCGGGGCTGACGGCCAAGTCGCCGACGGCGAAGTACTCATGGCCATCGGCCAGCTCGTTCTCGTCGAGCAGCACGATCTCGTCGTCGTCTGTGCCGCCCCGGGGCCGCCGCACATGGATGACGTACTGCAGCCCTTCCAACGTGCGAGCCCGATACTCCCAGTCGTCCTTCGGCGTCGGCAGCGACTGGTGGGTTTCGGGGGTGCGGGCCTTGATCTCGCCGAAGATCTGCTCGCGCAGATCGGCCAGGTGGGCAGTCGAGGCTTCCGTGAAGGCGTTCTCGGCCTCGAGGTACTCCCGCACGGCAGGGTCGTCGCGCTCGCGCAGCCAGTACCAGGGGTCGTCGGTCTCGGTGCCGTGAATGCGCCGCACATGCGGGCGCTGCGGTGCCACCGGAGCCTGCGTCATGGAGCCAGCACCGTACCCGCCGGACTGTGCCGAGCATTCCTCGTGCCCAACCGACCCTCCCCAGTGGCGGCGTGCCATCGGCCCTCTCGTTCGACGGCAAGATTGGTGAGACGATTGATCCGCAGAAACATACTATTTCGTAGAAACATACTGATCCGCAAGATCAGACTGACGGCACTAGACTCGTCTGCGAAGGCGCCTACGTTGAGCAGCGTCCGGCGAGAAGCGCCACCGGAACGTTGCCTGCCGGAAGGGAAGAGACCAGCGTCATGACCCGGCCGATCAACCCGTTCTCGCCTTCGTTCGGCGTCAGCCCGCCGGTGCTCGCGGGGCGCCGTTCGGCGCTGAGCGACTTCGAGACGGTGTTCGGAAATGCGCGCAGTCCCAGCAACGCCACCCTCATATGGGGCCTGCGCGGCACCGGCAAGACGGTGCTGCTCAACGCATTCGAGGACCGCGCCGCAGCGCATGGCTGGCTGACGGTTTCCAGTGCTGCGGCGAAGCCATCGGGGCTCCTCGACGACATTTTTCGCAAAGCGAGCCGCTGCCTGGCCGACTTCGAAGCCGAGCACGGCCGCCCGCAGCGACGAGTGGTGAGCGGATTCTCGGTCGGGGGCGTGAGCGTTCAGACCGAGTCGGCGCCCCAGGCCGGCACCCCGCCTACCGCCCAGCACGACCTCGAGTCGACGTTGGAGGTTCTCGGCGAGGCTCTCGCTGAGCGCGGCGTGGGGCTGCTGATCACCATTGATGAGCTCCACGCTGCCCCGGTCGATGAGATCAGGCAGTTCGGCAGCATCTTCCAGCTCGTCTCGCGCCGCGCCGAGCGCCCGATCGCCTTCGCGGGCGCTGCCTTGCCCGAACTGGAAGACCGGTTGATGGCGGGAGAAGCCGCCACGTTTCTGCAGCGCTGTCATCGTCACGAGATTGGCAATCTCTCGATCTCCGAGGCAGAGGTCGCACTGCGACAGCCGGTCGTGGAGGCCGGTGGGCAGATCGACGATGCGGTGCTCCAGCTCGCAGCCGGCGCCTCGGGCGGCCAGCCGTACTTGATCCAGCTGGTCGGCGCCGACATGTGGGACGAGTGCGCAGATCCGGCGGCCGGCATTGCCGCCGAGGAAGTCGAGCGAGCCGTTGCACGCGCCGTCGAGAAGTTCGGCGCGCATGTCTATGCGCCGGTGTGGCGACGGCTTTCCGATCTCGACAAGCGGTTTCTCGTCGCGATGCTCGACGACGCCGGCTCCAGCGCCATCGCAGACATCGGTGCCCGATGGCAACACAGCAGTCGCAGCCTGAGCCGGTACCGACAACGGCTGCTCTCGGCAGGTTTGGTCAGCTCGGTCGGGCATGGACGAGTCGCATTCGTGGATGATGCGGCGCGCAGCCACGTCGCTCGACAGGCGGCTGCGGAGGGCTGGGTCGAATCCGTGTAGCGGCACGCTCGTACGGGGCCGCTCGAATGTGCGGCGGTAGCGTGGCGGGGTGCCGATTTATGCGCTTGGCGACCATGTGCCCGACATCCACCCCGATGCCTTCGTGATGCCCGAGGCGATCATCATCGGTCGGGTGACGATCGGCCCGGAGGCGTCGATCTGGTCGGGCGCAGTGCTGCGCGGCGACGACAACGACATCGTCGTAGGCGCCGGCAGTTCAGTGCAGGACAACGCCGTGCTGCACGTCACCGAGCAATGGCCGACCACCGTGGGGGAGCGCTGCACGATCGGCCACTTGGCGCACATCGAGGGCGGCGTGGTGCACGACGAGGCCCTGGTGGGCACCGGCGCGATCGTGCTGCACGACGCCGAGGTCGGCGAGCGAGCGCTGGTCGGCGCCGGCGCCGTGGTGCCAGGCGGCATGAAGGTCCCGCCAGGCACCATCGCTGTGGGCACACCCGCCAAGATCCGCGAAGGCGTCGACACCGCCCCGCTCATCCTGCCCGGCGTGCAGAACTACCTCGACCGCCGAGTCCGCTACATGGGCGAACTCCGCCGCCTCGACTGATCGGCCTTTAGCTGGGGGATTCGCTGTCAACCGATGTTTCACGCATCAAGTCGGTTCGCAGACCCTCAGTCGGCTGTGGCGAGCCCGGCGCCGGGCGCTGCAGCAGCGGCCTCAGCGGGCATCCCGATGCCGAGGAAGCCCTCGATGCGTGCGAGCCGTTCTTTGACGTCGGTTACGTCGGAGCGCAGCTCGCCGATCTCCTGCTTCAGTTCGGTTCGCAAGCCGGAGATGGATCGTTGCAGATACCAGATGATCCCCAAGATGCCGGCCACCAACGTGGCGAACTGCACGATGTCCATCGCACTCACGCTCCCCACGTCTCGAACGCTATCACGGCACCATATCCGGCATTGCTGCAAGAAGCATAAGAATTAATGGAAAATACTGAAATTGTCAAATACGGCAGATTCGAGTGCTCGCATCCCGCGACCACCCTCGCCGCTGCCAATCAAGCGGCGGTAGCGTCACGGCCCATGAGCATGGGAAGCATCGACTTGGGACGTATCGGCATCTGGACGGGGGTGCTCGACGCACTGCCGTCTGCGGAGGGCGTGGACTTCGTGGCCGAAGCCGAGGAGCTCGGCTACGGGGCGTTCTGGATTCCCGAGGCCGTCGGGCGTGACCCGTTCGTGGCCGCCGCCCGGCTGCTGGAAGGCACCAGCACCATCAAGATCGCCACCGGCATCGCCAACATCTACGCCCGCGACCCCATGACGATGGCCAACACCCTGCGCACCATCGACGAAGCCAACCCAGGACGTTTCCTGCTGGGCCTCGGCGTCAGCCACCACCACCTGGTGGAGTACATCCGCAAGCACGACTACTCCAAGCCGCTCAGCTACATGCGCGAGTACCTCGAGCGCATGGGCAAGGCCCGCTTCATGGCCCACGGCCCCCAGGAGCTGCCCGAGATCGTGCTGGCGGCGCTCGGCCCCAAGATGCTCGAGCTGTCGGCCACCGCAACCGCCGGCGCCCACCCCTACTTCGTGCCGCCCGAGCACACGGCAGTGGCCCGCGACACCATGGGCCCCGACGCGGCGCTGTATCCCGAGCAGATGGCCATTCTCGACACGAACGCCGACTCGGCCCGTGCGCTGGCCCGCAAGAACATGGCCATCTACCTCGGCCTGCCGAACTACGCCAACAACCTGCTGCGGCTCGGCTTCACCCAGGCCGACATCGACGGCGGCCCCGACGGCGGCCCGTCCGACAAGCTGGTCGACGCCATCGTCGCCTGGGGCACCGAAGACGACGTCAAGGCCCGTGTCGACGCCCACTTCGACGCCGGCGCCGACCACGTCTGTGTTCAGGTCCTGGCCGACGACCCCCCAGCAGCATTCGACGGCTGGCGCCGCCTCGCCCCCGCCCTGCTCAGCTGAATAATTCGGATCTGTCAGCAGCCGGCGGCGTCGCGCAGGCGGCGACACGCTTGCTCCATGCGGCCTTCGCTGAGCTTGGTGACGAACCTGCGAAAGAGCGTGCGCTCGATGGTGTGAATGTTGTCGAAGCTGACGACGCAGTCGCTTGGCACGCCGTCTTCGGTTGCGGTGAGTTCGAGTTCGGAAACCAGCCCTCGCCGTGTCCTGGTGAGCACAGCTACCACGACTGCGTCGATTCGGTCGGCCACAGGGTCCCGGGTGAGCACGAGGACCGGCCGGTCGCCGTCAGGGGCGCGGGCGAACCAGACCTCACCGCGTTGCATCGAGCCAGTCGGACCAGTCTTCGGCAGGCCCCCAATCAGCTACTGCCGCAAGAGCAAGCTCTTCGTCGGTCAACGGATGGGATTCGTACACCGCAGCCTCGTGCTCGGCGGCCAGCTGGGCAAGATGGCGGCGCAGCGCCTCGCGCATCAGCTCGGAGCGCTCGACGCCGAGCCGCTGGGACCATTGCCGGATTCGCTTGGCGTCTTCCTCATCGGCCCGGAAGCTCAGCATGGTCATCGTCATACGGTCAACTCTATTGCGTATGACGGTGTCAACCACGTCTGCATGCAGGGCGTGGCCGGCGACACCCCGAGTAGCAGCAGAACAACCTCGCCAAGCTGATCAAGCGCATTGGCTGTTGGCGTCGGCTAACGCACGACGTCGATGCTGTGTGCTTGTGCCGCTGAGGCGAGCTGGGCATCGAAGGTCACGACGGCCCGCGCTCCTTGGCTCAGCGCAGTGTCCAGCACGATGGCGTCGGGGAGGCGCAGCCCCGTCTCGGCTCGCAATGCCGCCCACCGCAACGGCGCGTCGCCTTCGACATCGGGGATCTCGAACGCCGCGCGCAGCCTCAGTGCCGCGTCCTGCAGGGCGCCCAGCCGGGCTGGTGCCACGAGGCATTCGGCGAGCGTGACCGGGTGAAGCGAAACGCTCTCCTCGCCGAGGTTGCGGTTGATCGCAGCTGCATCGGAATGCAGAGCGTCGCTCGGGTCGCGCAGCGCAATCACCCAGCTCGCGTCGGCGACGATCACGCAGGCCAGTCCTGATGGCGGTCGTACAGCTCAGCAGAGCCTGGCAGCGATCCGACCAGGTCTGCGCGGGCGTCGGCTCGCGCTGACGGCGACCGTCCTCCGTCGGCCCAATCCACCAGCACGAGCTGGATGAGCTTCGCCCTCGAGACCCCAGACCATCGCTGCGCCGCTTCGTCGAGCACGGCGGCGATCTCGTCGGTCTCGGTCACTGGATGGCGAGGCCGCGTCGTCGGCATGCACTGAAGTGTAACACCAAGTGTCGCACCTCATCGATGTGTCTCATCGGCCTTGCTTGAGGTCACAGCGAGCCGCGTGGGGCGATCCATTCGGTGGGCTGGCTTGTGGCCTGCGCGATGCGGTCGAAGTCTGCGTCGTAGTGCAGGACGGTCAGGCCGTTGATCTCGGCGACGGCGGCGATGATCAAATCGAGCACCGGCAGGCGGTGCTGTCCCCGCTGGGCGAGCAGGCGCTGCACCTCCAGCGATCTGGCAAGCACCGCCTCGTTGACCGGGTAGGACGGCATGGCGAGGCGTTCGCTGAGCACACCCTCGTAGTCGTCGCGGGACCGTGCGCTGAAGAGCACTTCGAGATCGATGACCGCACACGTGGCGACATAGCCGTCCGCGATCAGCGGGCCCAGGCGCCGCCCTACCGCGGGCACGTGGACCCGGACCAGAGCGCTCTTGTCGGCCAGGTACAGCGGCGTCAACGGCGAGCGCCGGCCATGACCTCTTCGTCCGCGAGGTCGATGCCGTCGAGATCGCTGAGCCGGCGCACGTGGCGCAGACGCAGTTCGCGGTCAACTGCCTGCTGCAGCGCCGCATTCACCGTGTCTTTCATCGTGGCTGCACCGATGACCCGGCGGGCTTGCTCGAGCAGCCGGTCGTCGATGTCGATGAGGCGCTTCGTCACGCCCGGCAGTATATCCAAGACGCAGCCAGAAGATATACGCGGCGCCGCCTCAGCAGTCGGCGGCGTCGCGGGCCGTGTCGGCGGACCTGCGGGGCCTTCGCGAGACTGTTCTCGTGGTCGATGTTGCCTGGCCTCGCACGGGCGGGTCACGGCAGCGGCGTTAGGCTGAACTCATGACCGACATCGCCGAGCCAACCGTTGGAATCGACCTCGGCAAGTACAAGCTGGGGTGGAGCGACGAGGAGGACTACGTCTTCAAGCCGCGCAAGGGCTTGGACGAAGAGATCATCCGCGAGATGTCGAGTCTCAAGAACGAGCCGCAGTGGATGCTCGATTTTCGCCTGCGGGCCTACAAGACCTTCCTGCGCAAGCCCATGCCCAACTGGGGCGGCGACATGTCGGAGATCTACTTCGACGACATCTACTACTACATCAAGCCCACTGAGGGCCAGGTCGACGCTTGGGAAGAGCTGCCCGACTCGGTCAAGGACACCTACGAGAAGCTGGGCATCCCCGAGGCCGAGCGCAAGTACCTCGCCGGGGTCACCGCCCAGTACGAGTCCGAGGTGGTGTACCACCGCAACCGGGAAGACCTCGAAGCCCAGGGCGTGCTGTTCAGCGACATGGACTCCGCCGTCAAGGAGTACCCCGACATCGTGCAGCGCTACTTCGGCACGATCATCCCCCCGGGCGACAACAAGTTCGCAGCGCTGAACTCGGCCGTGTGGTCGGGCGGGTCGTTCATCTATGTGCCGCCCGGCGTCGAGGTGGAAATGCCGCTGCAGGCCTACTTCCGCATCAACGCCGAGAACATGGGCCAGTTCGAGCGCACGCTGATCATCGCCGACGAGGGCGCCACGGTGCACTACATCGAGGGCTGCTCGGCGCCGGTGTACACCACCGACTCGCTGCACTCGGCGGTGGTCGAGCTGGTGGCACTGCCGGGCGGGCGCATCACCTACACCACCATCCAGAACTGGTCGAACAACGTGTTCAACCTGGTCACCAAGCGGGCTGCCGCCTACGACGAGGCCCATGTGGAATGGATCGACGGCAACATCGGATCTAGGCTCACGATGAAGTACCCCGCCGTATATCTAATGGGGCCGAAAGCCTCGGGCGAGGTGCTGTCGGTGGCGTACGCCGGCAACGGCCAGCACCAGGACGCCGGGGCCAAGATGGTGCACGCAGCCCCCGAGACCACCTCCAAGATCGTGTCGAAGTCGATCTCGAAGGACGGCGGGCGCACCACCTACCGCGGCCTCGTGCGGGTGGAGGACGGCATGAGCGGCTGCCGCAGCCATGTGCAGTGCGATGCGCTGCTGCTCGACCAGGACAGCCGCTCAGACACCTACCCGTACCAGGAGATCGGTTCGCGAGACGCCGAGATCGGCCACGAGGCCACGGTGTCGAAGGTGGCCGACGAGCAGCTCTTCTACCTGATGAGCCGCGGCCTGTCGGCCGAGCAGGCCATGGGCATGGTGGTGAACGGATTCATCGAGCCCGTGACCCGCACGCTGCCGATGGAGTACGCCGTCGAATGGAGCCGGCTGATCGAGCTTCAGATGGAGGGATCGATCGGCTGATGCGCAGTCCGAAAGACTTCTTCGCCCCGCTGGCACTCGGGGCGCCTGCTCCGCTGCGCGAGATCCCCTTCCGGCCGTCGCGCATGATCCACTTTTTCGACCCGTCGAATGAGCGAATGCGCGCCAAGGTGCCCGACATCGCCCCCACGGTCGACGTGCTGCTCGGCAACCTCGAAGATGCCGTGTCGGCCGACAGCAAGGACGCTGCCCGGGCCGGGCTGATCGAGGTGGGCAAGGCGTGGGAGCGCGGCCACACCCAGCTGTGGACTCGGGTGAACAGCCTCGACTCGCCGTGGTTCCTCGACGACGTGTGGGCGCTGTGCCACGAGATCGGCGACAAGCTCGACGTGATCATGGTGCCGAAGGTGGAGGGCCCCGAAGACATCCACTACGTGGACCGGCTGCTGGCTCAGCTCGAGGCCCGGGTGGGCATCGAGCAGCCGCTGCTGGTGCACGCGATCCTCGAGACCGCCCGCGGCGTCGCCAACGTGGAGTCGATCTGTTTGGCCAGCCCTCGCATGCAGGGCCTGTCGCTCGGGCCGGCCGACCTTGCCGCCGACCGGCGCATGAAGACCACCCGGGTGGGCGGCGGGCATCCCGGCTACCTGGTGCGTACCGACCCGGTGCCCGAGAGCGACGGCGACGACGCAGGCGGCGCGGCCCGCGCCGCCTTCCAGCAGGACCTGTGGCATTACACGCTGGCTCGCATGGTGGACGCCTGCGGCACCGCCGGGATCCTGCCCTACTACGGCCCGTTCGGCGACATCGCCGACCCGATCGGCTGCGAGGACCAGTTCCGCAACGCCTACCTGCTCGGCTGTGTAGGCGCGTGGAGCCTGCACCCCAGCCAGATCGCCATCGCCAAGCGAGTCTTCAGCCCCGAGCCCGCCGAGGTGGCGTGGGCGCAGCGGGTGGTGACCGAGATGGGCGACGGCACCGGTGCCGTGATGATCGACGGCAAGATGCAGGACGATGCCACGGTGAAGCAGTGCCGGGTGGTGCTGCAGCTCGCTCGTGACCTGTCCGCCGCCGACCCTGAGCTGGCCGCCGCTTACGGGCTCGAGACCGTCTGAGAGAGTCTGGACTCCATATGAGCGCTGCCGCCAGCCCCCGCCCGCGCCGATCGGTGCTCTACATGCCGGCGGCCAACGCCCGGGCGCTGGAGAAGGCCAAGACCATCGGCGCAGACGCACTCATCTTCGATCTCGAGGACGCGGTGGCGCCCGATGCCAAGGAAGCTGCCCGCGAGGGCGCGTGCGCCGCCGCGTCATCTGGCGAGTACGGCTACCGCGAGCTGACGATCCGCTGCAACGGGCTCGACACCCCGTGGGGTCGTGACGACATCAAGGCCGCGGGTGCAGCGGCCCCCTCGGCCGTCGTCATCCCCAAGGTGTCGAGCGCCGCTCATCTTGTGGCCGTGTCCGACCTGCTCGACACCGCGGGCGCCCCCGACTCGGTGCGCATCTGGGCGATGATCGAGACACCTGCTGGCATCGCCCACGCCCGCGAGATCGCCGGCTTCGAGCGGACCGAAGCGGTCGTCATGGGCACCAACGACATGGCCAAGGAACTGCACGCCACCATCACGCCCGACCGGGCTGGGTTGGTGCCGCACCTCGCGACCTGCTTGGTGGCCGCCCGGGAGGCCGGCGTCACCGCTCTCGACGGCGTCTACAACGACATCCGCGACGCCGACGGGTTCGCAGCCGTGTGCCGCCAAGGCGCCGACCTGGGCTTCGACGGCAAGACGCTCATCCACCCCAGCCAGGTCGACCCCGCCAACGAGGCCTTCTCGCCGAGCCTCGACGAGCTCGATTTCCACCGCCAGGTCATCGAGGCGTTCGAGGCGGCGGTGGCAGATGGCCGCGGGGTGGTGACCGTAGACGGCAAGATGGTCGAGAATCTTCACGTGGACGAAGCCCGGCGGGCCATTGCGCTCGCCGACGCGATTGCGCAGCGCTGAGGGAGGCGGCTGCCATGCCGATGCGGACGAACTGCCGCCACTACGAGAGCCGGACGTACCCGAACGGCGACACGGTGCGCAAGTGCAACCTCGACCTCGCCCCCGAGGCCCCGTGGCGCTGCCCGGAGGACTGCCCGTCGTACTCGCCTCGGCGTCTCGATGCCGGCTGGCAGCACGGCTCGCTGGGTGTTCGGAACTTCGCCACTGAGCCCGAGAGCGTCGGCGTGGACGACTCCATCGGCGATCTCCTCGACGCTGCTGAGGACATCCTGAACGAGGCAGGGCCACGAATCCTTGAAGAAGTCGAAGCCGAGCGTGCGCGGCCGAAGGGCCTCCGCGCGAAGGCACGCAAGCGCAAGGCCACCAAGAAGGCCAGGCGAGCCCAGCGCCGCCGCGACCGCGACGACCGCAAAGACGGCGAGGTTTGATCACGGCTCGCTGCGGGCCGCTTCGGCCCGCTAGGCCCTGACGGGCGCGCCGGTAGCCTCCGCAGCGTGTTCAGCCCCGACCTCGTCGACGCGCTCGGCGGATCCGACGCGTTGGCCAAGCGGCGTCGCGTCGCAGCGGAGCGGGCGGTTGCGGCGGGCCAGCCGTCATTCACCGAAGAGGTGTGGCGCTACACCCCGATCGACGATCTCGACCCAGCGCAATATGCATTCGCGGCGCCGGGCGGCACGGCCGGACCGGTGGGCCTGATGAGCGGCGTCGACGACAGCGCTGCAGCGGTCGTTCACATCGCCAACGGTGCTGTTGTCGACGTGTCGGTGCGGGCCGACGGTGTCCGCGTCGACGTGCTCGGCAGCGGCGCCGACGACCTGATCGGCACGGTGGCGCCCGAGGGCCCCGATGTGTTCGGCGACTGGAACCTCGCGCTCGCCTCGGCGCCGGTGGCGGTCAGCATCGATCCGAAGGCCGTGCTGACCGCTCCCGTGGTGGTGCACGTTCACACCGATGTCGAGGGGCTGGCATGGTTCCCCCGTCTCGTCGTGATGGCCGGCCGCACCAGCCAGGCCACCGTGATCGAGCACCACACCGGCGGGAACACACCCGCACTCATCTGCCCGCTCACCGAGCTGAGCGTGGGCGACGGCGCACATCTCGGCCACGTCACCGTGCAGGAACTGGGCGACACCGCCTGGCAGATCGCCAACCTCTGCGCAGACACGGGCCGCGACGCCAACCTGAGGATCGGTCATGTGGCGATGGGCGGCGACTACGCACGAGCCCGCATCGGAATCGACATGACCGGCCGCGGCGGCCACAGCGAGATCGACGCCGTGTACTTCGGCCGTGGCACCTCCACGCTCGACTTCCGCACGTTCCAGACCCACGTCGCGCCGCACACCACCTCTGACCTGCTGTTCAAGGGGGCGGTCGACGACTACGCCCGGGCCGTCTACACCGGGCTGATCCGCATCGAAGCCGACGCCTCGAACGTCGTGGCCGATCAGACCAACCGGAACCTGAAGCTGTCGCCGAATGCGTGGGCCGAGTCGGTGCCGAACCTCGAGATCGAGAACAGCGACGTGCAGTGCAGTCACGCCTCGTCGATCGGCCCGGTCGACGCCGACCAGCGCTTCTACCTCGAGAGCCGGGGCGTGCCCACCGACGTGGCCGAGGCCCTCGTGGTGCGCGGGTTCTTCGACGAGGTCCTCGATGCGCTGCCCTCTGAGCAGATCTCGGCGTCGGTGCGCCAGCGCATCGACGAGCTGGTGTCCGACGCCGACTTCACGGCGGCACTGTGATGAGCCCGACCGCCGCGGACGGTGCCTCTTGCCAGCGACGCAACCAGTTCGCCGAGGCCGTGCGATGAAGATGTGTGCCCGCGAGGTCGCGCAATGAGTGCTGCGAACGACACCCGCACCGTCGTGCTGTGCCAGCGCGACGACCTTCCCGACGGCGAAGCCCGCCGCTTCGACGTCGAAGGTCACCGCATCGCGCTCGCGCGCATCGGTGATGACTTCTACGCCATCGGCGACCAGTGCAGCCACCAGAACTACTCGCTGGCCGACGGCTGGGTGTGGCCCGACGAGTGCGCGCTGGAATGCCCGCAGCACTCGTCGAGCTTCGACCTGCGCACGGGGGCGCCGAACTGCTTCCCCGCCACCCAGCCAGTGCCGGTGTACGAGATTCGCACCGGCGACGACGGCGTGGCGGTGGTGCTGCCATGAGCGACAACTCCGCACACACGCTGCGTATCGAGGGACTGCACGCGTCGGCGGGCGACACCGAGATCCTCCAGGGCGTGGATCTCGAAGTGTCCTCCGGGCGAGTGCACGCAGTCATGGGGCCCAACGGCTCGGGCAAGAGCACGCTGGCGCACGTCGTGATGGGCCGCCCCGGCTACGAGGTCACGGCCGGATCGGTCACCCTCGACGGCGTCGACGTGCTGAGCCTGGCGCCGTGGGAGCGGGCACAGGCCGGGCTGTTCCTGGCCATGCAGCACCCAACCGAGGTGCCGGGCGTGTCGGCCGCCCAGGCACTGGCCGAAGCACTCGCATTGCGCGCCGGCAACGACAGCCCGAGTGCTGAGCAGCTCGAACGCACCCGCAGCCTGCTCGAAGCCGAGGCGGCCGCCGTCGGGCTGAAGGCCGAGCTGGTGGCGCGGCCGCTGAACGTCGACATGTCAGGCGGCGAGAAGAAGCGCAACGAGACGGTGCAGCTCGCCGTGCTGCAGCCCCGCATCGCCATCCTCGACGAGATCGACAGCGGCCTCGACATCGACGCGCTGCGCGCCTGCGCCAACCGCATCGAGGCGCTCACCGAAGCCGGCTTGGGCGTGCTGGCCATCACGCACTTCACCCGGGTGCTGGAGTACCTCCGGCCCGACGAGGTTCACGTGATCGTGGACGGCCGCATCGTGGACTCGGGCGGACCCGAACTGGCAGAGGCGCTCGAGGCCGACGGCTACACGCCGTACCTGCCCGAAGAACCCGATGCCGGCGTGGCAGTGTCGATCGGCGGGCTCGGCAGCACCCCGGCTGCAGGAACGGGTGCATCTGCCGCTCAGGATCCGTTTGCCGACCCCTGGGCAGACCCGCTCGACGAACTGGGCTGAGCGGCGCTGAAACTCGCTTGACGCCTGCCCTGACGCGCGCGGAATATTGATCTTTCTATGTGCCTGCCGGTTGGTGTTGACTGGGCACGGGGAAACCTGGGGAGGGTGATCCGATGGCACGAGAGCTGTTGACGCACGACGAACTGACCGAACTCGCCGCCGAGCTAGGAGCCTGGGACGTGTCGGGCAGCGAATTGCGCCGCACCTTCCGCTTCGGGAACTTCGTGGAGGCGTTCGGCTTCATGGCCGCCGCCGCCCTGGTGGCCGAGAAGATGGACCACCATCCCAACTGGTCGAACGTGTACAGCACGGTCGAGGTGGCGCTGAACACCCACGACCGCGGCGGCGTGACCGAGCTGGATGCGGCCCTGGCACGTGCGATGGACGGCCTAGCAGGCGCCGCGGGCTGACTGCCGCTCGATGCGACTGCCACGCCTGAAGCGGCGCGCCAAACCGGACCGCCCCGAGCGTCCCGCGCCCGCACCCCTCGTAGAGGGCACAGTCGAGTCGAAACCGGGCGTGCGCCGGATGCTGCACCAACTCTTCGAGTTCTGGGTGCGGCTGCGACCTGCCAGGGTGACGCTCGGCGTGCGCGGCCTGGTCGTCGACCACAAGGGCCGCGTCTGCCTGGTGCGCCACACCTACCGGGACGGCTGGTTCCTGCCCGGCGGGGGAGTCAAGACCCGCGAGGCACTGGTGGAGGCGGTGGCTCGGGAGCTGCGCGAGGAGACCGGCGTCGTCGTCGCCGAAACACCCCAGAACGTGCTCGGCGTGTACTCCTCACGCCACGGCAACCGCAGCGACCACATCGTCGTGTTCGTGGTGACCGACTGGCGAGTCGAGGAATCGGTCTCGCCCGAGATCGCCGAGGTGGCATTCTTCCCCCCCGGCGAACTGCCCCCCGGCACCACACCAGGCACCTCACGCCGAATCTCCGAATGGATGACCGGAGTCCCCCCCGGCCACCGCTGGTAACCCGAGGAAATCCGATTTGCCAGACATGGGGCATCGCCGCAAAAACTTGGTAATGCAGTGCTTTTTACCAAGTAAGATCTCACCATGAGCGCCGTGCAGCAGTACAAGGTGTCGTCGTCGGGGCAGATGTCGCTGCCCGCTGGGGTGCGTCACCGCTGGCAATTGGACGATGGCGGTCAGGTCGACGTCTTGGATCTGGGGTTCTGTGTGCTGACAGTGCCTGCAGGTCAGGCCCGGCGGCTCCTCGGTGATCTGCTGAGTCACGAGCAGCACGCGGAGTTCGTCCGTTCCCTTGACGACGATCCTGATCTCGCCACCACATGAGCCGAGTCATTCTGGACGATCATCTCCTACGCGACCTGCTCGCAGACGAGGCAGATTCGGCGCTCAGCCGGACGCTCGCCGACAACTCGCCGGCTACCACCAATCTCTATCTGGTGCGACTGTGTCGTTCGGTTGTCCGATCAAGCGGTGGGGCGCTCACGGGTGCATGGCCGCTGGCTGCCCAACGCGCTCTCGGCGATCGTCTTGTCATCCTCGATGAGGATGTCCAGATCGTGCCGATGCGATCAATCGCCTTTCGCATGGCCGAATTGGCTGCGACATTCGGGCTCTCCGGCCTCGGCGCGGAAGCTGTGGCGGCGGCAGAATTCCTCGCCGCGCCGCTCTGCGTGTGGTCCGGCGATCACGGGCCGCGTATCGGCGCTGCGATGGCCGGTATCGGCGCGGACTATCGATTGCTCGACAAGCCGGCGCCGGAACGCGGATAGTCCAAGCTCACAGGTGCTCGGATCGGCCAATTGCGACTTCGGCTAGAGGCGGGGGGTGCGCGGGGGGTGGCCCATGAGGATGCGGCCGTAAGCCTCGAGGGCCGGGTCGAGCGCTGTGATGGCGTGCATGTTGATGGCCTGCAAGTCGGCTTGGAGACGGCCGATGCGGTTGGAATCGCGCACGCCCCGGCCGCCGGTGGCCAGATAGAGCGTCTGGACGGCTTCCAGGCAGCGGCGGACGGCGTACGCGCAGTCGAGCCGGACCCTCGCCCGCAGGGGCAGCTCCAGGGCCTCGCCTTTGCGTGCGGTGTCGATCAGCAGTTCGGCGGTGCGTCGCATCAGCAGCTCGCCTTGGTCGACCAGCGCGTGGGCCTCGGCGAACTGGCGGTGCGTGAGCGGCCAGTCAGTCTGGGGCACGTCGACGTGGCTGATGACCTTGCCGTCGACCTCCTCGGCGAACGCGGCCAGCGAGGCG
This sequence comes from Acidimicrobiia bacterium, assembly GCA_022824805.1. GTDB lineage: Bacteria > Actinomycetota > Acidimicrobiia > Acidimicrobiales > Poriferisodalaceae > Poriferisodalis. Next base: position 16,859 of record JAJDZE010000009.1, on the reverse strand, counting down.
CGTGCGGCGCCCAGCGCCGGCGGCACCAGCGCGTAGGCCAGCGTCGGCATGAGCGAGCTGCGCTGGATCCAGCCGAGGTTGCGGGCCATGCCGGGCGTCTGGCCTGACGCCAGTACGTCACCGCGGATGAACCGGTGCTCAGGTACGAAGGCGTCCTTCACGACGAGGCTGCTGCTGCCGGTGGCCCGCAGCCCGTTGGCGTGCCAGTCGTCGAGCGCCGAGACGTCCTCGGCCGGCAGCACGAACATGCCCGAGACCTGCCCGTCGCCGCCGGGGGATGGGAAGTGACCGCCCAGGATGAGCCAGCCGGCGTGATCGATGCCCGAGCCGAACGGCCAGAAACCGCTCATCTTCCAGCCGCCGTCGACGGGGGTGGCGTCGCCCCGGTCGACCAGCACACCGGCCACGAAGATGTCGGGCCCGTCGCGGTAGATCTCCTCCTGGCACTCATCGGGCCAGTGGCCTACCAGCCAAGCATGGGCGTTGCCCACGCATGAGTGCCACGCGGTTGACGGGCAGCCCTCTGCCAGCGCCGCATTCACTTCGAGGTAGGTGACCCAGTCGAGCTCTTGGCCGCCGTTAGCGCTCGGCTGGCCGATCGTCAGCAGCTCGGCGCCACGCAGCTCCTCGATGACGTCGGGCTCGACCCGCCGAGCCCACGGGTCTGCCGCCGCCCGCGCAGCCAGTTTCGGTGCAAGCTGCCGTGCTCGCTCGACGAGTTCGGCGCTGCGGCTCACTCGCCCGCGGCCGTCTCGTCGAGGCCGGTGGCGAGCGCGTTCCAGCCGAGGGTGGCGCACTTGATGCGTACGGGGAATTTCACCACGCCCCGCAGCGCTTCCAGATCACCGAGCCGCAAGGCCCCGTCATTGGCGCCGGCGGCGTCAGCCGCGCCGTCGAGTGCCTCGCTTCCGTCGCCGCCGATCGACTCTTCATGGATCGACATCATGGCCTTGAAGGCCCGCGTCAGATCGCGGATCTCATCGATGGTCTTGCCGATCACCGCAGCCGACATCATCGACGCGGACGCCTGGCTGATCGAGCAGCCGTAGCCGCCGACACGAAGGTCGGTCACTACATCGCCGTCCATCTCGAAGGTCAGCACCACCTCGTCCCCGCACAGCGGGTTGAAGCCCTCGCTGCGATGGGCCGGCGGGCATTCCAGCTCGCCGCGATGGCGCGGGTTCCGGTAGTGGTCGAGGATGATCTCCCGGTACAGGTCTTCGAGCCCAGCCATCGGATCCTGCCTCGTCCCGGTCTGTCGCCTCTAGTGGCCGAACAGCGCGCCGACTTCGTCGAGCGCTTCGGCCAGCGAATCTATGTCGGAAGTGTCGTTGTACACGTACAGCGAGGCCCGTGTGGTGGCAGTGACGCCGAGGCATCGCATGAGCGGTTTGGCGCAGTGGTGACCGGCTCGCACGCACACGCCGCTCTGATCGAGCACTTGGGAGATGTCGTGTGGGTGCACGTCGCGGTACACGAACGACAGCACCCCGCCGCGCTGGGCGGGCTCGGAGGGCCCGTGCACGGTGATGTCGTCGCCGTGACGGTCGGTCAGCGTCCGCAAGGCGTAGCCGGTGAGGCTGACCTCGTGGGCTCGCACAGCATCCATGCCCAGCCCCTCGAGGTATCGAACCGCTGCGCCGAGGCCCACGATCTCGGCGATCGGCGGCGTGCCCGCCTCGAACTTGTGCGGCACCGTGTTGGGCCGGAAGCCTTCCTTGGTGACGTCGAGGATCATCTCGCCGCCGCCCAGGAACGGCGGCATGGCGTCGAGCAGCTCCATGCGGGCCCACAGCACGCCCACGCCGGTCGGGCCGCACATCTTGTGCCCGGTGAACACCATGAAGTCGGCGCCCAGTTCCCCCACATCGGTGGGCAGGTGCGGCACGTACTGGCTGGCGTCGACGCTGAGCAGCGCACCGGCGTCGTGGGCGGCGGCTGCAAGGCGGGGGATCGGGTTGAGCGTGCCGAGCACGTTGCTCATGGCGGTCACCGACAGCAGCTTCGCCCCGTCGAGCAGCCGGTCGAGGTCGGTGAGGTCCAAGCAGCCGTCGTGGGTGATCGGGATCCAGCGGATCTCGAAACCCCGCTCGGCGGCCAGGATGTGCCACGGCACGATGTTGGCGTGGTGCTCCATCTCGGTGAGCACGATCGCATCGGCCGATCCGAGGTTCGAACCGCCCCACGAGCGGGCGACCAGGTTCATGGCTTCGGTGGCGTTCTTGGTGAACACGATCTCGTCCGCGCTGGGCGCCGAGATGAACCGGGCGACGTCGGCCCGAGCCTGCTCCATCTGCTCGGTCGCAGCGGCGGCGATCTCGTACGCCCCGCGATGAACGTTGGCATTGACCGTGCGGTAGTAGTCGTCCATGGCGTCGAGCACGGCCGTCGGCTTCTGCGACGACGCCGCAGAGTCGAGATAGACGATCGGGCGGCCGTGGACGCTGCGCTCGAGCAGCGGGAACTGCACCTTCACTGCCCTGTCGATGTCGGGGCCGGCCCCGGTGCTCACGCCGCTGCCTTCTGCTCGAAGGGCTCGTAGCCGTCGCGTTCCAGCTCGGCGGCGAGTTCGGGGCCGCCCGAGGCCACGATCTGCCCGTCGACCAGCACGTGCACGCAGTCGGGCTCTATCTCGCCGAGCAGGCGCTCGTAGTGGGTGATGAGCACGACGCCCATGTGCGGTCGCTCGGCACGGACCTGCTGCAGACCGGTGGCCACCACTCGCAGCGCGTCGATGTCGAGGCCCGAATCGGTCTCGTCGAGTACGGCCACGTCGGGCTCGAGCAGGGCGAGCTGCAGGATCTCGTTGCGCTTGCGCTCGCCGCCGCTGAAGCCCTCGTTGAGGTAGCGGTCCATGAACGACTCGTCCATGCCCAGCCGCGACATCCACTCGCCCATGGCGACGTAGATCTCGATGGCCGACACATCCTCGCCCCGTCGTGCCGAGACCGCCTGGCGCAGGAAATTGCGCACCGACACGCCCGCGATGTGCTGCGGGTACTGGAAAGCCAGGAACAACCCGGCTTTGGAGCGGGCGTCGGGATCCCACTCGGAGACATCGTCGCCCCGGAAGCGGATCTCCCCGCCGGTCACCTCGTACTCCGGCGATCCCAGGATCGTGGTGGCCAGCGTCGACTTGCCCGACCCGTTGGGGCCCATGATGGCGTGGCACTCGCCCGCGTTGACCACCAGATCCACGCCGCGCAGGATCTGCGGGCCGTCGACTGCTCGGACGCCCAAGCCGTCGATCTCGAAGAGGGGTGCGGCGTCCGGCACCGTGTCGGCTGTCGCCCCGTGCGGCGCTGCGCTGGCTGTCGCGCCGTGCGGCGCTGCGCTGGCTGTCGCGCCCTGCGGCGCCGTGTCGCCCTGTGCCATCAACCGCAGTGTATGGCTGGCCCCAAATGCCTCAACCGGCGCCGGGCCATGGGTCCGACAATCGGGAGGTGCTGCCTTCAGTCCCAGAGGCTGTCGACCACGTCGAGCCACAGCTGGGTCGTGAGCGCCAGCGACTCGATGTCGATGCGTTCGTCGTTCCCGTGGAACCGGGCGCCGAAGTCGGCGCCGTCGAGCTCGGGGCTGAACAGTCCGGCGCCGTATGCGACTGCCCCCATGTCGCGATACACCCGCGAGTCGGTGAACCCGATGATGAGCTGCGGCGTCAGCCGGGCCGTCGGGAAGCGCCGCCCCACCGCCACCTCCAGCGCGTCCCACAGCGGCGTCTCGACCCGGCTCAGCGATGCGGGGTCGTTCATGATGATCTCCACCTCGACTTGGCCGGCGAGATCGCCGAGGGCCTCGTCGAGGTGCGCCTGTACCTCTGCAGCGCCCTCGCCGGGCAGCGTTCGCACGTCCACCTCGATGTCGACGTGATCAGGGATGACGTTCGTCTTCATTGCGGTGGGCGCCCCGAGCACGTTCGGCGAGAACGATGTGTGGGTGCACGAATACAGATGCGCTGCCGCCGACGCGCTGGGATGGGCGTCGAGCCAGTCCTCGATGAGATGCTCGTCGAGCATGATGGCCTTGGTCTCGTCATCGACACCGAGCGTGTCGACCTGCTCGCGCCACAGCTCGTGGAACCGGGGTGGCGGCCGGTACTGCGAGATCCGATGCACTACTGCGGCGGCCTTCACCAAGGCGTTGTCCTGCCGGAACGGGCGGGAGCCGTGCCCGGGCACGCCGCGCACTCGCAGTCGCCGCCAGGCCACGCCCTTCTCGCCGATGTTCATGCCGATGAACGGGGCGTCGGGCGACCCCGAGTGCAGGCCGCCATTCTCGGTCAGCACGTAGTCGGCGCCGATGACATCCCAGTGGTTCTCAGCCATCCAGCGGGCGCCGTAGTTCGAACCGGCTTCCTCGTCGGCGCAGGCGAAATAGATGAGGTCGCCCTTGGGCCTGTAGCCGGTCTCGGCGAAGTGACGGAACGCGACGGCCATCGAGGCGGTGAGGTTCAGCATGTCCACCGCGCCGCGGCCCCAGACTTCGCCGTCGATGAGCTCGCCGCCGAAGGGGTCGCGGCTCCAGCCGTCGCGGTTCACCGGTACCACGTCGGTGTGGCCCATCAGGCACAGGGTGGGAGCGTTGGGGTCGCTGCCCTCGATGCGGGTCACGAGCGACCGCCGGCCCGGTGCCGCATCGAAGACTTCGAGATCCAGTCCGGCGCCCTCGAGGTAGGCCTGGATGGTGTCGGAGTTGCGGACCTCGCCGCCGGATTCGGCCGTGCCGTAGTTGACGCACTCGTTGCGGATCAGGGTCTGCAGCAGCTCGACGGTTTGGTTGGTGCGACGGTTCTCGTCGCTGGTCCCAGCAGTGAACGACTGGCTCATGGGGAGCAACCTAGAACGCCAGGTGCCCGGCCGAGGCCAGGATGACGGGGCACCCTTGGTTTTGGGTGTGACGGTGCCGCGTGAGGCGGCATTCCCACACTCAAAACCGATTTTGCGGCTCGATGAGCGCAGCAGGACCGTGTTGAACGGCAATTCTGCGCACAGTTGTGTTCGAATGAGCTGATGAACACTGCTTCCTGGGACACGACGGACGTCTGCGGGCTGACTGCCACGCAGATGGCGGCCATGCTGGCGGAAGGCGAGATCTCGGCGCGAGAGCTGCTGGCGGCACATCTCGAGCGCATCGAGCAGGTCAACCCTGCCCTCAACGCCATCGTCACGTTCACGCCTGAGCTGGCGGCCGAGCGTGCAGCCGCTGCCGACGAAGCCCACGCCCGGGGCGAGTCGCTGGGACTGCTGCACGGGCTGCCCGTGGCCCACAAAGACCTGGCGCTGACCGCTGGCGTGCGCACCACCATGGGCTCGCCGCTGTTCGCCGATTTCGTCCCCGACATCGATGCGCTGGTGGTGGAGCGCCAGCGGCACGCCGGTGCCGTGATGGTGGGCAAGACCAACACGCCCGAATTCGGCGCCGGCTCGCACACGTTCAACCCGGTCTTCGGCATCACCCGCAACCCCTACGACGTCGGCAAGACCTGCGGCGGCTCCAGCGGGGGCGCTGCGGTGGCGCTGGCCGCCCGGATGCTGCCGCTGTGCGACGGGTCAGACCTGGGCGGCTCGCTGCGCAACCCGGCGGCGTTCTGCAACATCGTGGGCTTTCGGCCCTCGCCCGGCCGGGTGCCGTCGACTACCGCGATGGATGCCTGGTTCCCGTTGGCGGTCGAAGGCCCGATGGCCCGCACGGTCGGCGATGTGGCGTTCTTCCTGCAGGCGCTGGCCGGCCCTAATGACCGATCGCCGGTGTCGAACCAGGAGTCTTCGGATGTCTTCGCCGGTTCGCTGGAGCGCGACCTGCGCGGTGTGCGGGTGGCATGGTCGCCCGACGCCGGCGGGCTTCCCGTCGACTCCGCAGTTCGAGCGGCCACAGCCAACGTTCCCGATGTGCTCGCCGACCTGGGCTGCGAGGTGGTCGAAGCCTGGCCCGACCTGTCCGACGCCCCGCAAGTTTTCCAGGCCCGCAGGGCTTGGGTGATGGCGGTCGGCTTCGGCCAGCTGCTCGAACAGCACCGGGACCAGTTCAAGGAGACGCTCGCGTGGAACATCGACAAGGGCCTGAACATGACCATGAGCGAGTACGCCGACGCCTGCCGCCGTCACTCCCAACTGTTCGCCGCCGTCGATGCCTTCATGTCGCCCGACCAAGGCGGCTTCGAGTTCCTGGCGTGCCCGACCACCCAGGTGCCGCCGTTCGACGTCGAGGTGGAGTACCCCACCGAGATCGACGGCGTCGAGTTCGAGACCTACATCGACTGGATGCGCTCATGCAGCGACATCACCGTCACCACCCACCCCGCCATCTCAGTGCCGGCCGGCTTCACTCCTGACGGCCTGCCCGTCGGCCTCCAACTCGTCGGCCGCCACCGCGCCGACCGCTCAGTGCTCGAGCTGGCCCACGCCTGGGAGTCAGCCACCCGCCACATCGACGTCCTGCCGCCCGCTACGGGCTAGGGCTCAGTTGGCCCTGGGCCATGAGCGGCTACGCGCGGTGTGTCGAGCGTTGTGGGATGCAGCGGGTCGAACCGAATCTTCTGGAGATCGAGTGCAGCGAGTGGGTCGTCGTCTTCGCTGTTGAGCCAATCGAGTTCCCGTAGCCACATAGGTTCCAACGCGTTCCTGAGCACCGCAGTCAGTCGTGCTCCTGCTCGTGTTCGCACCACCGATGCCTCCATAAGGCCCAGTGCGTACAGAACCCACGGCCGGGCTTCCTCCAGTTGCTCGTACGCATCAAGCAGCGCGTCCACGCTTCCCGTGCGGGCGAAGTCTCCGTCTTGCTTGAAACTCCTCGCTACACCTGCCTTGGGCGGCAAGATGTGACCTATGCCGCAGAGCCTCCGCGCCACGGCCGCTGTCAATGGGCAGGCGGGGCTCTTTCAGCCCGGTAGCAACGGTGCTGTGGCGCTGCCTGCGGCGGTTGCGGTGAAGCGTTCGGACCCGGCGTACATGGCTCATGCGTATCTGACCAAGGTGCCGGTGACCGCCGTGCTGCCGTTCATCGAGGCGCTCACGGCGCCCGGTGACATCATCCTCGATCCGTTCGCCGGGTCGGGCATGACCGGTGTGGCCGCCTTGGCATCAGGTCGGCGGGCCCGTTTGTTCGATGTGTCGGTGCTCGGGCGGCACATCGGCAGCAACTACGTCAAGCTCGTCGATCCGACCCAGCTTCGATGCGCAGGGCAGGCGGCAGTGAAGCAGGCCCGCGATGCGCTCGGCGACATCTACGGCGTGAAGTGCGCCGCGTGCGGAAGGCGTGCCGAGACGGCCAAGACGATCTGCTCTGTCGTCGTCGAGTGCGTCGGGTGCGGCGCTCACGTCAGCTATTTCGAGGCGCTGCGTGATTCCCAGTGGAACAAGGCCGCGATGGGCTGCGCCGACTGCGGAGCCGCGATCAGCAGTCGTTCATGGCGGCTGGACGAGACGCCGGTTGTCGATTCAATTGTCTGTGTCTGTTCGCGCACACAGCTGGAGCAACCTTGGTCGGAGCCGCTCTCGCCGCCGACGGCAGACGTCTCGTGGCCTGATGTGGCGATCGAGCCTTCGCGGCAGATGTACCAGGCGTCGGCTCTCGGGCGTCATGGCCTGACATCGACGGCAGCTTTCTTCGGCCGTCGAAATCTGTACGCGCTGGCGGCCCTCCGCGATTCAGTTGAGGCCGCGGAAGACGTTCTCGTGCGCGACAATCTGCGCTTCGCCTTCACCGCGATCCTGACCCGGGCGAGCAAGCGGTACCAATGGTCACGCCAACGGCCGCTCAACGCAGCGAACGCCAACTACTACGTCGCGCCCGTGTTCTACGAGTGGAACGTTTTCGATCTGTTCGCCCGCAAGGTCGAGGCTGTGATCCGATCTGACGAGTGGATACGCGCCCTGCGGAGCGAGCGCGGACTCGTAGCGACTGTGGCAGGCGATGACGTCGCCTACGAGGTTGCGAGCGCCACTTCGCTGCCGCTGGAGGACGACTCCGTCGATTATGTGTTCACCGATCCGCCGTTTGGCTCGAACATCTTCTACTCCGACATGAACCTGTTCCACGAGGTCTGGCTGCCGGGTCAGCAATTCACGGACTCCGGGCTTGAGGCCGTCGTAGACCGGACCGACACAGGCGCGTACCGCTCGGCAGATCGGTACGAATCGATATTGACCGAAGCGCTGCGGGAGTGCAGCCGCGTGTTGAAGCCCGGCGGCCACATCACGTTGTTGTTCGGCAACAGCGATGGCGCTGTGTGGCGACTTCTCCAACGGGCCATCGCGACGGCGGGGCTGGTGGTGGTGCCGGAGATGATCGCCACCCTCGACAAGGGTCAGCGCTCGGTGAAGGGCCTGGCATCAGGCTTCGAGCACGTCTCGACCGTCGACCTCATGCTGACCATGCGCGCAGGGTGTCCGCCGGGAGCAGTGACGGTGCCGACATCCGATGAGGTCGCGGCCGTGCTGCGGGAAGCGCTTGCGGCGTCCGGTCGGCTCAGCCCCAGCCAGTGCTATGTCGAAGTGCTGCGCGAGGGCTTCCGAAGAAGCTGGGACCTGTCGGCAGTCAATCTTCGAACGGTGACCCAGGCACTGCGCGATGCCGACTACGAGGTTGATCGGCGAACCGGCCTGCTTCGCCAGAAGACAAACGCTTGACCAACCTCTACGGATCAGGCAGGTGACAGGGCGATGGTCACCCGGGCAGTGGCCACCATGTGCGGATCACAGTCACACGATGAGCAGGGCTCCTTGCAAAGAACGCAGGAACCGTGGCGTTCGTGGCAGGGACGACCTTCCATGTCGACCAGCAGAGCGATATCTGACGACAACCCTCGGCGCGCCCGCTCCGTGTTGTCGACGGTGCTGTCCCACTGCATCGGCAGGTGTGTCCCGGCGGAGAAGGCTGCGGTCTCGTACTCTGCCGCGACCCACGACAAGGCCTCGTCGGCGATCTTGGCCATGCCCGCCAGGTCTTCTGCGGTGACAGTGCCATCACGCAGGTCGATGTTGCGCTCGCCAATCAGCCAAGGCACGAGGTCATCGTCGAAATCGGCAGGTTCGTAGCGACGCTCGCTCATGAGTTCGCCATCGGGTCCGAATGCGCCCACTTGAACTTCGAGCACAACGGGGAGCCTGATATCAGAAGCACGGTCGAAGATCACTTTGCACCCTTGCTTGTCCGAGACCTTCTTCGGGTCAGCGTGCCAGCAGGATCGAGGGTACGTGATCGACTACGAAGCGAGTAAGCATCTCGTAATTCCCGGGTCTCCGGCGCGGGCCGCTCGGTAGCCTGCCGCCGGTGTCCGAATCGAATTCCGCAGTGCCGGTGACTGCCATCGAAGCCTCCGGACTGGTGCGCGATTTCGGGGCCAAGCGGGCGGTGGACGGGGTGGATCTGCGCGTTCACCAAGGGGAGATCTTCGGCTTCCTGGGGCCGAACGGCGCTGGCAAGAGCACGACGGTACGCATGCTGTGCACGCTGCTGGCACCGACGGCCGGCTCAGCCCGGGTCGCCGGCTACGACGTCGCCAAGAACCCCGGCGAGGTCCGCGTCCGCATCGGTGTGGCCATGCAGGAGGCTGCCCTCGACGAGAAGCAGACCGGCCGCGAGATTCTCGACCTGCAGGCTCGCCTGTACGGGCTGCGCCCCGCCGACCGGGCCTCGTCCATCTCCCAGGCCATCGACCTCGCCGACATCGGCGATGCCATCGACGACCGTGTCAGCACCTACAGCGGCGGCATGAAGCGGCGCCTCGATCTGGCGGCGTCGCTCATCCATGCACCGGAGGTGATCTTCTTGGACGAGCCCACCACCGGGCTCGACCCAGCGAGCCGAGCGCAGGTCTGGGAGGACGTGCGGCGTCTGAACGGCGAGCTGGGCGTCACGGTGTTCCTGACCACGCAGTATCTGGAGGAAGCCGATGCGCTGGCGGACCGGATCGCGATCTTGGCCGACGGCCGCATCGTCGAGCAGGGAACGCCAGTCGAGCTGAAGCGAGGTGTCGGCGCCGACGTCATCGTGGTGGATCTCGAACCCAGCGACATTGCCAGGGCGGCCGAGGTTGCATCATCGGTGCCGGGCGCCGACGGCGTGACTGCCGGTCGGCTGGGCGTCACCATCGCGACATCCGACGGCGCCGGGCTCATCGGTGCGGTGGCGGTGGCACTGGCGAGCGCTGACGTGCATCCGACAGCGCTGACGGTGCGCACACCGTCGCTCGACGACGTGTTCTTGCAGGCAACCGGCTACCGCATGGCCGCGGCCGAAGACGCTGTCGCGGCCGAGGAGGCTGCGGCGGGTGCCGCTGCCGGCGAATCTGCGACAGACGGTGCCGTTGCAACGGCAGGAGGCGGGACATGACCGACGCTGCGGTGACTCCCGCGGACGGGCTCGCGCCAGGCGGCGGTCTCACGAACCGCGTCGGCTTCCTGACCGATATCGCCACGATTGCGCGGCGGGCAGTGCGCAGCGTGGTGCGGGAACCCGAGTTCGTGATCCCGGCGCTGATCATCCCCATCTTCTTCTTCGTGGTGAACACGGGTGCCCTCGAATCGTTCGTGGAGGGCCAAGCGCCCGCGGAGAGCGGGGTCGGGCTTGACTACCGGGCGTTCCAGCTTCCCGTTGCGATCATCTTCGCCGTGACGGGAATCTCGAGGGCCAGCGTGCTCGTGATCGACATCCAGTCCGGCTACCTCGACCGGATGCTCGTGACGCCCATCCGGCGGTCCACGCTGCTGTTCGGGCTCATGGTGGCCGACATCGTCATGGCGCTCGGCCTCGCACTGTTCGTGGTGGCGATGGGTCTCGTGTTCGGAGTGTGGTTCGAGACCGGCGTTCTGGGACTGCTGATGTTCCTGCTGCTCGCCATCGCGTGGAGCGTGGCCTACAGCGGCATCCCGTATACGGTCGCGCTGCGCACCGGGAACCCGGCCGCAGTCAACTCCTCGTTCCTGATCTTCTTCCCGTTCGCATTCCTGACGCCGTCGTTCCTGCCACGCGAGCTGATGACCGGCTGGCTCCGGACGGTGTCCGCGTGGAACCCTGTCACCTACCTGATGGAGGGGATGCGAGCCATCCTGTTCGATGGCTGGGACTGGTCGGCCATCGGCAAGGGCGCCGCGTCCATCTTCGGCCTCGCGATCGTGACCTTCTACATCGCGTTCAGGTCGCTCGGCCGTCGCGTGGCGACGGGTTAGACACAGTCGCCGGGTGGCGACCGGATTGACCCAGTCGCCGGGTGGCGACCGGCTAGGAGCTACCAGCGGCGGTCGATCCACTCCTGCAGTTGGGGCGACTCGGTGCCGATCGTGGTGTCGAGACCGTGGCCGGGCAGCACCATCGTGTCTGCTGGAAACGCCGAGAACATCCGATCCTCGATGCTGCGGATGATCTGGTCGAAGTCGCCGCCGCCGCTGGTGGCGCCGGGCCCTCCCGGGAACAGCGTGTCGCCGGTGAACAGCAGCGGCGTGCCCTCCACCTGAAAGCTCATGGACCCAGCGGTGTGGCCGGGATTGTGAATCGTGCGGATGCGCAGGCGGCCCACTTCGATCACGGAGTCGTCTTCGAGGATGTAGTCGTAGCTGGGCAGCATCGACGCATCCTCGGCGGTGATGCCCACCTCAATGCCGGCGTCGCGCACCGCTGGCACGGCCTGGATGTGGTCCCAGTGGCCGTGGGTCTCCACCACCGTGACGACCCCGAGCTTCTGGCACACCTCCAGCAGCCGTTCGTGCTCGTTCGAAGCGTCGATCAGCATCGCCTCGCCGGTCTCGGTGCAACGGATGGTGAAGACGTTGTTGTCGAAGTCGTCGGGGAAGCCGTGGGGCAGGCTGCCCTCGAGCGGGCGCACGACGTGCTTGTGGACCTCGATGCCGGTTGCGGACCAGTGCAGAGCCATGGCCGCATCCTAAGACGCGGCCAGTGCTCCTGTTTCGTGCCTGCTAGGCGGCGTCTACCCGCACGGCGACGCGGTGCCAGCCTTCGGCGCCGTCAGGGCGGACGTCCTTGGGGCCCTCGGGCTGGGTCATGCCTGTGCCGTCGATCGCACGCACCTGCAGCGAGTGCGTGCCTGCGGTGGGCGTCCAGGGCAGATACCACTGCACCCAGCTCTCGTCGCCGAACGCCTCGCCCAGATCGCAGCGCTGCCACGGGCCGTCGTCGACGCGCACCTCGACGGCGCTGATGCCCCTTGTCGGCGCCCAGGCGATGCCGGCGATGGCCGTTTCGGTGCCTGCGACAGGGCGGTCGCCGCTGCCGGGCACATCGATCCGGCTCTGCGTCTTCATCGGGCCGCGCTTGGACCATCCCCGGGGCACCCAATAGCCGTCGAAGCCGTCCCAGGTGGTGAGATGGATCTCTTCGACCCACTTCACGGCCGACACGTAGCCGTAGAGCCCCGCCACCACGAGGCGTGCGGGGAAGCCATGGGCGGTCGGCAGCGGCTCGCCGTTCATGCCGACGGCCAGCACTGCGTTGCGGCCGTCGCGAAGGATCTCGGTGGGGAAACCGGCAGTCCAGTCATCCACCGAGCGTCCGACGACCTGGTCGGCGCCGCTCTGCACCCCCGCCCGGTCGAGCAGATCCACCAGCGGCACGCCGGTCCAGACGGCGTTGCCGACCAGGCTGCCGCCGACCCGATTCGACACGCACGACAGCGTGATCACGTGCTCTTGCAGATCCATCGCCAGGATCTCATCGAAGGTCAGTTCGAAAGGGTTGTCGACCATGCCGGTGAAGCTGAGCTTCCAGTTGGCGGGGTCGACCTGCGGCACCGTCAGCGCCGTGTCGATGCGGTAGAAGCTGTTGTTGGGGGTCACGTAGCTCGAGATGCCCGCGACCTCATCGAGCGTGTCCAGCGCGGCCACCTGGGTAGCGACCGAGGGACCGGCCGCGGTGGTGGCTGTCGGCGCCGCAGCGGTCGCGGTGCCCGCCGCAGCGGTGGTTGGCGGGGGCCTCGCTGCACTCAGGTCGATGCCGGCCCGGGCCGTCTCTGCCGCTGAGGGACCACGAACGCCCCGACCCAGCGCAACGAGTCCCACGGCGGCCACCCCGGCGCCGCCGATGCCGAGCAAGAAGGCACGGCGACCGGCGTCGGGGGCCGCCTCGGGCATCGCTGCGACAGCAGGTTCAGGGGGCGCCTGATCGTCTTCGGGTACTGCGCTGCGAGCCGGGGCGACTCGCAGCAACAGCCTCAGCGTGACGTAGCCGAGCGCAGCGGCAGCCAGGGCGACCACCCACGAGCCCACGAACGGGCTCATCGGATTGCGCGCCGCGGTCCAGCCGCCGATCACGCCGAACGCAGCGAAGCCGGCAAACGGCACCCACCGTCGTCGAGGCGCCATGGCACACGCGCCCAGCAGACCGCCGATGATGAGCGACACGCCGACGATGCCGATCGCCAGCACGGCCTTGTCCTTCTCACCGAACAGCTCGATGCTCAGCTTCACGGCCCAGTCGGGCGAGTAGTCCACCAACGCCTCGCCGACGGCCACCACGAGCGACGGGATCGAGTCGAACAGCCCGTCGACGAACTCGCCGAATGCGAGTGCGACAGCTGCACCTGCAATGCCGGCCAGCAGCCCGGCCACCGAGCCGGGCCGGCGGATGAGCCGGCCGATGCCTCGGCCGTCGGGGGCCTCGGAGGGGGAGGGCGCATCTGCCGTGGCCTCGTGGGAACTGTCGCTCATGTCTGCCCGTTTCGATGGAGGGTCGGCTTGTCGGCTGAAGGAGGCCGGCTCAGCCTCCGGGTCGAGTTTGACGGGCACCGGTCGGGGGGCGAACCGGTGTGCCCCACTGGGGGGCGCCCGTCACGAAAGCTAACGCTCCGGGTGTGCCGAGGGTTCCACCGCTCCTGAGTCGATCCGGCCGCTGGGTGATAGAACTTCGGCTGTCCATTGCACCGGCAGCGCCGGTGCTCAGGCTGCATCAGCCCCGGAGGCGCGTCCGTGAACTTCGCATTCACCGAGGAGCAGGAAGAGCTCCGCAACTTCGTCCGTTCGTTCCTTGAGGAGAAGTCCCCGGAGACCACCGTTCGGGAGCTGATGGAGACCGACGACGGTTACGACCCTGCCGTGTGGTCGCAGATGGCCGAGCAGCTCGGCTTGCAGGCGCTGATCATTCCCGAGGAGTACGGCGGGCAGGGCGCCAGCTACGTGGAGCTCGGCATCGTGCTCGAGGAGATGGGCCGCAGCCTGCTGTGCTCGCCCTACTTCTCCACAGTGGTGCTGGCCGGCAACGCCATCTTGCACTCGGGCAACGAGAAAGCCAAAGAAGAGCTGCTCGAAGGGATCGCATCGGGCGAGATCATCGCCACCCTGGCGCTGGCCGAGGCCAGCGGCCGCTGGGATGCCGAGGGCGTCGAGGTGGAGGCCACCGATACCGGCGACTCGGCGACGATCTCAGGCGAGAAGATGTTCGTGACCGACGGCGGCACGGCGAACCTGTTCGTGGTGGCGGCGCGCTGCGACGGCGGCATTCACCTGTTCACCGTCGAGGGCGACGCAGCCGGACTCAGCCGCGAGAACCTCGCCACCATGGACCAGACCCGCAAGCAGGCCCGCATCACCTTCGACAACACGCCGGCCAAGCACCTGTGCGACACCGACAACTTTGCCTACATCGACCAAGTGCTCGATCTGGCTGCGGTGGCGCTGGCCAATGAGCAGGTCGGCGGTGCGCAGTTCGTGCTCGACATGGCCGTGCAGTACGCGAAGGACCGTGTGCAGTTCGGGCGCCCGATCGGCTCGTTCCAGGCCATCAAGCACAAGTGCGCCGACATGCTGCTCGAGGTCGAGTCGGCCAAGTCGGCCGCCTACTACGCGGCTTGGTGCGCCGCGGAGATGAACGACGAGCTTCCGTCGGTGGCGTCGCTCGCCAAGGCCTACTGCTCTGAGGCGTACTTCCACTGCGCCGCGGAGAACATCCAGATCCACGGCGGCATCGGCTTCACGTGGGAGCACCCTGCGCACCTGTACTTCAAGCGCGCGAAGAGCTCGGAGCTGATCTTCGGCGATCCCGCCTACCACCGGGAGCAGCTGGCCCAGCGCATCGGCCTGTAGGCCCGAACACGACAGACTGAGGCTCTGCGACGCGGCGGTCGCGCCGCGCCGGCATCTGAGCTGCCGGGGAGGCACCGGTGATCGTCGCGGTCATCGTCATCTCATTGGTGATCGGCTTCGTCGTCGCCGCGGGCGTGGTCGGCACGCAGGCGCAACGGCTCGGCCGCCAGCGACGCGAGCCCGTGTGGCGTCTCGCCGAGGCGGCCGAGGTCGTCGCCGACCTCGTGCCGTTCGACATTGCTGCGGCATTGGAGCCCAGCGAGCTGGAGGCGTTGCTGCGGGCACACCTCAACCAGCTGCAGTTCGCGCCCCCACCTGCGCCGGACGACGCTGATCCTGACCCGGCGGGTGAGACGAGCACGACGGTCACCGAGGACCAGTCCTCAGCGGCCGATCTGTACCGCAGCGTCCGCCGAGACGGGCTTGAGGTGTCGTTGGAACAGGTCCAAGCGGTGACCGAGGCGCACCTGGAATACCTGCGCCTGATCGGCGCGCTCGCCATCGTGGACCCCGACTGAGGCTGAGCCCGCAGCCGGACGGCAGAATGTCCCCATGGACATCCCCAGGGAGCTCGCCGGCTGCCGATTCGTCGGCGACAAGCGCAACCAGATCGTCTACGACATGGAACATGAGACTGATGATCCGGCGGTCACCGAACAGCTCGCCGCCGCTGTCGCTGACATCGTGGCAGCGCAGTCCTACGCCACCTTCGGTCCCGACGAGCTGCCAGAAGCGCGTAACCGCGGGTACCGCCTGTCGCGGCTCTGCCGCTAGGCAGCGCTGATGATGGCCTCTGGGGTGCTGCGCCGACGCTGCCGCAGACGCTGAGCAGAGCAGTGAGCACCACCGTCACCGAGATCACCATCGACGGCAGTCCGCACCTTGCGGCGCTGATGGTGCGGCCGTCCCGCTCGACCGGGAGCGGACCGGCGGTGGTGCTGTGCCACGGGTTCCCGTCCAAGCAGCGACCCGGCATACCCAACCGCACCTACCAGCAGTTCGCCGAGCGCATTGCCGAAGCGCAGGGCTGGACCGTGCTGGCCGTCAGCATGCGGGGCTGCGGCGAGTCGGACGGCGATTTCTCGCTGCTCGGCTGGATCGACGACGTCGGGCGCTCCATCGAGCACGTCCTCGCGGACGGCTGCCGTGGCGTTTGGCTGGTGGGCTCTACCACCGGCGGCTCGGTGGCGATCCTGGCTGCGGCTCGCGATGCTCGTGTGCGGGGCGTGGCCGCGATGGCGCCCCGGGCCGACTTCGACGACTGGGCGGGCGACCCCAAGGCATTCCTGCAGCACTGCCGCAATGTGGGCGTGATCAGGTCGGAAGGCTTCCCGCGCTCAGCGAGCGCCTGGAATCGTGAGCTGAAGCAGAACCGGGCGGTCGACGCGGTGCAGCAGCTCGCCGACCGTCCGCTGCTGATCCTGCACGGCATCAACGACCGCCAGGTGCCCTACGAGGAGGCCCGGCATCTCGCTTCGCGCCATCCCGGCGCCGAACTGCGCCTCATCACGGGCGCCGATCACCGCATCCGCCACGACCCACGGGCCGTCGCCATCCTGCTGGGCTGGCTGGAGCACCAGGCCGCCGCCCAGTACGCCTAGCCGAGCGACGCGCTCGGCGGTCGGGCCGCGTCAGGTGCGGCGGGCGAGCATCATGTTCGCCACCGAGCGCACCACCGTGGTGTCGTGTTGGTTGACGAGTTCGTGGGCCATCTTGACGATGCCCCGGTCGGGCTTGGAGCGACTTGGGCGCAGCTCCAGCACGTCGACTACGAGGGTGAGCCGGTCGCCTGGATGCACAGGCGCCAGCCAGCGCAGCTCGTCGAGACCG